>CABZHQ010000010.1 GCA_902525585.1 uncultured Prochlorococcus sp. | reverse complement strand
TAGTTTTAATGCCTTAGCAAGACTACTGTATGGAGTTCGCAGATGATCTTCTCCTGAAGTTAAGGATTCAAGAAGGATATTATTTTCGCTACATGCTTGGTCATAAGGTATTGCTTCTCCTAGCGGCTCTCCTTGCAAATTTGATGCTGTTAAAGTTCCTGAAGTGCCGGAGATAGCTAATTTATTAAGGTTAATTTTCACCTCAATTGGTAAACTTGCTATGAGATTCTCACAAGAATTGATCCAAGAATTTGGATTTTTAAAGCTGTATGAATAAGGAACTGAATTTGAATATACTAATTTCTTATGAGGATTAATTATTGATATTCTCGCACCACTGACTCTAATGCAGGTTTAATAGCTGCAGGTTTAGGCAAAAAAGATGGTCTCACTGTTTTAGGAACAACTATCGTAGTTAAAAAAATTATTGATAACCCTATAAAAAAAAAGGGAATTACAATTCATAGAGTAAACGGCGATTGGATATGTGGTGGAGCATCAAATTCAGGATGCGGTATCTTGTCTCAGTTCTTTTCTGATTTAGAAATAAAGGAGCTCAGTCGACAAATTAATCCATCGAAAAATACTTCTTTAAATCTTTTACCTCTTAATAGTAAAGGAGAGAGATTTCCTGTCAATAATGCTAATTTAGAGCCTATACTTGATCCAAGGCCAGTAAGCGACTCACTTTATTTACATGCATTATTCGAGGGGCTAGCCAAGATCGAATTGAAAGGATGGGAAAAACTTGGCGAACTAACAGGTTCACTTCCAAAAAAAATTATTACTATTGGTGGAGGTTCAGAAAACCCACAATGGAGGAAAATAAGAGAAAAAATTATCAATATACCAATAGTTTCATGCAAAAAAACTACTTCATTTGGCACTGCCTTATTAGCGATTAATGCAAAATAATAGTTTTTGGGATATTTGATGAAGATATAAAATTTTTAATGAAAAGGGTTTCACAAACTACACATCGTAATTTAGAGTATATAGGTTAGAGCCGGGATAGCTCAGTTGGTAGAGCAGGCGACTGAAAATCGCCGTGTCCCCAGTTCAAATCTGGGTCCTGGCACCTTTAAAACCCTGTCAAAGACAGGGTTTTATATTTTTATAGGCATGTAGAAACTTTTTTTTATTCTTACAATTTGGGATTTTTATTTTTCTACTCTGCAGACTTGACCTATAACACCCAAAATCAGGGTATCTCCATTTGGATCTTGCCAATCAGCTAAATCATTGAAATTACTATTTACTTCATCTATGGAGACATCAACGTCTCTAAATGATTTCTCAAAACAATTTATATCCATTGTATAGAGTATATCCTTAGTAATTTCGTTTTTTGTTTTGGGAATAAATTTACTCAGTACTCTCACAGAACCATCCTCATTTCTTTTAATACTTTCTCTATCCCATAACTGTTCTCCATATTCACTTTTAGGAACTCCAACCCATTCATGATGCAGAGCATGTGATTGCTTTATTGAGATACTCAAGGAAACGATTATCGAAAGGACAAAACTAAAGCTATTTCGGATAAATATTGAATTAAATTTATTTTTAGAATTAAGCATTAATACGTCTGAAATACAAAAAATCTTTTATCGGGAGTAAATATAAGATTAAAAATTTGTAAAAATTTTAATTGATTAGTATTTCTATTATAGATAGAATCAAATATTAAATTAAGAATTTACTTCCAATAATTTATAAGAAAAATAATGAATAAAATACAGAAATTTCTCTCAGTAGTTTTTTTTATAGCAATATTTATAATATTGATTTATTTAATCCAAAATTACGGGATTGAACCTCTAAGGAACAAAATAGAAAGTATGGGGATTTGGGCTCCTTTTGGAATATTCATACTCAGAGGAGTAAGTATTATTTTACCTGCCCTTCCAAGTTCAGCTTATTCTCTGCTAGCTGGTTCATTACTAGGATTTCAAAAAGGATACATGACAATAATCTTTTCTGATATCGTTTTTTGCCAAGCTGCTTTCTTTATCGCAAGAAATTATGGTCGGGTTCCTGTACGTAATTTAGTAGGCCCGAAAGCAATGCAAAAGATTGAAAGTTTTAATCAAAACCAGCTAGAAGAAAATTTCTTTCTTATGACAGGTCTACTAATGACTGGCCTTTTTGATTTTCTAAGCTACGCAATTGGTATTGGAGGAACTCGCTGGAAAATATTTACTCCTGCATTATTAATAAGTCTTCTAATCAGTGATTCTATACTAGTAGCAGTAGGAGCTGGAGTTAGCCAGGGAGCAGGATTATTTCTAGGGATTGCTCTATTAGGAATGTTTGCTTTGGCGACTATTTCAGGATTAGCAAAAAATAAAATGCCTAAATAACAAAACAGTTGATAATTCTGTAATCAAAGACGAAAGATATGACATTTTCGCAAACAATAACTATATAAATAATGATTCATGCAAGAATAGAAATCGATTAATTTTTAAAGTTATTAGATGACTCCATTTAGACCAACTTCATATGATCGCCCTGGAGAACAAATATCAACTACTCCTTCTGGACTAAAAGTAACTTCTGCAAAGAGATTAATGGTAGATTCAATGGTAAGAATGATACAAAAAGCAGAAAATCATTCCGTAGAAGATAAACTTGAAGAAGAATCTAACAATAATTAATCAATTTATTGATAAAAGTTTAGGAGAGTGGAAATCTATTAGAAGTTCTCACACTTTAGCTTTTCAGGAATTTGAAAACTCAACTAGTAAAATATATATAAAACATATCAACAAAAAAAATAAAAAAGTCGTTGAAATTTTTAAAAATTATAAATTCAGTTTAAACCTAGAGAGCATAGCCATTTCTATAAACTGGCAAGCTATTAGTGATTGGGAAGATAATTTTACGAGTGAGGGAGATGAAACTATTCTGATTTTTTTACCCAAAGATGAAAATTCAGGAATTGTTCTAAGAAATAAAGGTTATACAGAATCCTTTATTTCATCATCCAATTATATTGTTGATGAACAAAATAATTTACACATTAAAACTATTTATAAATCAACAGTTTCTGAAGAAAGAATTTCCTTTTTATCCACTCATGTAAGATCCAGATTTTCTACTATTAGAAATCTTGAAAATAACTCAGTTATACAGACTTCACATACTTCAGAGATAAGGAATTTAGCTAGTTTAAAAGATTAATTATCCTTTCAAATTGAAACTCTGTTTCAGATATTAATTTAGGAAGAAAGCCTTTGTTTCCACTCATATTATTAACTGTTGAATTCAAATCAGAGATAGTTGCATCTCGCATTAATTGAAAAACCCTTCTTGCATTTCTTAAAGGTACCCCAAGAGCAAGATAAGTATTTTTAAGATCCTTCAAACAACTTTTTTCTAAAACTGATTCGTCATTAGAAATTAAAAGATAAGCAACAATCCTTAGGATTATTTCTCCATCTCTTAAGCAAACTGACATCTTGTTAGTTGTATTTAAAGATACTTTTGAATTAAGTGAATCTTGATTTTCGCAAATCATTGCTGTTACAGCGTCTGCTGCAATTGCATGTGAATTATTAGTAATTGAGCTTATTGCATCTAATCTTGAGTTTGCACTATTAATAAATTCTTTTATATTGCTTAAATCATTTAATTTCTTATCGGCGGACAATAGTTGATTATTCTTTGAAACTGACATTCCTGAAGTAAAAATTTAAAGACCGACCTTAAGAATAATACAAAGCTATTAAAAACAATACAATTTCAAACTTAACGCAACGCTTCTTAATTAATAACTTCATTCCAAAGTGATAGTTCAAATAATTCAAATAAAAAATTTTTTTCCGCTAATATAAAAATACATTTTTAATAAAGTTTTGGATAAACAGGATTTAAAATTATCAAAGAAACTTATTTCCTCATATAAAAAAAGATTGGAAAAAGAAATTCTAGACAGAAGTATGAAATTAAAGATGCCTCAAAATAAATTTGAAGAAATAATTAATAACAATAATGAACTTATAAATTTAAAAAAAGCGTTAGAAGATTTAGAAACTGAATCTGAATCTCATAGTAAAGTCTGATTTTTGAAAAGCCCTTCCAAAAGTGACTCAAACCAACAATTTCCTTTTTAAGTCCCTAAACAATCAACAACTTCAAGCAGTAAAACATGTTTATGGACCACTATTAGTTGTAGCAGGTGCAGGTAGCGGGAAAACTAAAGCTCTTACACACAGAATTGCAAATCTTATTGAAAATAACTCTATAGATCCCTATAACATTCTCGCAGTCACTTTCACTAACAAAGCTGCGAAAGAAATGAAAGCAAGATTAGAGGTTCTTCTGGCCCAAGAATTAGCTTTTAATCAATTTGGTCAGCCTTGGACAACTCTCAAAGAAATTGATCAAAATCAATTAAGAACAAACGTTCACCAAGAGAGGCTTCAGAACCTTTGGATCGGTACTTTCCATTCCTTATTTTCAAGACTTCTGAGATACGATATTGAAAAATATACTGATCCAGAAGGCCTAAAATGGACAAGACAATTTTCAATTTATGATGAAACAGATTCTCAAACATTAGTAAAAGAAATTATCAGTCAAGATATGAATCTTGACCCAAAAAGATATGATCCCAAAAAGATTAAAAGATTAATAAGTAATGCTAAAAATCAATGCTTAACTTCTAATGATCTTTTAGAAAAAGCAGATAATAGTTTTGATAAAACAGTTGCAGAAGCATACAAGAGATATAGGATTTCGCTCTCAAAAAATAATTCTTTAGACTTTGATGATCTTTTACTTTTGCCTGTTTTCTTATTGAGGCAAAATGATATAGTCAGAAATTACTGGCACAAAAGATTTAAACATATTTTAGTTGACGAATATCAAGATACAAATAGAACACAATATGAACTTATAAAATTAATTACGGCTGGAAATACTGAACCAAAAAAATTCTTCAATTGGCAAGATAGGTCAATTTTTGTAGTTGGGGATGCTGATCAAAGTATTTATAGTTTCAGAGCAGCTGACTTCAGAATTTTAATTGGTTTTCAAGAAGATTTTAAAACTTCAATTAACGACGAGACAAAATCATCTTTAATTAAATTAGAAGAAAATTATAGGTCATCTTCCAATATCCTTGATGCTGCAAACTCACTAATTGAAAACAACTCTGAAAGAATTGACAAAGTTTTAAAGGCTACTAAAGAAAAAGGGGAACTTTTAACGTTACTCAGCTGTGATGATGAAATTTCCGAGGCAGAAGCAATTACCAATAAAATAAAATCACTCAATAACTATAATCAAAAACCAATTTGGAAAAATTTTGCAATTTTATATCGAACCAGAGCTCAGTCGAGAGTACTAGAAGAATCTCTTGTAAGATGGCGCATTCCTTATAGAATTTTTGGAGGATTGCGTTTTTATGATAGAAGAGAAATTAAAGATGTAATAGCATATTTGAAAGTTCTGGTTAATTCTTCAGATAACGTTAGTCTTTTAAGAATCATAAATGTTCCTAGAAGAGGGATTGGTAAGACTACTATTCAAAAACTTAATGAACTATCTAATAGGTTAAATATCCCATTATGGGAGGTTCTTAATGATAAGGAAAGTCTTGAAGAAACGATAGGCAGATCATCAAAAGGAATTAATAAATTTACTGAAATTATGAATGATCTACTGTGTTATCTAGAAAATTCAGGTCCCGCTCAACTACTACAACTTATATTAGAAAAAAGTGGTTATTTAAGTGACTTGCTCTCTAGTGGGACTGAAGAATCTGAAGATAGAAGAAATAATTTACAAGAACTAATTAATGCAGCAACTCAATATGAAGAAGAAACAGAAAGTGGAGATGTAGAGGGATTTCTTTCTACAGCAGCCTTAACAACTGATAATGATACGAAGAAAAATAATCCTAACTCTGTAACTCTCATGACTCTGCATAATAGTAAAGGTTTAGAATTTCAAAATGTTTTTATCACTGGGCTAGAACAAGGTCTCTTCCCTAGCCATAGATCAATAGATACTCCTTCACTTCTTGAAGAGGAAAGAAGATTATGCTATGTAGGTATTACTAGAGCTAAAGAAAGAGTTTTCTTAAGTCATGCCAGAGAAAGAAGATTATGGGGTGGCATACGTGAAGCAACAATTCCTTCAATATTTCTTTCGGAAATACCTGAAGATTTAATTGATGGCGAATTACCACAAACTGGTGGTGCTTCAATTAGAAGAGATTGGCATCTTGATCGTTTAACTAGAGTTGATCGAAAAGATCCAAATGAATTTGTTAACAAACCAATAAATGCAGTAAGGAAATTATATTCAGGTCCCAGTAAAGGGAAAAGCTGGATAGTTGGAGATATGCTAATTCACTCAAAGTTTGGGAAAGGTGAAATCATACATATTTTTGGGAGTGGGGAAAAAATATCTTTAGCAGTAAAATTTGGTGATAAAGGAAGTAAAATTCTAGATCCCAGATTAGCTCCAATTCGTTATGTAAGTTAAAACTCATGAACGATATCTCTGATTACATCCAAGGGGAATTAATCAAAACTCCATTTAATCTATATAACCTAATTACTAAATACATAGAATCTAGTAACAATACTAAAGTAGCTTTTGTTGGCGGTTATTTAAGAGATTTACTAATTAGTAAATTCCACAAAAAATCGTTTTCTAAACCTGTAGATATTGATCTTGTTATTGAAGGATCCTCTATTTCTCTTGCAAAATTTATAAAAAAAAATATTGTAAATGTAGATTTATGTTTAATCAAGGAATTTAATTTATACAATACTGTAGAAATAAATATTAATGACTATAAAATTGATATTGCTTCTGCAAGAAAAGAAATTTATTCTGCTCCAGGATTAAATCCCACAGTAAATAAAAGTACTATTGAGGAGGATCTTAAGAGGAGAGATTTCACTATAAATTCAATAGCCTTCGAGGTCTCGACAAGGAAAATCTATGATCTTTATGGAGGAATTTCTGATATAAAAAGTAAAAGATTGAACTTACTTCACAGTAATAGCATTTCAGAAGATCCAAGTAGATTAATTAGATGTGCAAAATATGCTTCAAGGTTAGATTTCAATATTTCAAATAATTCCCTCAAACAATCTCAAGAAACAGTTAGACAATGGCCATGGAAAAGTTCAGAAACTCATCAGAAAATGATTTACCCTCCTGCACTAGGCATACGAATAAGGATGGAACTAGCTGAAATATGCAAACACGATAATTTGACTAATGTGATTTCGATAATTCATAAATGGGAAATCATCTCAATATTAAATGAAAATATTAAAGTCGATAAAAGATTTTTAAGAGGACTAAATTGGATTAAGAAGTTAAAGGGAAATCATATGCTTTACTTATTAAAAGATTCAGAAGATTTAGAAAAAGCATGTCAAAGATTTTTGGTAAATAATAGTGAGATAAGAATATTAGAAGATTATATAAATATCAAAAAGATATTTAATACAAACCAAAAAAATTTCAATCAATTTTCTCCATCAAGTTGGACAGAATTTATTGAGGACAGAAACCTTAATGATGAGACAGTCAAATTATTAATTTGTGATGGAGGACCATACTGGCGTAAATTGTTTAAGTGGTTATTTATTTACAAATTCATAAAATCAAAAAAAGATGGAGAAACATTAAAAAAAGAAGGATGGGATCCAGGGAAGGAGATGGGAAAGGAAATCAAAAGATTAAGATATTTGGAAATTGACAAATTAAATAGAAATTAATTACATTTTTACAACCTCTCCAACCTTGTACCATTTATTCTTTAGAACATTTTCATATTTACGATTGCAACTAATCAACAAGGGTCCACATGTTTGAGGATCTAATAGTAAAGATATTCTCTCGTTAAAAGTCTCTTGATCTAATGAATTTTCGTTTGCAAAATTAATTATTCTTTTTTGCTTATTTACTTTATAAATTTTGTCAAAAATTTCTTTATTAGATTCAAAGAAAGTACTTCTAACATCTTTTCTTATTAAATCAAATACTCCAGGATAAGCTTTAAATGCAAATAAATCTAATAAAACTTTTAGTGGCTCAAGATTATTGCTTTGCCTATATAAATTAGATGATTCAACCATTTCTTTAAGATGTCCAAAAAATCCATATCCAGTAATGTCAGTCGCAGCATTGACTAATGATTCTTTAAATTGATTTTGAAAAAGATAAATTTCATCAATTAAATACTGCTGACTCTTTACTAAATTATTAATTACTTCAGAAGAACTACCTAGCATATTAATATTTTGCATTTGACCAGCAAAGTAAATCCCAACGCCAAGAGGTCTAGACATCATAAGAATATCTCCAATATTCATTCCAGATTTAAGCCATGGTTTTGCTCCATTTTTTAAAATACCTTGAACTGTTAAAGAAATATCTATTCCTAATGAATAAGGTTTATTTACTAAACTTCTTGCCTCGAAAGTATGGCCTCCAAGTAATTCACCTCCATGATCCTCAACTGTTGATTTAATAGCTTGAAGTGATTGAGAAAAGAGGTAACTCTGAAATTCCCTTTCAACTTTTGGTAATGAAATTAAAGCCTGCGCGGATGAAAGTTTTGCTCCGCATGCCCACAAATCTGAGCAAGCATGCAAAGTAGTAATTTTTGCATTAAGCCAAGGATCACTTACCAAAGCAGGAAATCCATCAACACTTTGCAAGATAATATCTTGACCATTTTGATATATCTCAACTGAATCTTCAGGTGATGAGGCAAAAGAATTTAAATTAGAATTTATTAATGATTTATTCAAAACAAACTGAGGAATTTTAGCTGCACATCCTCTGCAATCATTCAATGAAATATTTTTTTCACTACTTTTCATAATTAGCCTTTTTGATCTGAACTTTTTAATAAAGTTGAGATCAATTTTATGCTTTAAAATCCAAAAAATAAAATAAGGGCCGAAAACAAAATTGCGATAAATAGCAAAAGCCTTCGGATGATGGCCTGCAAATATATTTACTATTTGCAAGCCAATCTTTTGAGGAAACCACTTTTTTAATGATTTCCCTTCTATATCTTTTTTTAGATTTTGTACTAATGTATTTACAACTTTTACTGCAAAAACTCCCGATGCAGGTCTTTTTGCTGAACCTAAAACTGCGCAATCACCGACAGCAAAGATTCCAGATAAACTTTTTATCTGTAAATTCTGATTTGTAATTATTCTGCCACAAGAGTCCGAATCTAATAATTGTTTTTGTACCCATAAAGGAGATGTATTTCCAGTACATAAAAGAATCTTGCCATAATCAAAATTAAGTTTATCAACTAAATCAATATTGGAATTCCGTAAACTTTTTAGAATTTTATTATTAATTTTTCTTGAATCACATAATAGTTTTAAAAGTCTATTCCCCCATCTTTTTCTCAAAGCATAAGATACTTCAATTGCAGCAAGTCCACTCCCAACAATTACAAATGGGGGTTCATTAACTGAATCAAAAATGTCCTCTTTTAGTATTGATTCATAGGCACTTAAAAAAGGTTTAATTGAAAAAGCATTTCGATTTTTAACTAGTGATTCAAATTCTTTTGGAATTATTGTTTGACTTCCATAATTAAGCACCAACTTCGAATAACTAACTGAAGGTCTATTACTTAAAACAATTTTCTTTAAATTGAAATCAATATCCTTTACTTCTTCTTCTATAAAAGATACTTTTGCATTTTTTGCTAAAGATTTTATATCAATTAAACTCTCTTCTAAAGTGATTGATTTTGAAATCACCGATGGGAATATAGCCGAATAAACCAAATGAGAATCTCTAGATATAATTGAAACAGGAATTTCTGGCATTAATTTCGGAAACATTAACCATTTCTTTAATAAAGAAACATTTGAGTGTCCTCCTCCAATTAGTACCAGATGATTAAAAGTCATTTACATCACTATGAATAAAGAACATTTATTACCAATTGAAAAATCAAGATTAGGAGTGATTGGTGGAAGTGGATTTTATTCAATGGATCAAATAGATTACTTAAGAGAACTAGAAATCAATACTCCCTATGGTAAACCTTCTGATTCAATAAAAGTATACAATCTTGGAAACCTAGAGATAGCATTCATTCCTAGACATGGCAGAACACATAGTTTAAATCCTTCAGAAATCCCTTACAAAGCTAATATTTGGGCTCTAAGATCAATAGGAGTAAGATGGATTATTGCCCCATCAGCAGTGGGTTCATTACAAGAACAAATAAGGCCACTTGATATAGTAGTTCCAGATCAATTTATAGATCGGACAAAAAATAGACCTGCAACCTTTTTTAATGAGGGAGCTGTTGCTCACGTAACTATGGGGGATCCCTTCTGCACAAATTTATCACGTATATTAAGTGAAATCGGAGAAAAAAATATTCCTGGCGGTAGACAATTGCATAGAGGGGGTACCTATCTAGCAATGGAAGGTCCCGCTTTCTCAACTAGAGCAGAATCTAATTTATATAGAAGTTGGGGATGTTCAATAATTGGAATGACGAACCACACAGAAGCAAGATTAGCTAAAGAAGCTGAAATAGCTTACTCCTCCTTATCTATGGTTACTGATTATGATTGCTGGCATCAAACTCATCAAGAAGTTTCCGTAGAGATGGTTTTGGATAATCTTAGATCAAATACTGAAGTGGCTAATAAAATAATATTTGAAGTAGCTAAATTAATTGAAGAAGAAAGACCAAAAAGTAAGTCTCATTTTTCATTAAAAGATGGATTGATAACCCAAAAAGAAAATATCCCAAGCTCTACAAAAGAGAAACTAAGGATATTTACTGATTCTTATTAGGCTTATTTGATATAAGTGATTATCAGGTCAAGTTAAGGATTTGTTAACCTCCAGCTCCAACCCCTTGATATGAGCCATAGAAGAATATTCCCAAAACGAAGATAACTGCAATTCCACCTGCTGTAGCAACAAGCCATAGAGGAAGAGTTCCTTCAGTCCATCTTCTTTCCCATGCAACTGCTGGTCTACCGTCGGGAAGTCTATCTGGAATTCTTCCATCAGGTCCTTTTAATTTACTCATGATTTTAATTTAATTGAAAAAGTAACTGGAAAATAAAATTCCCAATACAAAAACTGATAATAAGCCTAAATAAAGGCTTGTACGATTAAGTTCAACTGGAACTTTGTTAGGATTTTCGTTTACTTGCATGATAGTTAAATTTATCGGGCTACGAATTGCATAGCAGCAATAGAGCCTAAAAAGAATACTGATGGGATAGCTAGAGCGTGAACCGCTAGCCACCGGACAGTAAATATAGGATAGACGCGGACTTCCGCAGCCTGCATTGGAGCTTGAGAATTAGTCATTGTTATTTTGTTCTTAAATCTAGTTGAGATTTAGCTTCATATCTTTGTGTTACGACAGGTGCTTTAGATTCAGATGATTGGAAATAACTATCTGGACGAGGAGTTCCGAAAGCATCGTAGGCTAAGCCTGTATATACAAATAAGAAGCCTGCTATAAAGATAGCTGGTAATGTTACTGCATGAATAATCCAGTATCTAATACTGGTGATTATTTCAAAGAATGGGCGTTCACCCGTTGAACCTGCGGCCATAATCACAAATGTTTACCCTATGATCTTACAGTGTTAAATCATAAGTTCGCGAAGAAATTAACAGGTTGGTTACAGACAGTTGCTAAATATTTCAAAAATTAATTTTTTTTTTACTATTAACTAAAGTTATTCAAATTAACTATTCCATTTAAGGATATAACCACGCTCGCCAAGTACAAATCCTTTTTTATTGTCTAAAGCCTCTTTATCAAGAAAAACTATTTTAATGTAGTTTGTTGGCAATTCTGAAGCAATAGGGTCTTTATTCCAAGTTTTACCTTGATCTTTACTTACTATTAGGGTTCCATTTCCCCCGCCGGCCCATATATTACCATTTGGATCCCATCCCATGTCTAGATAATTGTATCCATTAAGAATTGGGATAATAGGCTTTGACCAATTTTCTAGATCACTAGTGTCTTCATTAAATCTAATTTCTGCTCCTCTAGAAAGCATCCATAAACTTCCTTCTGGATTAAAACCAATACTTTGAACTCTTTTGCTACTGGCTCTTTGATGAGCTATCCATGTATCACTATCCTTTTCCAACGTAGAAAAGAAATTACCTAAACTACTAACACTGACATAATCTCCTTTATTAGTTCTTCTTAAATCTCTTACGCCTCCAGAACCAGATGCATCTACAACTTTTGCATTCCATGATTCACCACTATCTGATGTTTCATAAATAGCACCTGCAGTGGTAGCCAATTCTGCAACACCAGCATCAACAGTTGTTATTAGAAATGGTTGACCTGGTAATTTGTTTCCTAGAGATAAACGTGTCCAATTCTTTCCTGCATCGAGTGTATGCATCACTAATGAAGGCTGTCCTATTAACCATCCCTCTTCACCGTTAAAATCAATATCTAGGAGACGAAAGTTCTCTTCACTTGGTAAATCTAAATTTCTTTTTTCCCAAGTTTCTCCTCCATCATTAGATTCCATGATGAGTCTATTAGAACCAACTAAAAATCCATTTTTATCGTCTATAAAATCAACATCTAAAGCATTGGCCTGGTCCTCAAACTGAATTGTTTTCCAAGGGCTGCTATCACTCATCTTTACTCCTGTAGATGAACAACTGCTCAATACAAAACAAATAAAAACTGATAAAAGGAGATTGGGAATAATAGTAATAATTTTTTTCATTTATATATATTAATGCAAAGAGTACAAAGAAAGGAACATAGCAGCAGCAAACGCCAGCCCTCCAAAAATCAATATGTTTTTTTGTCCAGGAGGTAAACTATTAAAACCAAATCCATAAACTAAATTTTCTTCAAAACCACTAGGTTTAGATTTAGGACCTATATCCTTATAAAAATTTTTACCAGCTCGACAAACAGGGCAAGCGAATGTATTCCCATCCAACTCTGAAAAAGGAGTATTTTTGGGTATTTTTAATTTTTTATTTCCTTCAGACGGATCATAAATATATCCACAACTTCTACATTCGAATCTATTTTGTTCTAGATTAGGAGTAGGCTGTTCAACATTTACTCCTGAGGAATTATCAGAAAGTTTTTCTTTCTCAAAGTCTTCAACTATTTTGTTTTCCTCAGAGGCTGGTTGAATGTTTTCACTCACGGTTTATTATTGTTCTTTAAGAACTTTAAAAGATTTTGCTTAATTAAGCGACTTTTATTCAAAATTAATTTTTTAAGATGTTTTTATTAACTGGCTATGAATACTTTTTAGGTTTCCTTCTCATTGCAGCAGCTGTTCCAGTATTAGCCCTAGTTACTAATCTCATCGTAGCCCCAAAAGGCAGAACAGGGGAAAGAAAACTTACATATGAATCTGGAATGGAGCCTATTGGAGGAGCATGGATTCAATTTAATATTCGTTATTACATGTTTGCCTTGGTTTTCGTTATATTTGATGTTGAGACGGTATTCCTTTATCCTTGGGCTGTTGCTTTCAATAGATTAGGGTTATTAGCTTTTATTGAGGCTTTAATCTTTATTGCAATACTTGTTATTGCCCTTGCATACGCATGGAGAAAAGGTGCTTTAGAATGGAGTTAAAAAATTGAATCCACAATTATCCCCAAAAGCAATAAGAGAAATTCGAGAAGGGACTTGCAACCCTCTTGGTGCTCCCCAAGTTACTACAGATTTAAGCGAAAACATTATATTGACAAGCTTAGACGATCTTCATAATTGGGCTAGACTAAGTAGCCTGTGGCCTCTACTGTATGGAACAGCTTGTTGTTTTATAGAATTTGCTGCATTAATTGGATCTAGATTTGATTTTGATAGATTTGGATTAGTACCTAGAAGCTCGCCAAGGCAAGCAGATTTGCTAATAGTTGCAGGAACAGTAACTATGAAGATGGCTCCAGCTCTAGTGAGACTTTATGAACAAATGCCTGAACCAAAATATGTTATTGCTATGGGTGCCTGCACAATCACAGGGGGAATGTTCAGCGCAGATTCTACAACTGCTGTAAGAGGTGTTGATAAATTGATTCCAGTTGATTTATATCTTCCAGGATGCCCACCAAGACCAGAAGCAATTTTTGATGCCGTAATCAAATTAAGAAAAAAAGTTGGTAATGAATCAATCTTAGAGCGCACAAAAACTGAACAAACCCACAGATACATAACATCAGATCATGAAATGAATCTTGTTTTCTCAGAAAATACAGGTCAATATCTAAACAAAACTTCTGCTAACGCCATTCCTTCCTCAAAAAAAGAAAAAATAACTGAACTACCTGAGAATAACGAAAAAGCTGAAATTATTGATACTGTAGAAAATTAATGGAAAAAGACGATTTAGCTAAATCCTCAGATTCTTCATTAGAAAAAGAAGGCTTTATAAGCCAATCTTTGTCTAAAGATGGAATTCCAAATCAATCTTTACCTGATGATCACATAGGAATTGAAAACATTTCCCTGGAACCTAACAAATTATATGAAGCAGTATCTGCCTTAAGAAATTACGGTTTCAACTATCTCCAATGTCAAGGAGGATATGACGAGGGGCCAGGAAAAAATCTTGTGAGTTTCTATCATTTTATAACTGTTGATGATTTACAAAAACTCGAAAAGATTAAAGAAGTAAGATTAAAAGTCTTTCTAAAAAGAGATTCTGATTTATCCATCCCAAGTTTGTATGAAATTTTCAAAGGAAGCGATTGGCAAGAAAGAGAAACTTATGATATGTATGGCATAAATTTTATTGATCATCCAAATCCCAAAAGACTCTTAATGCCCGAAGATTGGAGAGGATGGCCATTGCGAAAAGATTATATCCAACCAGATTTTTATGAACTTCAAGATGCTTATTAGTTTAATTTCTTTAATTTACGATACATAAACATTACTGCTCTTGCTAACCTTCTTGGATCATGTCTAAGAGTTGGGGTTATTCTCTTTGAATATAATGGTGCTTGCAAAACATAATAACCTTCAGACAATAATTTTTCTTTATCACATATGACAGGCTCTGCCCCTCTACTTTCGTAGTAGTCTACTAGTGGAGACTTTTCAAATTGAATCTGAGATAAAACTGAGTTAAAAATTCGAGTATTAACTCCAAAATTTGATAATTGTTTTTCTATTGCTTTGACATGTTGATAAACATCTAGGCCATCTGTTTCTCCTGGCTGAGTCATCAAATTACTTATATAAATTTTGGGGGCATTACTTTTTAATAAGGCATCTACTATCTCTGGTACTAACAGGTTAGGTAATAAAGAGGTGTATAGACTGCCTGGGCCAAGAACGATTACATCAGCCTCTTTTATAGATTCAAGAGCACTCGGAAGAGCTGAAGGATTTTCTGGGAAATAACCAATCCTCGAAATTAATTTCTTAGATTTGCTGATCTTGCTTTCACCAAAAATCTTTTCCCCATCTTCTAATTCTGCCCATAACCTAACGTCAATATTAGTTGCAGGTAAAACTTGACCTTGTACCGCCAAAACCTTGCTAGAGGCTTGAACTGCTTTTTCTAAACTACCTGTAATTGTTGTTAAAGTTGATAAGAAGAGATTTCCAAAACTATGGCCTTCCAGACCACTTCCTCCTGAAAATCTATACTGAAATAATCTAGTTAAAATAGGCTCTTCATTTGATAAGGCTGCCAAACAATTTCTAATATCTCCTGGTGGTTGTACGCCTAATTGTTTTCTGAGAATTCCACTACTTCCACCATCGTCAGATACAGTTACGATTGCTGTAATATTGCTACTGTAATTTTTTAAACCTTTCAGTAAAGTCGATAAACCGGTACCGCCCCCAATTGCAACAATGTTTGGACCTCTATTTAATTTACTTTTAACTCTTAATGCATCAACTAAATATGTATCTTTTTCTGGAACAAGCGCTTTTTGAATAGAATTAATACTTCTATTTTGTCCAATCCCGATTAATATTAGTCCAATAAAAAAAATCAATGGTCCCATTAATGAAACAGGCAAAATACGTGTTAAACCTGTCATTACCCCAAAAAAGATCTCAATAAGCCAATAGATCGGTCTTAAATTCGTCCAAATTGCTAAGCCTAATAATGTAGTCAAAAATCCTATCGCGGATGTAAGCATCCATCTTTTTATTACCAATCCTGGTAAAAGCCAACTCAAAATTCTTAAGATTTTGTTTAACAAGACAAAATTTGTCTTTTTAAAATTTTTATAGTAACTTCTTACCCTTTTTTTACGCTTATTCATTAAAAAACCTCTTAAATTATTTTTCCCAAATTTCTAGACTATATAAAATCATTATAAATCAAATTCATACATCCTTTTTTTATTTCTAAAAATAGGCAAAATAAAATATATATATGTTTTTATATAAGTTTTGAAAAAATCAAAGCATGCAGTTGAAACAAAAAACCTCTCAATAAGCTGGGGGGAAGTTAATGTGCTTAATCAAATAAATTTTGAACTTAATGATGGAGAGAAATTAGCTATTGTTGGCCCCTCAGGTTCTGGTAAATCAACCATATTAAAAATATTAGCAGGACTAATTTTACCTACCAAAGGAGAACTAAGAATATTTGGTGAGAAACAAACATATTTGAGATTAGATCAAAATAATCCTCCTGATGTAAGACTAGTTTTTCAGAACCCCGCTTTATTAGGATCTTTAACTATTGAAGAAAATGTTGGCTTTCTCCTTAAGAGAAATAAAAACCTATCTAAAAATTTAATTCACGAAATAGTTTGTGAATGCCTAGCTGAGGTAGGATTATTTAATGTTGAGAATAAACTTCCAAATGAGTTAAGTGGAGGCATGCAAAAAAGAGTGAGCTTTGCTAGAGCTTTAATTACTGATCAAACTCTTAATGCAAAAACTAAACCTTTATTACTTTTTGATGAACCAACTGCAGGCCTAGATCCAATTGCATCATCAAGAATTGAAGATTTAATTAATAAAACAAATGATAAAGCTAGCGGATCATCTATTGTGGTTAGCCATGTTCTTAGTACTATAGAAAGGACTTCAGATAAAGTTTTAATGCTTTATGGGGGTAAATTTAGATGGGCAGGTTCAATTGATGAATTTAAAGAGAGTAATGATCCCTATGTATTTCAATTTAGGCATGGAAAACTCGATGGTCCAATGCAACCCAAAGACATTTAGATATTATGCGTAGAAGCTTACGAGATTCAATAGTTGGTTTTTCCTTATTAGGGGGGATTTTAATATTCACATTTTTTTCTTTTTGGCTCAGAGGAGTAAGATTATCTTCAAAAAATTGGTATCTTTTTGCAGAATTCAATAACGCAAGCGGTTTATCAAAAAAATCTCCAGTTACTTACAGAGGGATTTTAGTAGGATCGATAGAAGATATCTTGTTTACGAACGAATCAATTAAAGCAAAAATAGTTTTAAATAATCCTGAAATTATTCTTCCAAGGCCAGCATTTGCAAGGGTAGTTACAAATTCTTTCCTTGGTGGAGATGTTCAAGTCGCTTTAGAAACTAGTGATAAAGCAATTCCCAAAAATATTGCAAAACCCATTTCCGAAAAATGCAATTCCAAGTTAATAATTTGTCAGGGCGATACTATCACAGGTAAACAACTATCCAGTCTCTCAAATATAACTAATAGAATTAGTCAACTTCTAAAAGAAACAAATCAAGAAAACTTAATTGAAAACGTTGTCAACTCAATTGACCAGTTTGACAGGACACAAGAAAATCTTGATGAATTAATTTTTTTATCAAAACAAGAACTAAAAAGGGTTGAACCTCTAATAAAAGAAATGACAATTGCTGCTAATCATTTGAATAACATTTTGTCTACTATCGATGACAAAGAAACCCTCAATGACATTAAGTTGACAATTAATGCTGCTAGATCCATCTCAACCAAAATAGATGATATGAGTGATGATTTTGAAAAATTAACACAGGATAAAGAATTAACTAAATCTATAAGAGATTTAACGATTGGACTTTCAAAATTTCTTAACGAAATTTATCCATAAGAAATATTTAGAATTCATTAATAGCATTTAAAGCCATAGCAGCAATTGCTTTATCTGTAGCTTTTGGCAATTGGACGTATTTACCTTGAGCAGCCTCTGCTAATTCTTTACCAAATCCACTTGCTATAAATTTTCTCTCTGTGTCAATTACTAAGAGTTTTATACCCAGCATGGGATATTTTGCAGCAATATCAAGAACCTCTTGTTTTAAATTAGCACTTTCATTATCTTTTCCCTCAACCTCATTTTGTCCTAAGGATAATCCTAATGGAACATTTCCTCTTCCATCAGTAATTCCAACAACAATAACTTGACCTATATCTCCAGTAGAAAGAGCATTTTTTGCTACTTTTGCTGATTGTGTTAGTCCATGAGCTAAAGGCGATCCACCTCCGCAAGGCATTGTTTCTAACCTTCTTTTCGCTGCAGTTATTGATCTTGTTGGAGGCAAAAGAACTTCTGCCTGATTACCTCTAAAGGGAATTAGAGCAACTTCATCTCTATTCTCATATGCTTCGGTCAAAAGTCTGATAACTGCACCTTTAGCACTTTGCATTCTATTAAGAGCCATAGAACCACTAGCATCAACAAGAAAAATGACTAGAGCACCCGCCTTTTTTTGAAGAAGCTTAGCCCTAAAATCATTTTCTTCAATAACTATTGATTTATTAGGGTTCCTTAATCTTCTCGATTTTTGATAAGGAGCTGCAGCTCGCAAAGTAGCATCTACCGCAATTCTTTTTACTTTACCTCTTGGAATTATAGGTTTCACATACCTTCCTCTACTATCACTAAATATCACTGATCTACTTCCACTATTTCCTGCTTTTGATTTAGCTGATGAAAAAAGCAATAAATCAGGATCAACTATACATGCCTCAGGATCTAATATGAATTCTTCAGGTATCTCGGGAGTAGATTCTTCTTCTCCATCAGAATTATCTTCTTCTTGTTTTTGATCTTGCTCATTATCATTTTCATTAGCCTCAGGTTCAGACTGTTCATTGTTTGATTGAGGTGGGGGTGGGGGACTCTGATCCTCTGGAGGGGGAGGTTGAATATCATCATCTTCTGGAGGAATTTGCATTGCTCGTGGGAGAATAACTAACCTAACTGCGACTTTTAAGTCTTCAGAATTTACATTCTCATCGCCTCGAAGAGCTGCATTAGCTTTTGCTACTTTTACTGCAAATAGTTCTGACCTATGTCCTTCTACTCCTCCTCTAAGTGCTTCATTCACCAAATAGGTTATTTGCTCTTTTGTTATCTTGACATCCTTTAACCATTGCCTTGCCAAAATTAATTGAGTAGATAAATTATCAGATTCTTCAGACCATTTTTCTGAAAATTTAATATTATTTTCTGCGTGTGATAAAACAGATTTTGTAATCTCAACTCTTTGAGCATTATCAATAGATTGATCTGCCGAAAGCACAATAGCAAAACGATCTAAAACATGATCTCTTAAAGCACCTTCTTCAGGATTATAGGTTGCTATTAAAAGTGACTTACAAGGATGAGAAAGGCTCAAACCATCTCTTTCAATATTATTTTTCTCTCTTCCTGTAGCTTCAAGAATTAAATTGACGATACCATCATCCAATAAATTTATATCGTCTACATAAAGAACACCTCTATGGGCTTCTGCCAAAATTCCAGGCTGAAAAACTTGTTCGCCCGTACTTAATGAACCAGCGACGTCAATTGATCCAACAAGTCTGTCTTCAGTTATGCCAATGGGAACTTGAATAAATGGAGCCTCTCTTACTTTTTTCGGAATTTCTTCAATTTGATTCAAATAATCACTTCCAATTACCTCCTCCAACAATTTATTAGTACTAATATCCCATTCTTCTGGTTTATCTGGGTCTAGGTTCCTACCAATAGGTCTTAATGAAGAATTACTATTTCTCAAAGTTAGATTTTCCAGTATTGATTCATTATCTAATACCTCTATAGGAGGGAGTAAAGTATGCAAACCCCTAGCTAACACTGACTTACCAGTACCTCTTCCGCCAGCGATAATCACTCCTCCTAAACTAGGATCAACTGCTGCCAAAAGCAAAGATAACTTCAATAAACTATGACCGGTAATTGCCGCCAAAGGGAAAGCTCTAAAAGAATCCTTTGACTTCATTAAATCTTTTATTTCTCCTTTTTCTTGTAACTCGGGGTTCAAAATCACTTTAAAAATGTCTGATATAGAATTTATCCAATAACTTTGTTTTTTGTAGTGGAATTATCAAATCTTAATATCAAAAATGGACTATGTATATCCCTCGGAGCAAATATTGATAGTAAATTCGGAAGCCCTCTTGAGTCACTATTGATTTGCAAGCCAAAAATAGAGGAAATAATAAATGAGTGGGGAGATAGTTCTAACAAAAAAAAAGAAGATAAAAGCAAATTTCATGCAAACTTTTTTTGGTCTTCAATTTATGAAACATTACCCCATGGTGTTGATAATGAGCAGCCAAATTATTTAAATACTCTATTACTTATAAAAAGTAATTCTTTTCCACAACCATCAAATAAAAAAGCTAAATTGCTTCTAAAAGAGCTAAAAAAGTTAGAGAGATTTTTCGGACGACAAGTGACGCCAAAGGGTAAAAAATGGCTATCAAGATGTCTCGATTTAGATATTCTTTGGTGGGAAGATTTTCATACCGATGATGAGGAATTAACACTACCTCACCCTAGATTCATGAATCGGAATTTTGTTATTACGCCACTATCTGAAATCTTAAGTAGAAGCCAAAAAATCACAAAATTTGATGACCCAAAATGGTCTATATAAATGATTTACAAAACCAAAAAATAACTGTTAGGCTATTTTTATTTAACAATTATGGGCAATAAAAACCTTATAAAAAGATCCATTTTTAAAGAAAAGATATCTGAGTTAAAGTCGAAAAAATTTAGTTTCGAAATAAATAAAATTGAGCTTCCAAATGGACATGAAGGTGAATATGGATACATTAAGCATCCTGGGGCAGCATTAGCCGTACCTATTACAAAAGACAATAAAGTTATCATTCTCCGGCAATATAGATTTGCTGTCTCAAGGTATCTATTAGAATTTCCAGCAGGTACATTAGAAATAGGTGAAACTCCTATTAATTCAATTCAAAGAGAAATACAAGAAGAGACTGGATTCAGTGCAAACATATGGGATGAACTAGGAACTCTTGTCCCTGCTCCTGGTTATGCAGATGAAGAAATTTATTTATTTTTAGCTCGTGATTTAAAAAGACTCAATTTCGAGGTTAAGGGAGATTTAGATGAAGATATAGAAGTATTAATTTTAGATCCAGAAGAACTAGATAATCTTATTTCTAGCGGGGATGAAATTCTTGACGCAAAAACCGTGACGGCTTGGTTTAGAGCTAAACAATTTTTATATAAATTATGAATAAACCTAGAATACTTTTTTGGCATAGAAAGGATTTAAGAATATTTGATAATCAAGCTTTAATCAAAGCATTTACATTGTCAAATGCTATTACTTCAACTTATATATTTGATAAAAATTACTCACACGATTTCAATGCGAGTTCAAGAGCTTGGTTTCTAGGAAATTCACTGCAAGAATTAGGAAATAATTGGAAAAAAATGGGTAGTAGATTAGTTATGGAAAAAGGAGATCCGGTATTTATCATTCCTGAATTAGCAAAGAAAATAGATGCTAAATTTGTTTTTTGGAATAGATCAATTGAACCTTATGAGATTAATCGCGATTTACAAATAAAAAAAAATTTAAAAGAACAAAATATTCAAGTTATTGAAACTTGGGATCACTTATTAGTAGAACCTTTAAAAATATTTTCAGGAAATAATAATCCTTATTCGGTTTATGGACCTTTTTATAAAAACCTTAAATCAAAAATGAATTTATTAGGTTCATATGAACAAGATAAAGTTGGTTTCCAGTTTAAAGATATAGATAATAAACTCAAAGATAAGACAATAAATTCATCTGATTCGGTTTTAGAGAAATTTATCAAAAATATCAAATTTTCTGGTTCGAATATTTGTCCATGTAGACCTGGTGAGAATGCTGCAGAAACATTACTAGAAAACTTCATTAACGAAAAAAAAATATACTCTTATAATTCTGCACGAGATTTTCCTTCCCATAATGGGACATCTTTTCTAAGTGCATCTCTCAGATTTGGCACCATAAGCATTAGAAAAATTTGGAACGCCACATTAAATTTAAATTCAGATTTTGCAAATCAAGGAAATTACCTATCAATTGAAACTTGGCAAAAAGAACTTGTTTGGCGTGAATTTTATCAACATTGCTTATTCCATTTCCCAGAGCTAGAGAAAGGTCCATATAGAAAAAAATGGGATCACTTTCCATGGCAAAACAATAATGAATGGTTTCAGCATTGGAGCAACGGAGAGACCGGAGTACCTATAGTTGATGCTGCAATGCGTCAACTAAATAGTACTGGCTGGATGCATAACAGATGTAGGATGATAGTTGCTTCATTTCTGGTAAAAGATCTTATATGCAATTGGCAAATGGGCGAGAAAAAATTTATGGAGACTTTGGTTGATGGAGACTTAGCTGCAAATAATGGGGGATGGCAATGGAGCGCAAGTAGCGGTATGGATCCAAAACCACTTAGAATTTTTAATCCATATACCCAAGCAAAAAAATTTGATCCTATTTGCGAATATATAAAATATTGGATTCCTGAATTATCTAAAGTGTCAAATTCAGAATTATTAAATGGGGAGATATCTAATTTAGAAAAAAATAATTATTCAAGCCCTATTGTCAATCACAACATACAACAAAGATTATTTAAATCACTTTATGCTGAAATTTGAATTTCCTCTATACAATTCTTTAATACTTTATTTAAATTTTCTGCTACATAAACCTGCTCTTCATAAGAAATTTCAGGAAACATTGGAAGACTAAGAACTTCTGTACAAATTCTCTCTGTATTAATGAGTTTTGTTCTAGAAAAATTTTTATTTTTGTAAGCTTTTTGTGCGTGAATTGGAATTGGATAATAAATAATTGAATTAATACCTTTTTCAAGAAGTTGTTGTTTTACCAAATTCCTTAAGGAATAGTATTTTTTGCAATCAGTATTAAATAAATTTGAAAAATCTTCATCTAAAAAATATTTATCGTTTCTTAATTTGATGACAAATTGATTCCAAGAATGGGAAATTGAATCAGAGCTAATTTTTGGAAAACTAATAAATGGATTTTTTTCTAATAAATCAAGGTAATTTTTAGCAATTTTTTGGCGATTATCAATCCAATTAGAAATATATTTTATTTTAATGTTTAATATGGCAGCTTGAATGGTATCAAGTCTGCTGTTATATCCAATTTGGGTATGATGATATCTTTTTGGGCTGCCATGAACAGCAAGTTCTCTAATTTTTTTTGCAATCTTCTGATCTGAAGTTGTTACTGCTCCACCATCTCCAGCAGCTCCTAAATTTTTAGTAGGGAAAAAGCTAAAACAGCCTATATCACCGATACTACCAACTTTGGAATTTTCCCACATTGTGCATGTTGCCTGAGCACAATCTTCGATTACTTTTAGGTTATATTTCTTGGCCAAAGATTTTATTAAGGTCATATTCACTGCGTTACCAAATAGATGAACTGGCATAATTGCCTTAGTATTAGAATTTATTTCTTGTTCTATTAGTTCAGTGTTGATAAGATAAGTTTCTGGATCTATATCAACCAAAACAGGATTAGCACCAACTGCACTAATAGCCTCTGCAGTTGCAAAAAAGCTAAAAGATGAGGTAATAACTTCATCACCCACACCAATATCTAATGCGCGCAAAGCTAATACTAAAGCATCAGTTCCACTATTACATCCAATAGTATTTTCAACACCAATCAGATTTGAAAAACTCTCCTCAAATTTTGTAATTTCTTGTCCTCCAATATACTGGCCCCCTTTTAAAACTTTAGAAACCTCACTCTCAATTTCTGAGCCAATTTCGTGGTACTGCCTATTTAAAGTAAATGGAGGTATCTGCATAGTAAATATATTAACCCTAAACCATATTTCTATGGGTAAAAATTTTTTAATTCATTTGAACCAACTTGGTTCTTTACCAGGAGTCCATTTTATATTGCAACCTAAAGAAGGTATCTGATTTGACGGATAAGAATTATCTTGATTCAAATCTTTTACAGCAGAGCGCAAATCTTTTCCAGATAGAGGTATATTATTCTTTGGTCTACTATCGTCTAATTGGCCGTGATAATACAATAAAAAATCACCATCTCCTTCATTTGAAAAAAGATAAAAATCTGGGGTGCAAGCCGCTTTCAATTTCTTAGCAAAATTTTGATTTTCATCATATAGATAAGGAAAACTCCATCCCTGTGTTTGTGCTTGTAATCTCAAATTTTTAGGGGAATCTGAAGGATGAGTGAAAATATCATTACTAGAAATTGCAACTGTTTGAACTGTATTTTCAATTTCTTTACTTAAGGTGAAAATTTGATTCTCAATGTATTTAACAAATGGGCAATGGGCACATATAAACATTAAAAGTAAATGCCGATTATCTAGATTATGAGAATCAAAGTATTCATATTTTGAGGAATTAGTATTTATCATTTCGAAATTCGGTAATTGAAAACCTAATTCCAAAACCATAGAATTTGTTCTTACCATGTTCAAATTAAAAATTCTTTGATATTTGAAAATTATTGTATATTTTGCAGTAATCCGTAAAGATAGGTACTTTTATATAGGAGAATAATAGAAATAATAAACAAAATGCTTCTAAATCTAACTGGCAAAAAAATTCTTGTTACAGGAATTGCCAATAATCGTTCAATAGCATGGGGTATCGCTCAACAACTTTCAAAAGCTGGCGCAGAACTTGGAATCACATATTTGCCTGATGATAAGGGAAGATTCGAGTCTAAAGTTAGAGAACTAACTGAACCTTTAAAACCATCGTTATTTTTACCTCTGGATGTTCAAAATCCAGCTCAAATTGAAGAAATCTTTAAAAATATAAAAGACAATTGGGGGCAAATTGACGGATTAGTTCACTGTCTAGCATTTGCAGGACGGGATGAATTGATTGGAGATTATAGTGCTACCACTTCAGAGGGTTTTGATAGGGCTCTTAATATAAGTGCGTATTCATTAGCACCTTTATGTAAAGCAGCAAAACCACTTTTTAGTGATGGTGCTGGAGTTGTCTCATTAACTTATTTAGGTTCAGAAAGGGCGATTCCTAACTATAACGTGATGGGAGTTGCTAAAGCAGCTTTAGAAGCTTCAGTAAGATATCTTTCTGCAGAACTTGGTCCCGAAAAACAAGTCAGAGTTAACGCAATAAGTGCTGGGCCTATAAGAACACTTGCGAGTTCTGCTATAGGTGGCATTTTAGATATGATTCACAATGTTGAAGAAAAGGCTCCTTTACGCAGAACAGTCACTCAAAAAGAAGTAGGTAATACAGCTGCTTTTTTATTAAGTGATCTCTCTAGCGGCATTTCAGGCCAAACAATTTATGTTGATGCGGGTTACTGCATTAATGGAATGTAAACTAAGTTTTTTGCATAAAAATGTCATCTCTAAGGCAATCTGAAATAAAAAGAAAAACGAATGAAACAGATATTTCTATATTTATAAACTTAGATGGAAATGGAATTTCTGAGATTGATACCGGGATACCATTCTTAGATCATATGCTTCATCAAATATCCAGTCATGGTTTGTTCGATTTAAAAATTAAAGCAATTGGAGATACCCATATTGATGATCATCATACAAATGAAGATGTAGGAATCGCATTAGGCAAAGCATTTTCAAAAGCCTTGGGAGAAAGAAAAGGAATAAGCAGATTTGGACATTTCTTTGCCCCATTAGATGAAGCATTAGTTCAAGTCACTTTAGACTGCTCTGGTAGACCGCATCTATCTTATGATCTTCAATTAAAAGCCCCTAGAATAGGAAATTATGATACTGAACTAGTAAGAGAGTTTTTTATTGCCTTTGTAAATAACAGCGGTATTACTCTGCATATTAATCAAATACGAGGAAGCAATTCACATCACATTGTTGAGGCGTGCTTTAAAGCTTTTTCAAGAGCAATGAGAATGGCTACCGAAATAGATCCAAGAAGATCTGATTCAATTCCAAGCAGTAAAGGAATGTTAGAAAAACAATAAAATAGGAATTTTTTCGAATCAGCCACAATTCAGTTGATTTTTGGCGAAGATATATAAAGCGATTATTTTGTTGTGACTAATTTACAAGATAAAAAAATTGATAAATTTAATATTTTTAAAAAAGAAGATTGGTCAAGTGCTTATCAAAATGTAGAAAAGGAGCTAACTAAAGAGCCTCTAAAAATTAGTAAAGGTAATAATATTAAAAATTTAAATGGAACATTATTAAGAAATGGACCAGGAATATTAGAGAGAGGTGGACAATGGGTTCATCATCCATTTGATGGTGATGGAATGATAACATCCATAAAATTCGAAAATGGTCAGCCTTTTTTAACAAATAGATTTGTTAAAACTAAAGGCTATTTGGAAGAAGAAAAAATAGATAAATTTATTTATAGAGGTGTTTTTGGAACACAAAAAAATGGAGGAATTTTAAATAATGCATTAGATCTAAAATTCAAGAATATCGCTAATACACATGTCATTAGATTAGGAGATGAAATTCTTGCATTATGGGAAGCAGCTGGTCCACATGCAATGGATCCTGATAGTCTTGACACTATTGGTTTAACGACATTAAAAGGGGTACTCAAGCCTAACGAAGCATTCAGTGCTCATCCCAAAACAGACTTAAACTCAAATGCATCATCAGAACTTTTAGTCACTTTTGGAGTACAAACCGGGCCAAAAAGTACCATTAGATTAATGGAATTTGAGAATGATGGTACAAATTCTGGAGAGCTCATTTTTGACAGAAAAGATACTTTTAATGGCTTTGCATTCCTTCATGATTTCGCAATTACAACTAATTGGGCAATATTTTTACAGAATGCTATTGACTTCAATCCTCTTCCATTTGTAATGGGTCAAAGAGGAGCAGCACAATGTCTAAAGTCCAACCCAAATAAAAAGGCAAAGTTTTTCATCATCCCCAGAGAAAGTGGATTATTTAGAGGACAGCCCCCTTTAACAATAGATGCTCCAGAAGGATTCGTTTTTCATCATGTAAATGCATTTGAAAAAGATTCCAAAATCGTATTAGATAGTATTTTTTATGATGATTTCCCATCTGTTGGTCCAGACGAGAATTTTAGGGATATTGACTTTGACAAATATCCAGAAGGAAAACTGAAAAGATCAATTATCGATCTAAAGACAAAAACTTGTGAACTTGAAACTTTCAGTGAACAATGTTGTGAATTTGCTGTTGTTAATCCTAAAAACTTAGGTTTAAAAGCAACTTTTAGTTGGATGGCAAGCACATCTCAAAAGCTCGGGAACGCTCCACTTCAAGCAATAAAAAAAATAAATTTAACTTCTAAGGAAGAGATTTCTTGGTCTGCAGGTCCAAGTGGATTTGTTAGTGAACCAATTATGGTTCCATCAGAAGACTCTTCAAAAGAAGATGAGGGATTTTTATTTATCCTTCTATGGAATGGAGAAAGAAGAGGAAGCGATTTAGTGATATTAGACGCAATAGACTTAAAAGAATTAGCTGTTTATGAATTACCCATTTCAATTCCTCATGGCCTTCATGGATCTTGGGTTAATTGAATTTAAGAAAAAATTTCAATTAAATCTGGAATAATTTTTTTTAATGCTCTACCCCTATGACTACAAGAGTCTTTAATATCATTATTCATTTCTGCGAAAGTTAATCTGGTAGAACTCTCCTCAAAAATTGGGTCATACCCAAAACCACTTTTCCCTCTGGTGTTTAAAATAATATTGCCATGACATTTGGCCTCAGATTCAATAATAACTTCACCATTTGGGGAACAAACACAAATATTAGCAATAAAGAAAGCACTTCTATTTTGAACTCCATCAAGTTCTCTTAAAACTCGTTCAATTCTCTTCTGATCATTTTCTGCATATCTAGATGAGTAAATGCCAGGCTTACCACCTAGTGCTTCAATACAAATTCCTGAATCATCTGCTATGGAAAAATTATTCGTTTTTTTCGAAACTTCACTCGCTTTTTTAATTGCATTATCTCTAAATGTCAGTCCATCCTCTTCAACTTCTAATGATTCAGGCTGGAGTAACAATTTACAATTAACTCCAGAAAGCAATTTCTTATATTCTTCAATTTTACCTTTATTCTTACTCGCTAAATATAAATTTTTCATCCTTATTTTCCTGCCAAATTTATAAATTCTTGACCCCACTCTAATACCTCAATTAGATAAGATTCTTTTGGTGCTTCACAATATAACCTTAAAAGAGGTTCCGTTCCTGAAAACCTAAAAAGAAGCCAAAAATTTTTATCAATTCTCAACTTTATTCCATCGATATTTGAGATACTTTTTAACTTATGATTATTAATATTCTCAGGAATATTATCTATGATAAATTCTTTTACATTATTTTTTTCTGACTGATTTGGAAATTTAATATCAATTCTTCTATAAAAACTTGGCCCAAAATCTTCTTGAATTTCATCTAAGGTTTCATATAAATATTGAGATTTTTCAGCAATTCCATTTAATAAAACCATCGCTGCATATAGAGCATCTCTTTCAGGCATAAAGTCACCAAAACCAACTCCCCCAGATTCCTCTCCTCCAATAAATATTTTTTCTTTAATCATTTTTTCAGCAATATATTTAAAGCCAACTGGAAGTTCAAAAACATCTCTATTTTGACTCTCTGATATATTTTTAATAATATCTGAACCACTAACAGTCTTTAAAACTGGATAAGAATTATTTTTAATTTCGCCCAAATAGCTAATAAAGTATGGGAGTAAATCTTGAGTACTAGAGTATCTTCCTTTTTCATCAATTGCCGCAATTCTATCACCATCACCATCAAATATAATTCCTAAAGTTTTCACTTCATTTGTTGAATTGCTCATTAGTGTTTGTTTTAGATCATTTGCATAATTCAAAAGAGGTTCAGGAGGTTTTCCTCCAAAAAAAGGATCAGCATCTTTCCTGATTTCCGAAATAACTTCTAAATCATTAGAAGCAAAAATCTCAGCCATACAATTTGCAGCTGAACCATGCATAGAATCTACAAAAATTCTCAATTTCATTTTTTTTAATCTCTTGGAAATATAGTCAATATCAAAAAGAGATTTTATTTTATCTAAATGAAATTTCTTAATATCTACCAATTGATTAACACCATCTATTCTTTCAATTGAATTTCCAAGCATTAATCTTTTTTCAACTTCACTTGTAAAAGATTCGTCAACAGAACATCCATTAAAGCTCTTTATTTTCAGACCTAGCCAATTATATGGATTATGACTTGCTGTAATTACTAACGCTCCAAGACAACCGACTTCTTTGGCATAGAAACTACAAGAGGGTGTTGTAACAAAGCTATCAGATAAGATCGGTTCGAAACCACATCCTCTTACAAAAGGTACTATTTGCTTGGCAAATTCAAAAGCCATAAATCTACGATCATATCCAATAATAATTTTCTTTGAATTAACTTCTTTATAGTATTGATAATGCAACTCCTGACATGCAGCGACAACAACTCTTGAAAGATTGGACAGGTTAAAGTCAAAACCAATAATTCCTCTCCAACCATCAGTTCCAAATTTTATCTTTTCTAATTTATCAGCTCTCAAATTTAAAATTTCCTTGATTTCTTTTAATTATCTATACTAATTTATATGAGTAAATTTTAAAACCGTCCTTAAAAAATAATTTGAATTCTCTTCATTTAAAAAGTTTTACAAGATGCAAAAGAAAAGCATGGCTCGATTTTAAGGGTAAGAAATCTTATGAAGTTTGGTCTCCCCATAAAGCTATAGACAAAATTAATCAGTTTCAAGTTTTCTCTGAATTTTGTAATGGTAAAATATATACAGGATTAAAAGCCTGTGAAAATGGTTATCAAGGGGTTATTGGATTGAAAATCCAAGGGAATCTTTTCCAAAATATAAACGCAGAGATACGTCCACAATTACTTGTAAAGACTAAAGGTAAAAGTAAATGGGGACAATATAAATATTTACCTGCTGTTTATAAGTTAGGCCACAAAACAACTAAAGAACATTTATTCGACTTAGCTTTTTGTTCTATGCTGTTAGAATCTTTTCAAGAATCTAAAATTGAGAAAGGGTTAGTAATTTCAACTTTTTATAAAAAAGTTAAAGTTGAAGAGATTTATTTAAATAAAAAATTAAGAAAAAAAGTTTTAAATGTTTTATTAAATTTGAATGAATGCTTGAAGGGATCTATACCAGAAATAACTCAAGATAGAAAAAAATGTACTATTTGTTCCTGGCAAAAATTTTGTGACAAAGAAGCAAAAGAAAATGGATACCTAACAGATATAGATGGAATAGGGTCCAAAACGGACTCGTTACTCAAAGCAAACGGAATAACTAATACCCAAACATTAGCTTCGTATAGCGAAAAAAAACTTGGAGAGAAATTATCTAAATTCAAAGATCAGAATTATGAAAAAGCATCCATATTTATAAAGCAAGCACAAGCATATATCTCTGGAGAACCATTTTTCATTTCTAATAAGAATACGGAGGAACTTTTTGAAAAAATATCTTCGGGCTTTTATATATTTGATATTGAGTCAAATCCAGATGAAAAGCATGATTTTTTATATGGATTTTTAAAAGTAAATAATTTGTCTATAAAAAAAGGAGATCTTATTTATGAACCAATCTTAAATCTTAAAAAAAATAAAGGAGAGTCTTACAGGCAAATTATTGAAATACTTTTTTCACAGAAGGAATGGCCAGTTTTACATTACGGAGAAACTGAAAAAATATCAATAATTAATATTGCTAAAGAACTAAATTTTAATTTTAAAGAAATTGATTCACTATCCTCAAGATTTATTGACTTACATACCTTAATAAGAAAGTCTTGGATATTACCACTAAGAAACTATGGCTTAAAAACTGTTTCTAATTGGCTTGGATTTGAATGGGTGCAGAAAAATGTAAGTGGCTCGAAAGCACTTTATTGGTGGATTCAATATCAAATTACAGGAAACCAAATATTTTTAAAGAAAATTATCCAATATAACAAAGATGATTGTTTTGCTACTCTACAAATTGCAGAATATTTAATCAAAAATCGATTAAAGAAAAATTGATCCTACAGATTTATTTATAATAATTTTTCCAAAAATTTCTGAAAAAAAATAACTTTCTTCCTCTAGATATTTTCTTTTTATCATAGCTAAACCTTTTATTTGAAGATCTGATTTTAAAAAACTAGTGATTTTGCCTACAGAAATATCCTTGGCAGAATTTATATATAAATTTTTATCTTCTAAGTCTAAATTCAAATTAGAATCAATTGATTTCCAAATTCTTATTTCCTGTTTTAAAGAAGAAACATTTTTTATTTTTGACATTGTTTCTTGTCCTAAATAACAACCTTTATTAAAATCTATAAGATCTTGCAATCCAAGCTCAAGAGGATTATTTTTTCCGTTTATTTCCATTTCTAATGAGGGTATTGCCTGATTAATCTTCCAAAGTTTTAAATCATTGGGATTAAGTAAATTTAGTTTATTTTTATATATTTCAAATTCTTTATCTTCTGTTTTGAAGAAAATAGGCTGGTAAGTTCTCCATGAACTAGATTCATCAATTTCCTGAATTCTATTTATCAATGAAGGTTCACTCAGAAGTACATCGTCCGCTGGAAAAATAATTTGATTAAAGTAATCAATTATTTCATATGTGTTACCCGCCAAGATAATTACTTCTAAGCTTCTTTCTAAAAAAATAATTTCAATTAATGACCTTAGAACTCCATTTGGAGTTAACCAACAAGTTTTGATAACTTTATTTTCTGAATTAAGAATATTACCAGTTGTTATTCCATTCAAAAATTTTCTGGCATCTTTTCCAGTAATTGAAAAACAATCAAATGTTTCAAGCCAAAACTTTTTTTTTATATCTTGCATTTTGAAATAATTATAAAAAGTCTTTTATTGTAAAAAGACTCTTTAATTTAACATTTTCATCTTCAAGGGCTTCTAATCCCCCTTCTTGCCTATCAACTATAGACAAAACTTCCTCAACAACATAATTATTTTCTCGTAATTTTTTTATAGCTTTTATTACTGAACCAGCAGTTGTAACCACATCCTCTAAGACAGTTACCAAAGTTCCTTCTTCTAATATAGGTCCCTCTATTCCAGCTTTGGTACCGTATTTTTTTATTTCTTTCCTAATTATTAAACCATCAAGGTCTAGTCCATTCAAAGCTGCTTTAACAATTAATCCACTTACTATTGGATCTGCGCCTAGTGTTAATCCTGCTACAGCTTTTGACCTTGAGTCCTTTAAATCTAAAAATAATTCACTTATTAAGTTTAAGCCTTCGCCATTTAATGACACTGGTTTACAGTTCAAGTAATGACTGCTTTTTTTTCCTGAAGATAAAGTGAAGTTTCCTTTCTTGTAAGATTTTTCAATTAACTGTTTTAACAATTTTGCTTTATTTAAATCATACTTATCCGAAAATTTGCCCATTAGTAAAAACTTAATTTATATTTAAAGATTAGAAGAAAAAAAAGAAATCTCACAAAAACTTCCTAATGAGGTGTTTTTTGAAATATTATTTTTATATTGTATATTGAAATTCAATGTAATTAAAATTACATAAATTCCCTTGGGGGTGTAGCAATCTGGTGAATGCACCAAACTCATAATTTGGCTAAGGCGAGTTCGATCCTCGCCACCCCCATTATTTATTTGTCATTGAATGAAAATAACTCTACTTTTATTTCTTTTATTTTTACCAGCCTTTTTCGCAGCGAGTGAACTCTCTTTTTTATTAATAAGGCCAAGTAAAGTTTTAAGGTTAATAGAAGAAAAAAAGAAGGGAGCATTTGCAATTTTAAAAATTCAAAAACGCTTTAGATCTTCATTAATTGCTTCTCAATTTGGAGTAACAATTTCATTAATTGCAATTGGATGGCTCAGCAATAACCTAGCTAATGATTATTGGGAAAAAAATATTTTATCAAATAGATTTTATGATCTCCTGTTATTTTTATTTGTTGTTTTAATTGTTACTCTTGTTTCTGGACTAATTCCAAAAGCTTTAGTAATTAACAATCCAGAATCTGCTGCATTATTGTTAACTACAATATTCGATGCTGTAAGAAAAGCCATGAATCCTATTGTGAAAACAATAGAATTCTTTGCTAGCGCCTGTTTAGGCTTGTTCAATTTAAATAACAAATGGGATTCTTTAAACTCGGGTTTATCTGCTGGAGAATTAGAAACTCTCATAGAGACAGATAATGTAACAGGTTTAAAGCCAGATGAGAAGAATATTCTTGAAGGAGTTTTTGCTTTAAAAGATACACAGGTTAAAGAAGTAATGATTCCTAGATCTGAAATGGTAACTTTGCCAAAAAATATAACCTTTTCAGAACTTATGAAACAAGTCGATAAAACTCGACATGCTCGCTTCTTTGTGATTGGTGATTCTTTAGATGATGTATTGGGTGTATTAGATTTGCGTTATCTAGCTAAGCCAATATCAAAAAGTGAAATGGAAGCCGATACATTATTAGAGCCATATCTTTTACCAGTAACAAAAATAATAGAAACATGTTCACTAGCAGAAATATTTCCAATAGTAAGAGACTACAATCCGTTCTTACTAGTAGTTGATGAACACGGTGGGACAGAGGGACTCATAACTGCAGCTGATCTAAATGGCGAAATAGTTGGAGAGGAAATGCTCAATAATAGAATTTATTCAGATATGAGAATGCTAGATAATCTCTCTAAAAAATGGTCAATAGCAGGAAAATCAGAAATTATAGATATCAATAAAAAGTTAGGATGTTCTATTCCAGAGGGAGCAGACTATCATACCCTTGCTGGATTTATGCTAGAAAAATTTCAAATGGTTCCAAAGATTGGCGATGTTTTAGATTTTAGTAACATTAAATTTGAAGTTATTTCTATGTCAGGTCCAAAAATTGATCGTGTTAAAATTATTCTTCCCAAAAGCTAAATGTGGCTTCCAATAGAGGATAATGATAATTAATATATGGATTTGAAATTATGCAGCCAACCTCATCACCAGTAAAGGTTGGAGTCATAGGTATAGGGAATATGGGTTGGCATCATGCTCGAGTGCTAAGTTTGCTCAAAGATGCAAATCTTATTGGAGTTGCAGATCCAAATGAAGAGAGAGGCAAATTAGCTATTGAGCAATTCCAATGTGAATGGTTCAAAGACTATAAAGACTTAATTCCAAAAGTTGATGCTATCTGTATCGCTGTCCCAACACTGCTTCATCAAAAAGTAGGACTAGATTGTCTTAAGGGAGGTACTAACGTTCTCATTGAAAAACCAATTGCAGCTAATGAGTTAGAAGCAAAATCTTTAACAGAGGCCGCTAATGCAAGTAACTGTCTATTACAAGTTGGGCATATTGAGAGATTTAATCCTGCTTTTAGAGAATTAAATAAAATAGTTCATAATGAAGAAATTGTTGTTTTGGAAGCAAGAAGACATAGTCCTCATGCAGATAGAGCAAATGATGTATCTGTAGTAATGGATTTAATGATACATGACATTGATCTAATTTTAGAACTCGTCAACTCTAAAATACTAAAATTAGCGGCAGTTGGAGGCAGAAATAGTGAAGGATTAATAGATTATGTCAATGCTACTTTGGTTTTTAAAAATAATGTTATTGCAAGCTTGACTGCCAGTAAAATGAGTCACAAAAAAATTAGGAGTTTAAGTGCTCACTGCCAAAATGGACTAGTAGAAACTGATTTTTTAAATCACTCTCTTCAAATCCATAGAAAATCCCATGAATCATACACTGCAGAACATGGAGAATTAGTTTATAGAAATGACGGATATGTTGAAGAAGTTAGCACAACCTCCATTGAACCTCTTTATGCAGAATTAGAGCATTTTCTTAAGTGCGTTCAGGGCAAAGAAAAACCCGAGGTGGATGGTGAGCAAGCTTCAAGAGCATTAAAAATTGCTGATTTTATAGAGAGTGCAGTAGAAAATTCCGGAGATGCAATTTTACTTGAAAATCCAGTTTAATACTAATAATCTAAACTAAAATAATTTTATTTAAATCCAACAGCAGCTTGCCAAACAAACACTAATAAAAAGAAGAATAAAGGAATAAGTGGAAGAACATCAACAGTTGGAGCAAAGGCCTTATAAGCCTCGGGCAATTCAGCGAATGTATTAAATAGAATGAGCACCTTTTTGAAAATTTAATTATGATAAGACGTTACCACGTATGGTGAGCAATAGAGGATGTTTTCCAAGGAGCGAAATCATTTGTAAAACAATTATCTCTAATTGCAGTAGAAATTGCATTGGTAAATCTTATTAAGTGAGCAATATTATGCAAACTTATTAGTGTTAGACCTAATATTTCGTCATTTCTAATTAGATGATGCAAATATGCTCGAGAATAGGATTTACAGGTTTCGCATTTACAAGTTTTGTCAATCGGAGAAAAGTCATTTTTAAATCGAGCATTTCGCAAATTCAATCTTTCATCATTAAAAAGTGCAGTCCCATGTCTTCCTAATCTTGTAGGCAAAACACAGTCAAATATATCGAATCCATTAGCAACAGCTAAAGAAATTTCTTTTAAAGAGCCAATTCCCATTAAATATCTTGGTTTATTTATTGGTAAGAATTTCGGGACGTAGTTAATAACACTATGTATTTCTTCAACTGCCTCACCAACACTTACACCTCCGACTGCTATTCCAGGCAGATCAAAAGAACTTATATATTTTGCGCTATATTCTCTCAATCTAGAATACTTTCCACCTTGAACTATGCCAAATAATGCTTGATTGGATTTCTGATGAGTCTCAACACATTTTTGCAACCATGAATGAGTTCTTTGTAAGGATTCCTCAATATCATTTTCATTAGCAGTATGCGGAGGACAATGATCAAAAGCCATCGCAACATCGGATCCAAGATCCATTTGAATCTGCATTACTTTTTCAGGTGATAAAAATACAAGACTGCCATCCCTTGGATTTGTAAATTCCACTCCTTTATCAGAAATATTATTTAATTTGGCCAAACTAAAAACTTGATATCCTCCTGAATCAGTAAGAATAGGCTTAGGCCAATTCATGAATTTATGTATTCCGCCAGATTCTTTAACTAGTTTTTCTCCAGGTTGTAAATGAAGATGAAAGGTATTTGAGAGAATCATTTCTGATCCTGTAGAGGTTAACTGCTTAGATGAAATTCCTTTAACCGTTGCCAATGTACCCACAGGCATAAATTTTGGTGTGTTTACCTGACCATTTGGTGTATGAAATATGCCAATTCTTGCCGCTGTATTACTGCAATTCGATGTAATTTCAAATTCAAACACGATGATTTATAAAATTTTTTGATCCTTTTTCATTAATCTACCCTATTATTTAATATTGAATCTATTTTTATCTCATCAAAAAATATTTAATAAAAAATTTGGCAGGATCTTGGATTTTCTACACGACATTTCCAAAGATACCCTTAATTAATCCGGAATTTAAAAATATTGCACAATTTGCGCCTCCTTTAGGATTTTTTATTGGAACAATACAGAGTTATATTTTTCTTTTTTTATGGGCAAACTCCTGGTCAATTTATTCATCTACATTACTTTGTTTAGCTTCAGGATATTTAATTACTGGTGGTCTACACCTTGATGGTTTAATGGATACTTTCGATGGAATTTTTGCGGGTAAAAAGAAACGTCTAAAAGCAATGAAAGATAGTAAAGTTGGCTCCTTTGGCGTTCAAGCTTTAGTTTTGGTTACTTTAATTCAAATTGCCTGCATACTAAAAATTCAAAACCTAATAATTATTGTTTTGCCAATTTGCTTATTTTGGGGAAGATTTTCAAATTTATTTTTTATAGAAAAGTTCAAATATATGAGTTACAAGAAAAAATCTATAAGTCATAAAAAGTATTGGAATGGATTTAGAAAGGAATCTTTGATTTCAATTCTTTTTCTTTTAATTTTCATTGCATATCAATTCGTTTCTATTACATCCCAAGCAATATTAATTAAATTTTTAATTCTTATTTTGATTGGTATTTTTTTAAGTTATGCTATCCCAAAAGTACTGGGGAATAAAATTGGAGGCTTCAATGGAGATGCCTGCGGTGCGAGTATTGTACTGGTCGAAACTGCAATGTTATTTATGCATGCAATTCTTTTATAGGGAGTTCTAAATAAAAAATATTTTTCTTATTAAGATTTTTTAATTCTTCAGGATTATCAATAAAGTTATTTTCTAGTAATCTCAATTCTCCTCCAATTTGTTTCGCTAATTTCCTCGCTAAAAAAAGTCCCACCCCAGTGCCGTCCTTCTTCTTAGCCGCAGATCCTCTATAGCCTTTTTGAAAAATTTTCTCATTTTCATTTTTGGTTATTTTTTTACCATCATCAAATATACATAGACCTTTACTCGTAATGGCAAGTCCAATCTCAGCATCTTTTTGGGCATATTTAAATGCATTTTCTAATAGATTGGCCACTATTTCGGCCATAACAGAATATTTTGCCTTTATTGGCAATAAAGTCCAATCTGGCCAAAGAGAGGGTTCAGTCCAATTTCTATTTTCTAAGTTCGAATTAGCTTTACCTCTTTCTAATATTGGCCTCAATAAACTTTGAACAGTTATTACCTTTTCATTATCTAAATTTGGTGGTAATAATAATCTTTCCTCTCCAATTTCCAGAGGAAGTTGAATAGGTGAATTTAATTGCGCAAAAGAATCCATATATTGATTAATTTGTTTTTGCTCTAATATCATGCGTTCGACTATTTCAATAGAGTTATCATCTGAACCAAGTCTTTTTATTAGTAATTTTGCATATGTTCTTATAGCCGCCAATGGATTCCTTATTTGATGGATTATTACATTAACCTGATTTTTTAAATAATTAATTTCTTCATTTTTACTTTGACGTTCTAATTCGATAGAGACGCATTTAGCTAAAGATATTGAAAGTGCTTTTAATCTAGAATCCAGCGATACTGGCCAATTTCCCCCTTTCAAATCAGTTTCTACCCTAAGGACACCAAGTAGAATATCGTTTTCTTGGAGTGGGTACCATCTTCTATTAGGCGATGAAACTTTTAGTAAAGGATCATCTTCTATTGATTTAAGTAGCCTATCAATTTGTGGCCATTGACCAACCATTTCAAAAGATGCTTTACTTCCTTGCTTAGCTGAAGCAAGATACATAACTAAATTAGTCACGCCCATTGAGCAGCCAAAACTCTCTAGCTGTTTTTTGATTAGTTCTTCAAATTTTTTTGAAAGATTCATAATTAATCAAATTTTGAGGAATTTTTAAAAAAAAACTTGAAAAGGTCTTGTAAAATATGAAAAAAGTATTAAGATATATAAAGAGGTCTGACAATAGCCAGCCTTAAATATGAGTATTTAATCATATTTTAAGCTACATCAGGGGTTGATGGGTCCTCTATGTAATTTGAAGTGAATTTAAAATCACATATATAAGATTAGTAAAAATAAATAAGACTAATCACATGAATAATTTCAGGAGTACCAATCAATGTCAAAAAAAAGAAAAAGAATCAGCAGAAGAAGATTGGCAGGCCAAAGAGTAATGGCACATGTACCTATTTATCATATCGAAACTGGCAAACATAAACCAGTTACAGCAGCAAGAAGATTCATAGCTGAGAATGGTCTTTCTGCGCCTTCAGTTTTCAATGTCAGAAGAAATGAACATACTACTGATAGGTTTTTTTGGGGTGAAAAAGGATTATTTAGCGCCCAATATGCTGAAGAAAATCATTTTCTATTTCCATCACTAAAAGTTGTAGTTGAAGGAATTGGTGAAGAAAAAATATTTGAGGGCTTAGAACTTACTGCAGATGATTGGGAAGAGATTGAAGAATATGAATATGCTTTTGTTTAAAAAATATTACTTATATTTGCACTTATAAAATTAATTAAATTTGAATCAATTTGATGAGATCCATCGAATTCTAATAATTCACAAAATTTAGAAGAATTACTTTTTACCTTTTCATAAATAGTCCTAGAAGCATCTATAGGAACGATATCATCAAATAAACCATGACTGACAATCAAAGGTGGGCATTTTTCTCCAGGGGCCCAGTTGGGGTGTGGATAACCACTACAAGCAACAATTAATCCAAAATTTAATTTAAATCCTGCATCAATTGCCATTGCCGCCCCCTGAGAGAACCCCAACAAAATTGTTTTTCTTAGTGGAATCTGATCAATATCAAATTTTTTTAATGTAACTAAAAGTTTATTTGCTTCCACCTCAGCTCCATTCCAATCATGTGGGTATAATCTATACCACTGTCTTCCCTGACCACTTGGATGTAATCCAGGGGCCCTCAAAGAAATCACCTCAAAATTAAAATTTATTTTTTCATTCATCTCCTTCCCTAATGTTAAAAGGTCATCTGAATCAGCTCCCCAACCATGTATCAAAATAATTCTATGAGTTGCAGTTTGAGAGCTAATCGAGACAAATTCATGATTGATTGCATATTTCATGTTTATATTCTTAAGTAAGTAAACTTTCCCATAATGTCACCATTAGCTTTAGTAAGTGTCTCTGATAAAAAAAATATAATCCCATTTTGTAAGGAATTGGTAGAGCAATTTAATTATAAAATTCTATCAAGTGGAGGAACTGCCAAACATCTTATAGAAGCAAAAATTCCAGTTATTAAAGTTGCAGATTTTACTAACTCTCCAGAAATTCTTGGAGGAAGAGTTAAAACTTTACATCCAAAAATACACGGAGGAATATTAGCTAAAAGAAATGACGAGGAACACAAAAAAGATATAGATGCTAACAATCTTGAGTTAATTGATTTAGTAGTTGTCAATTTATATCCTTTTAAAAAAACTGTAGAGCATGGAGCTAAATGGGAAGATGCAATTGAAAATATCGATATCGGAGGGCCATCAATGATTCGTTCTGCAGCTAAAAATCATAAAGACGTTTCCATTTTGGTAGATCCTACTCAGTATCAAAATTTTCTTGAAGAAATTAAAAAAGGTGAATTAAAAGACTCATTTAAAGCAAAATTAGCCTTTGAAGCTTTTCAACATACAGCAGACTATGACACTGCAATATCTAATTGGATAAGAAAAAAAAGAGATTTACAATCGTCCAAATATATTGAATCTTATCCACTAATCAAAACCTTAAGATATGGGGAGAATCCACATCAAAAAGCTTTTTGGTATGGTTTAAGTAATATTGGATGGAACTCAGCAGAACAATTACAAGGAAAAGATTTAAGTTATAACAATCTATTAGATCTAGAGTCGGCACTTTCAACAGTTTTAGAATTTGGTTACACAGAAAAAGATGAACTTACAACTGACATGTTTGCCTCAGTTATCTTAAAACACAATAATCCTTGTGGTGCCTCTATAAGTAATTCAGCTTCTAAAGCATTTTTGAATGCTTTAGAATGCGACTCTGTGAGTGCATTTGGAGGAATAGTTGCTTTTAATTCAAATGTTGATAGGGAGACCGCAATTCACCTCAAAGATATTTTCTTAGAGTGTGTCGTCGCTCCATCTTTTGATGAGGAAGCTTTAGAAATTTTAAAAGTTAAAAAGAATTTACGAATTTTAAAGTTTTCAAAAGATCAACTGCCTCAAAAAAATCAAACTTCTACTAAATCAATAATGGGAGGATTACTCGTCCAAGATACTGATAATAGCGAAGAAATAACTGAAAGTTGGATTTCAGTAACTAATACGAATCCGAGTAATCAAATGAACTTAGATCTAAATTTTGCATGGAAAATATGTAAACACGTAAAATCTAATGCCATTGTTATTGCAAAAGATCAAAAAACTATTGGGATTGGAGCTGGACAAATGAATAGAGTCGGAGCAGCAAAAATTGCATTAAAAACAGCTGGAAAATTATGTTCAGATGCCGTCTTAGCCAGCGATGGTTTTTTCCCATTTGCAGATACTATAGAGCTTGCAAATGAATACGGTATAAAAGCTATTATCCAACCTGGAGGAAGTTTAAGAGATCAAGAGAGTATTGATGCGTGTAATTCTAAAGGTATATCAATGATATTCACGCAAAAAAGGCATTTTTTGCATTAAATTATGTTGACTTTGGATAATATGTAATCTTGTTGGTTTTTCTGAATAAAGAGAGCCTGCCTGGGCCTGCGCATAAAAAATAGAGAGAAATAGCCCCATATATAAAAGACAATTCGAAAGCATAATTATGACCTTCAACCACTGCTAGAGGAAAACCTTCCAGTCCAGTATCAAGAAGATGAAAATAGACAGCAAATGCCATTGTGGAGAATAGACCAAGAGAAGAAAGTCTCGCAAAAATTCCCACAGCCAATCCTAATGGGCAAACTAATTGAGTAATTGCTGCTCCAAAAGTCCAAATAACAGGGTCACCTGGCAAAAATGGGAAGTACTTACCAACTACAAACTCAGCAAAACCCTGTGGATCTTGAAGTTTCTCTAGGCCATGATGAATCATCAAAGAACAAAAACCTATCCTTAATACAAAAATCGATAGTTCTCCAAGGATATTTACTTCAGACCCTGAAGATGAATTAGCAACTACAACTTCTACTTTTTGGGGCGCTTTAGTTCTATTCATACTTGCAGTTTGAACCTGATTAGTTTCTGCTTTGTCTTCCATACTTCATAAATTTTTTCAACATTCTAGTTAATAAAGTGGATCTTTTGGAATTATTTACCTAATAAATTAAAAAAAATAAGCAAAATCATAAATGCAATATCAAATTCATGAAGCAATATCAATTAACTTTTCAATAACATCTGCGACAACCTTATCAGGAGTGGATGCACCTGAGGTAATTCCAACATTAATTTTTCCCTTAGGAAGAAAATTATTTTTAAGTTCTAAATCTGATCCAAGTGGTTTATGAAATATTGAGTTTTCTTTTACTGATATCCTCTCTGGCGTGTCAATGTGAAAAGAAGAAATATTTCTAGTAATTGCTATTTCTTGTAAATGAGTAGTGTTGGAAGAATTGAAGCCTCCAATAACTACTAGAATATCAAGATCTTCATCAACCAAAGAGAACATTGCATCTTGTCTTTCTTCAGTTGCATCACAAATGGTATTAAAAGCTAAAAAGTGACTATTTAAGTTTTCTGGACCAAATTTTTTTAACATCGTCCTTTCAAAAACCTTTCCAATTTCTTCAGTCTCGCTCTTAAGCATAGTTGTCTGATTTGCAACTCCGACTCTATCTAAATCTTTATCAGGATCAAATCCATTAGAACAGGCTTTAGCAAATTTGTTCATAAACTCATTTCTATTACCTCTCCCCAGAATATATTCAGATACGTAGTTTGCTTCTTCTAGATCGAGTACAACTAAATATTTACCTGCAAATGAACTTGTAGCGAGAGTCTCTTCATGCTTAAATTTTCCATGAATAATAGATGTGAAAACATGTTTTTTATGTTTTTCAACTGTATGCCAAACCTTAGACACCCAAGGACAAGTTGTATCAATTATATGGCAACCCTTCTCATGCAGGAGTTTCATTTCTTGAACAGTAGCTCCGAAAGCAGGAAGTATAACAACATCGCCATTAGAAACTAAAGAAAAATCTTTTATTCCATTTTTAGCTGAAATGAATTTTACATTCATTTTTCTTAAATGATCATTAACCGAGGGATTATGAATTATTTCGTTTGTTATCCAAATATTCTCATTAGGATAATGCCTTCTGGTTTCATAAGCCATTGCTACAGCTCTTTCAACTCCCCAACAGAAACCGAAAGCTTTGGCTAATTTAATATTTAGTCTGCCTTTAGTATAAGTAAAACCATTATCTCTGATAGAACTTATCAAATCACTTTGGTAAGCTTCTTCTAACGCTTGAGCTCTTTTTGTTGGAGAATCGAAACCCCTTCTATTGTATCTATCAGAATGATGAAGGGATCTTCTAAAAGCTTGAGTATCCATCTTTTTATATTACAACGTTTTAAATAATTTTTCGTAAAAAAAAAGAAACCTGACACAAGTCAGGTTTCTTAAATCAATTTTTAGTTAGATTATTTAGCAGATGCAAAGTCTGGATATGCTTCCATTCCATGCTCTCCTATATCTAAGCCTTGAGTCTCTTCCTCTTCAGATACTCGAATTCCACCGAATAATCCTCCGATTACAGACCAGGCGATCCAGCAAGTAACCAGCGTCCAGATAGCATAAGCTGCTGCACCAAGGGCTTGAACTAGAAGAAGGGTAATCCCTCCACCATTGAACAATCCCATACCTGCTCCATCACCTTGTACAGCTGTACCCCAAAGACCGATAACAACAGTACCCCATACACCACAAACTCCGTGAACAGAGAATGCACCTACAGGATCATCAATCTCAGCGGCATCGAGTGCTGCGACAGAAAATACAACAATAATTCCGCCTACTAGTCCTGCGAACCAGGCTCCAGCAAGAGTCATATCACCACAACCAGCAGTGATACTAACCAAACCAGCAAGGATTCCGTTAATTATCATTGTAAGATCAGGCTTACCAGAAGTTAATGTTGAAACAATAGTTGCACCAATAGCTCCAGCTGCCGCTGCTAAAGTAGTTGTAACAGCAACATATGGAACCCATTGATCCATAGCAAGTTGAGAACCGGGGTTAAAACCATACCAACCTATCCATAGAACTAATGCACCTAAAGTAGCTATTGCCATATTGTGTCCTGGCATAGCCTGTGGTTTCCCATCAGAGTATTTGCCAATTCTTGGTCCAAGAAGCATAGCTCCTACAAGACCCGCCCATGCTCCAACTGAGTGAACAATTGAAGAGCCAGCAAAGTCAACAAAACCTAAAGAATCAAGCCAACCTCCATTCCATTTCCAGCTACCAGCAATTGGATATATAAATGCAGTTAATACAACAGCAAAAACAACAAATTCTCCAAATTTAACTCTTTCAGCAACAAGACCGGATACGATAGTTGCCGCAGTTCCTGCGAATGCAGACTGGAACAAGAAATCAACTGTTGGGACTAATCCAGCGTCAGTTACCATATCTGCAGTAACTGTAGGATCAAAAAATAAGCCGCCAAAATAAAGCCATCCGTCAGCAACACTACCTCCGTACATTAAGGAATAGCCGATAAACCAATAAGAGGTTACAGCTAGAGCAAATACGAATAGGTTTTTAGCAAGAATGTTTACTGCGTTCTTAGAACGACACATACCTGCTTCAACCATAGCGAAACCGGCGTTCATAAAGATCACTAGGATAGTAGCGATCAAAAGCCATAAATTGTTAGCAAGAAAAGCTGCATTCAACTCAGGTAAATCAGCTGCATGAGCTGAAAGATTAAAAATACCTAAACCAAACAGAGCTAAAGGAACAGTAGCAAGCCACAACATAGAGCGGTTTGAACTAAATCCTCGGATACTCCTCAAAAGGAGCATAGGGCCATTAACAAGACTTGCATCTTGTAATTTGGACCTAGAGCGCCTTTGAGGCGTTTGCAAAGCAGTGGTCATAAAAAAAAATTAGATCTGCAAAAAAACAGCTTGTGCTGTTTCCTTTCATATTCAATTTTGCTCAAAAAACTTATTAGTGTCTAGTAGTCGTTGCTACCAATTTTATAGTTGCATTCCAAAATTAAATTTGTTAAATTAAAAAGCTTTTTTTTAATGGTTTCAAATTATCAAGATTTTATTTATTTCAAAGGTTTGATTCCTCTCCATGATATGTGGTCTTTATGAAATTCGAAGGAGCATGGAATTGTAATCATTCCTGCACTTAATGATTCTCTAAAAAGATTGCCGTAACAGGGATCTGCCTCATCTCCAGGAGCAAAGCAGCAAGCGTCTTTTCTTGTAATACAAAGTACTAGAACACTTTTACTTTTAGGAATTAATTCCTTCAATTCCATGAGGTGTTTTTGACCTCTTTTCGTTACTGTGTCTGGGAATAGAGCCACATTGCCTTTAATCCAAGTCGTATTTTTAACCTCTACGAAAATGTTACGTTTATCAGGATTTGAAGATTTTGGAGTTAAAAAAAAGTCAATTCTGCTTTTTTTATCTTTTCCATAAGGAACTTCAGACTTAATTGTCTCTATTTCACCTATTACTTCTTCTAGGAGATTTTTCTCAATAACCTTTTTGATTAACTTGTTTGCAAATAAAGTATTAATACCTACCCAAACCTCCTCATTTTTTGCATTAAAAACACATATCTGTTCCCAAGTAAAAGGCAATTTTCTTTTTGGAGAAGAAGAAACACTTATTCTTACTTTTGCTCCCTCACTCAATAGTCCCTTCATTGGGCCAGTGTTAGCACAATGAGCAGTTACTACCTCTCCACTTTCTAATTTAATATCAGCAAGAAACCTTTTATATCTCTTAATTAAAATCCCTTCAATTAATGGATCAAAATCAATTATCCGATCATCCATATATATGTCGTTTATTAAAAATCAAATATAATTGAAACTTAAACTTCTTGAAAAATTTAGACAAGTCCAAATGCATTCATTTTTAAAAAATAATGTTTTTTCAATTTCGTTTGGTACTAGTTTAAGTAAATTAGCTGGATGTATAAGACAAATATTTATAGCTGCTGCTTTTGGGGTTGGTGTAACATACGACGCGTTTAATTATGCATATATAATTCCTGGTTTTTTGCTAATAATCATTGGTGGGATTAATGGTCCATTACATAACTCAGTCGTTGCAGTTTTAACTCCGCTTAACAAAAAAAATGGAGGGATTGTTTTAACTCAAGTAAGCATAAAACTTTCAATATTATTATTAATTTTAGCAATATTGATTTACTCAAATTCCAGTTTATTAATTGATTTATTAGCCCCGAATTTAAGTGTCGAAGCTAAATCTATTGCCACTTACCAATTACAAATACTTACACCTTGCATCCCTTTATCCGGCTTCATAGGTTTAAGCTTTGGCGCCTTAAATTCCCAAAGAAAATTCTTTTTATCAAGTGTAAGTCCAGCAATAACAAGCGTAACTATTATTTTTTTTATTTTATTTAGTTGGATTTTCAACCAAGAAAATACATCTTCTAATTTCTTTAATTACAAGGGATTACTGGCATTTGCAACTTTAATAGGAACGTTAATTCAGTTTGTTGTTCAAATTTGGGAAATAAATAAAATTGGTCTCTTGAGATTAAAGTCAAACTTTAATTTATTTAAAGATGAAGAGAGGAGGATTTTCAAACTAATTATTCCAGCATCTATCTCATCAGGTCTAAGTCAAATTAATGTTTTTATCGATATGTTTTTCGCTTCAAGTTTTCAAGGCGCAGCATCTGGACTAGCTTACGGAAACTTTCTTATACAAGCCCCCTTAGGCATATTATCTAACTCCTTGATTCTGCCATTACTTCCAAAATTCTCTAAATTGAGAAGTAAAAAAGACGAAAGAGGTCTCCAAAAACAATTGATATCTGGGATAGAGTACTGTTTTTTGACAGCTATTTTTTTAACCGGATTTTTCATAACATTCAATAATCAAATCGTAGAATTAGTTTTTCAAAGAGGATCTTTTGATTATTCAGCAACTTTAAAAGTAAAGAACATATTAATTGCTTATGCAGTTGGCATACCCTTTTTTCTTTATAGAGATTTATTAGTAAGAACTTACTATTCAATAGAAAAAACAAACTTCCCTTTTAAGTCTTCATTTGCAGGGATAATATTTAATATTTTTTTTGATTGGTTTTTAATTGGTGCCCCAATTAAGAATTTTGGGAATCTTTCTCCTTATAATTTCGGAGTCGTGGGAATAATTTTATCTTCAGTAATAGTCAACTTTATAGTTTGTATTTTTCTTTCTTTTAATCTGCAAAATGAAAATATTAATTTGCCTAACTTCGATTTATTGAAGAAAATTAGCCTCATGTCGTTAGCAGCACTTATAGGTAGCACATTTTGTTTTAGTATTCTCAAAACTACGAATAACTTCAATTCAAACCTAGGAGAATTTTTATTATTAATATTTGGATCTCTAACTTTTTTTGTAATTTATTTTTTACTTACAAAATTCTTGCAAGTAAATAAATTAAACTTTAAAAAGGAGATTTAATTTTTAAAAAAAACTTTCCAAAATCTCCTCTAATTCTTGAATTTGTGAATTAGTGATTAAATTAATCAGTGGAATACTATTAACACCATCCCCTACTTTTACATTTATTGCTTTCAAACTTAATTTTGCAGCCTCCAATGGGCCTTGCTCTTTATTGCTGATACATTCAATAGCAAGATATCTGGCTAGGCCAGCGTCTCCAAGATACAAATTCCACTTTTCTATTTTAATAAAAACCTTTTCGGAAATAACATTTTCTAGATCACTTATACGTATCTGAGAGTCCATAAATATAAATTAATTTAAGTTGATTGTTTTGAAGTATCTTTAGGTTTTTTTATAATTACGAAAAGCAAATGGAAGGCCAAAAGGACTGACCAGAAAATTGCAAAGTTATTAAAATAGCCGATTTCATATTTAATCTCTTTTAAAAGCCACGTGCCACTTACAATCGCCGTAAATATCATGCAATGAATAACAAAATTTACTATTCGAGAAAAATGTTTATAGATAGGATCTTCTAAATCACCATTTCCGTACCACTTTATGGGCATATTAATTAAGTGTAGATTGTTAATATTACACATCTTACCCGAAATCTAGTTGACTAAGAGACCCTGAAACAGAGATATTACATAATTATGCGCCTGTAGCTCAGTGGATTAGAGCACCTGACTACGGATCAGGGTGTCGGGAGTTCGAATCTCTCCAGGCGCGTCAAAAATTCTGAAATATTCTTTTTATATTTTTCTAAAAAATATCGTCTATATTATGGGTATTACTTATCAAATTCAATGAATATCCTGCAAAACCTTAAAGAAAGTGATCCAGTAATATCAAATTTTATAAACTCTGAAAAAAATAGGCAGGAAAGTCATCTTGAGTTAATCGCAAGCGAAAATTTCGCATCAATTGCCGTTATGCAGGCTCAAGGTTCAGTCCTTACAAATAAATACGCCGAGGGATTACCTCAAAAAAGATATTACGGGGGATGTGAATTTGTTGATGAAATCGAAGAATTAGCTATACAGAGAGCGAAAAAATTATTTAATGCAAATTGGGCTAATGTTCAACCCCATAGTGGAGCACAGGCAAATGCTGCTGTTTTCCTAAGTCTACTTAAACCTGGCGACACAATCATGGGGATGGATTTATCTCATGGTGGACACCTAACTCATGGGTCTCCAGTAAATATGAGTGGTAAGTGGTTCAATGCAGTTCACTATGGTGTAAATAAAGAAACTAGTGAATTAAATTTTGATGAAATAAGAGAGTTAGCACTTGAAATAAAACCAAAGTTGATCATATGCGGATATTCTGCTTATCCAAGAACAATCGATTTTGAATCATTTAGAAATATTGCAGATGAAGTTGATGCTTTCTTAATGGCTGATATTGCACATATTGCCGGTCTTGTAGCAAGTAAACTTCACCCAAATCCAATACCTTATTGTGATGTAGTAACTACAACTACTCATAAAACATTACGAGGGCCTAGAGGGGGACTTATCTTATGTAAAGATGAAGAATTTGGAAAGAAATTTGATAAATCCGTTTTCCCAGGAACTCAGGGTGGTCCCCTCGAACATATAATTGCTGCTAAAGCAGTTGCATTTGGAGAAGCCTTGCAACCAGATTTCGTTACTTATTCCCAACAAGTAATAAAAAATGCAAAAGTTCTAGCTTCAACTTTAATAAATAGAGGTATCAATATCGTGAGTGGCGGCACTGATAACCATATTGTTTTACTCGATTTAAGAAGTATCAATATGACTGGTAAAATTGCTGACTTGCTTGTAAGTGAAGTGAATATCACTGCAAATAAAAATACCGTTCCATTTGACCCTGAATCACCTTTTGTAACAAGCGGACTAAGGTTGGGAACTGCTGCTTTAACTACTAGAGGCTTTAATGAGAATGCTTTTACTGAAGTTGGCGAAATTATTGCTGATAGATTACTTAACCCAGACGATTCACTAATTGAAAGTCAATGTAAAGAGAGAGTATTAACCTTATGTAATCGTTTTCCTCTTTATGAAGGCAGACTTGAAGCATCAATTAAATGAGTCCTAACTCCAAGGGAGTTGAAATTCTTTCTATTGGAACAGAGCTACTCTTAGGAAATATTATAAATACAAATGCTCAATGGATTTCTGAACAGTTATCTCAATTAGGCTTAAATCACTTTAGGCAATCAACTGTTGGTGATAATTGTGATCGAATTATAAAAGTAATCCAAGAAATATCGAAAAGAAGTGAACTTCTTATTACAACTGGTGGCTTAGGACCCACCCCAGATGACTTAACTACTGAGGCAATAGCCAAATCTTTTAATGTAACTCTTTCTGAAAGAGCGGATCTATGGGATGAAATTAAACAAAAACTGTCAAACTCAAAACTCGAGGACGATTCATCTAGCTTAAGAAAACAATGTCTCTTCCCAAAAAATGCTCAAATAATTAATAACCCTAGGGGCACTGCACCAGGAATGATATGGGAACCAATAAAAGGATTTACTATTCTTACTTTCCCAGGAGTACCAAGTGAAATGAAAACTATGTGGGAAGAGACGGCGTGTGATTTCATTAAAACCAAATTCTCTGATAATTATTCCTTTTATTCAAATACACTTAAATTTGCAGGTATTGGAGAATCTAGTGTTACAGAAAAAATTAATGATATATTAAATCTTAAAAACCCCACCGTTGCTCCATATGCAAATTTAGGAGAAGTCAAACTAAGAATCACAGCGCGAGCAAAGAATCATCTAGAAGCAAAAAATATAATTAAACCTGTAAAAGAAAAATTAAAAAAAGATTTTTCGAAATTTATTTTTGGAGAAGATAATGATACTCTTCCTAGCGTTTTAATAAAAGAATTAACCGAGAGGGACCAAACTATTGTTTTTGCTGAATCCTGCACCGGAGGCCTTCTATCTTCATCACTAACATCAATATCAGGCTCATCTCAAGTTTTTAAAGGTAGTATAGTTTCATACAGTAATGAGCTAAAAAATTCATTATTAAATATATCTGAAGAGAAGCTTACAAAATATGGAGCTGTTTCTGAAGAAGTTTGTGAGTCCATGGCAATTAATGTAAAAGAGAAATTAGGAGCAGATTGGGGAATAGCAATTAGTGGAATAGCTGGTCCTAACGGAGGCAGTCAATATAAACCGGTTGGACTTGTCTATATATCAATTGCTGGACCGAATAATCATATAAGTAATATAAAAAAACTATTTAACTCAACCCGAAATAGAAGAGAAATTCAAACACTAAGTGTAAATGTGTGTTTGAACAGCCTCCGATTAATCCTATTATCGAATAGTAAGTAACTATTTTTACAAATTGAGTCAAGATACCCTATTTGATAAAGTTTGGGATTTACATAAAGTTTCAAGTCTTCCTGGTGGATCTGATCAAATATTTATTGGTCTTCATCTTATCCATGAAGTGACGAGTCCTCAAGCATTTGGTGCATTAAAGGACAAAAAATTAAAAGTAAAATTCCCTGATAGAACTGTTGCGACTGTTGATCATATTGTGCCAACAGATAATCAGAGCAGGCCTTTCAAAGATAATCTAGCTGAGCAGATGATTGAAACACTTGAGAAGAATTGCTTAGAAAATAAAATAAGATTTTTTAATATTGGTAGTGGTAATCAAGGAATAGTTCATGTAGTAGCACCGGAATTAGGCCTAACTCAGCCAGGAATGACAATCGCTTGCGGAGATTCTCATACTTCAACTCATGGAGCTTTTGGGTCAATTGCTTTTGGGATAGGTACAAGTCAAGTAAGAGATGTTCTTGCTACCCAAACCTTAGCCATGAATAAATTGAAAGTGAGGCAGATTTGGTGTGAAAATAAATTATCTAAGGGTGTTTATGCTAAGGATTTAATCCTTCATATCATTAATAAACTTGGTGTAAAGGCAGGAGTAGGTTTCGCATATGAATTCGCAGGGCCTGCGATAAATGAATTATCTATGGAAGAAAGGATGACGATATGCAATATGTCTATTGAAGGAGGAGCAAGATGCGGCTACATTAACCCTGATGAAAAGACCTTTAGTTACATTAAAAATAAATTATATGCTCCAAAAAATGAGCATTGGGATAAAGCGCTCAGATGGTGGAAATCATTAAAAAGCGATGGGAATTCAATTTATGATGATGTAATTAAATTAGATGCTTCTGAAGTAGAACCAACTGTAACCTGGGGGATTACTCCCGGTCAAAGTATAAGCATTAATCAAAAAATCCCTCTTTTAGATGACTTATCCCCAAATGATAAATTAGTTGCAAAAGAGGCTTATGAATACATGAGTTTCAAGCAAGGACAATTAATAAAAGATACTCCTGTAGACGTTTGTTTCATAGGTAGTTGCACAAATGGAAGAATCAGTGACTTAAGAGTTGCAGCTAAAGTATTAAAAGGAAAAAAAGTATCCAAGAATGTCAAAGCATTTGCAGTTCCGGGTTCAGAAAAAGTGGCAAATGAAGCAAAACAAGAAGGTATTGATCAGATTTTTAAAGATTCTGGATTTCAATGGAGAGAGCCTGGCTGCTCAATGTGTTTAGCAATGAATTCAGATAAGCTGATAGGTAATCAAGTTAGTGCTAGTTCTAGTAATAGAAATTTCAAGGGTAGGCAAGGATCTCCCAGTGGCAGAACACTTCTCATGAGTCCAGCAATGGTTGCTGCTGCTGCTATTAATGGCAAAGTCAGTGACGTTAGAGAATTTATAAACTGATGAAATCAGAGTTTACCCCACCAATTGGAAAAATTTCAAATGTAGACGGGCAATGTATCTCATTGATCGGTAACGACATTGATACAGATCGGATAATTCCAGCACGTTTTTTGAAGTGTGTTAACTTTGATTCCTTGGGTGAATCTGTTTTTGAGGACGATAGAAAAACTTTAATAGGAAAGCATCCTTTTGATCTAGAGGAAAACAAAAATGCTGCAATACTAATTGTTAATAGCAATTTTGGATGTGGTTCCAGCAGGGAACATGCCCCCCAAGCGCTTATGAGATGGGGTATCAAAGCAATCATTGGCGAGAGTTTTGCCGACATTTTTTATAGCAACTGCATTGCAATAGGAATTCCATGTTTAACGCTACCTAAGAAATTGATAGAAGAAATACAAAACTATTGCCGTAATCGATTTTTATTTTTAGAAATTGACTTGAAAAACTCCCTAGCAAAATCAAAAGATTTAAATTTCAATTTTGAGATTAAGGAAAGCTCAAGAAAAATGTTTTTATCAGGAGAGTGGGATGCCACTTCAACACTACTTGCTAATAAAAATTTAATAGAAAATAAATTTAACCAATTACCCTATATAAAATTTAATACTAATTTTCTATAACTATTTAAATCCATAGAGACTAAAAGAAATACCTCCTGCTTGGTTATGAGGTTTATAAAAAATACCAAATTCATAGGATCTTTTTTTCCAATTTAAAGAAATTTTAGAATCTATAAATTCACCATAATTATTTGCATCATTCGTTAAGTTCAAACTCCCGAAACTTTTGAGGATGATTGGTCCATATAATTGCTGATCGAAAGAAATATCTAAAGTGAAGTTCTCATAATTCTGATCAAACTTAAAAACACTTTCCCCACTATCAAATTTATAGAAAGGTAAAAGACTAATACGAGTATAGTCAAAAGTTTTATTTTTAAAATTACCAAAAATTAATTCTGGGCCTATACCTAGACCTAAATATTCTTGATGATCTCCATTTTCATAGAAAGAATATGATACTTCCAATCTTGAATTAAGACTTAAGCCTTTTGTGATTGGTTCAGGAATGTACTTATATGAAATATCAATAGATTTCTTTTTAGGGACTACAATGCTAATTGGAAATTTCTGATCAAGAGAATAAAACAAATTACCTTTTATATTAGTTACCAATTTTTTTGTGTTCAAAGCCTCTGCTGTTATGTTGGCCAAACCTAAAGATAAAAATTCTGACTTTTTAATGCCATCAACAATCCAAGTATTTTCTTTTTGCAATTTTGAACCATAACCTGAGTAAATTTCTGCTTCACCCAATGAACCATTCCAAACCCTCTCTCTATAAATTCCATAAAAACTTTTTTCCCATTTTGAATCTAATAAATCAATTTCTTTACGCAATTCAGTTTTAAATCTAAATGCATCTGAAAATTTATCAAAATCAAGAGAATTTAAATTCTTATTTATTTCTAAATCCCAATTTCTTATTTTGCCTTTCATCTGGGATTTTAAAGCAAAATAATCTTCAAAACTTATATTTCTCTTAACCTTATCTGAAGTGATCGAATCTTTCTTCTTTACAAAACTTTTTGTATACCCTTTTAATGATCTATGAATTAAAAATTGCGGCTCTAAATCAAGAACAAAATTATCAGAGATATCTATAGAGTTAAATTTCCTACCAATAAAATACCCATCCTTATCTAAGTTTTCATATCCTAAATTCCACCTATTTTCAAAATCAAAGAATTCTCCAGACTTTGTTAAAGTTCTATTTCCAAGCCAAAATGGAATCGAAACTTTTTCTTCAAATATTAAGTAGTTTACTGATGACTTAAATCGTAATTTCTTTGCTTCAGAAATAACTTTTAATGAATTAATGGCTAATTTGACTTGTTTCGATTCAAGTAAATCATTACTAAATACAGCCTTCTTGCTTTCCCATTTTTGACCATCTATCAATATTTTATCTGTAAAAAATAACCAATTTTCAACCTTGCTAGGAGTATTTAAAAATTCCTTTTTTTTAAATTCAAGTAAATTTTCTATCTTATGAGAGTCTATTACGCTGAAATTTGAAGACAAGTCATCCATTAATGTATTGGTATTAATAGATCCTTCAACATCTAATAAATACCCTTTTTCACTAATAAAATTGTACTCTAATTGTTCAACTTTAAAGAATTGATTCCCTAATTCCAAAGTTATATTTCCATTAGCACTAATTGTTTTATTTAACTTATCGAAAATTAAATTATCTGCTTTAAGCAGTTTACCTCTATAAGCAACGAATACATTTCCCTCTGCATAAATAACATCATTTAATTCAGACTGTTTGTCAGATTGGATTATTAAATTTTCTTGCTTTTCGGCATTAGCCATTAAAAAAGAATCAAAATTTTTCTGCAATAAATTTAAAGAGGAAGTATTATCATCAGAAATTTTTAAAGAATTTGATAATTTATCTTTAAAAGCAAATTTCGACCAAATCAATTTGGTATCTTGATTATTAGTAATTTTATTAATTTTGAGGAATTCAGCTGATTTTGATGGCTGTAGGAAATTAATAAATAGAAAAGAGAAAAATATTACTTTTTTTGAAGTTCCAGAAAACAATTTAAAAATTTAATTAAGAGATTAATCTTGAGGACTTTCTAGGTCTTTTCTGTTTGGAGTTCTCGTTGGGTCACTTGCTAAAAATCCGAAAAGAAATATTCCGACAAAGAAAAAAACGATAGTGTAAACAGAAATTTTTAAGGCGAGCATGGAAATACAGGTGCAGACAGATTTATATCCTATTAAATTTATAATTAAACTATGATTAATTGTTTACTTTTTGTATTTTTGGAAAATTTTGAAATACTTCAAGGAAGATTAATCGTCATGATCATCCCAAGGATCAGTAAGCTTTGCCGCTTTAGGTCCAAATGCAGTCCAGAGGCCAAAACCAGTTAAGGCTAGAAGTAATGCCAGAATTGTTACTGCTATGGAAACTGCAGGATCTGGAGCAGATGATAAAGTTTGCATCAATTTTGCTAAGTTTGTAAACAATTTATGTATAAGTTCTTATACAATAGCGAAATAATATTCGATTTTGTGAATTCAAATGGGACAAAAAACAGCATTAGGCAGTCTTCTAAAAGCAATTGGCAATTCAGGTCAAGGAAAAGTGGTACCTGGTTGGGGAGCAGTTCCAATAATGACTGTCATAGGGCTACTGTTACTTGTTTTTTTAGTAATACTTCTACAAATTTATAACCAATCCTTACTACTACAGGGTTTCTCAGTAGATTGGAACGGAAACTAAATTTCCGA
>CABZHQ010000009.1 GCA_902525585.1 uncultured Prochlorococcus sp. | reverse complement strand
TTCTAATTTAATAATAAAAACTCATAATTTCCCATCCAAGTGGCAATGTATACAAAGATTACCTATTGTTTGCACATATAGGGATCCTCTAGATGTTATTTGTTCTTCTATAAAAAGAAATGAAGAAAAACCTACAAGAGAAGTAATTGAAAAGCATATACATACATTAAAAATGTTCGGCTATGATGATTTTCTTAAATTAGAAAATAAGTATAATAATAAAATAAATTTGAAGTATGAAAATTTCTACAATAATTACAATTACATTTTTAATAAATTGGAAGATTATTTCAAAATTAAAATTTCCGAAAAATCCAAAAATGTTATTAATGAGAAATTTTCAGTAAAGAAAATAAAAAAAGAAATCTCAAAATTTAAGGATTTCGATGAGTTTGACAACATTTCTCATTTTCATGGATTACATATTTCAGATAATAACGGTCAAACTAAAAGTTATCTAAGTTTTTTTCAAAGTAAAGATATTGATTTTCTTAAGTTAAAATATAAATCCTTTAGAGAAAAATATTTATATGATTAAAAATATTTTAAAAATATTAAAAAATTTTTATATAATTATAAATTCTCAAAATTAAAACTTTCGTACAAATTTAAAGTTTTTTCTACGATAATAGATTCTTGATACTCTGCTTTAACTAATCTTTTTGAATCTCTTAAGAAACTATCCATACTGCGCTCATCAATTTTATTTTTTACTCTCTTAATAGTTTTGATGTAGGAATTAATATTGTTTTCTGGAACCATAAAAAGATTATCATTACCAAATAAACCTACACAAGATTTCTTACTTGCTATTACTGGAATCTCTAAAGCCATGGCTTCTAAAATTCCTCTTGGCAAACCCTCTCCGTAAATAGAAGGTACTAAAAAAATTGAATAATCATTATGATGTCTTAACAAAGGATTATCAACATAATTCATAAATAATAAATTTTTATACCTTCTTTTGAAATCTTTAATTTCATTAATACTCAAGTAATCTGAGGATAATTTATCGAGATATCCATATATATAAAATTTAGAATCAGGGTAATATTTTGAGAGCTCTATAAACAAATTTATACCTTTAGACTTCTCTAATCGAGCACAATAAATAAAATCTAAATTACTATTTTTAATAGCTGAAATTTCTTTGACAGATTCAAAATATTGAATAGGGACACCTGATCCAGGAATTAAATGAAAAAGATTATTTATATTTTTAAATTGAGTTAAATTCATAAATAATTCAAGATCAATAGGATTTTGAAAAATAAATTTTACTCTTTCAAGATTTTTTTTAATTAAAACAAAATTATTTATTTGATATATAGAGAACAAATAAATTATTTTCAATATTAATTTCAAAAGAAGTTTTTTTATTCCTTTACTATTGGACAATCTTCCCATCCCAGGGAAAGATATTACAGTTCTTATGCCAAGAATAGAATTAACAAATGATATCAAAAGATTGGGTTTAATAGTATGCGAATGTACTATTATCGGTTTAATTGATTTTATTTGTTTGAATAATAGAACAAAGGAATTTATCAAATAAAAAGGATTAAAATCAAATTTATTTGGTAAATTCCAAGGTATATATTTAGTATTATCCTTTAATTGATTAGAAGATTTATCAATTGGGGCTAGAGCAAATACATTTCTAAAATGTATATTTAATTTTTTTATTAACAATAATCTATAATGAAGCAAATATTTAGATGTATTTGCAATAAGAATTAAATCATAATTAAAATATTTTTTATTATGAGATTTATTATCTTTAAACTTTGAATTTTTAGACGACATCTTCAAAAGTTATCTTGATACCAATTTTGAAATACTAATAAAGCCCATATTTGATTATGTAATTTTCCTTTTCCTGAATAATTTATTTTAAGCATTTGATCTATATATGGAAAACTAAACAATCCTTGATTAGTTATTTTTTCTTTTGAAAAAGTTTCATAAATAAGATCCTTTAAATAATTATTTACTATGAGATCCAAAGGAATCCCAAACCCTTTTTTTGGCTTTTGAAAAATAACTTTAGGGATTTTCGTACTTAATAATTTTCTTAAAGGCCATTTACCCGCACCATCAAAAGTTTTTAATTTTAAAGGAATATTATAAGCCCAACTAGCAAAATTATGATCTAAGAATGGAACTCTTACCTCTAAACCATTATACATGGATGCTCTGTCTACCTTAGTTAATATATCCTCAGGGAGATATTCCATTATATCTCTATGAATCATATATTCTCTATAATCTTCAAATTTTTTGCCATTTTTTTTATATTCATTTATCTCTAATAATTTATTAATTAAAAGTGGATTTTCTGAACTAAAAATTGATGTTATTTCAGAATAATAATCAAAACTAGAATTTGATTGAAGTAATCTCTGAAATTTATGAACTCTATCAACTAGAGAATTTGGTCTAATAATCTCAGGCAATTTATTTAGCAAATAATAAGAATAATCTGAATTCAATATTCCAGAAAAATATATAAAATATTTTCTTAAAAACACAGGTAAATTATTTATTAATTTATATACTTTATAACCAGTATTATATCTTGTATAACCACAAAATAATTCATCACCACCATCTCCTGAGAATGCAACTTTAACATTTCTAGTTGCCAATTCAGATAAGAGTAATGTTGGTAATTGAGATGGATCTGAAAATGGTTCATCCCATATACGTGGTAATTTAAACATTAAATCATTTATATCACTAGCATTAAAAATCTCTTCATGATGATTAGTACCTAAATAATTAGATATTCTTCTAGAACTAGCCGATTCGTCAAAACTTAAATCTTCGAAACCAATTGTAAATGTATCTATTGGTTGAGTAAATTGTTTTTGTAGATAATAAGTAATTAATGAAGAATCTATACCGCCAGACAAAAAAGAGCCTATCTTTCTATCAGAAATTATTTTATTACTAACAGTCTGATTTATTTTGCTATCAAGTAAGCTTATAAGATTTCCTGAACTAACAAAATCTTGTTGATTGTCTTTACCAATTTCCCAATAATTTTGAATATTATTTAAATCTATGTTTTTTAAGTTAATTGAAATAAAATTAGCTGGAGGTAGTTTATAGATACCTTTATAAATTGAATTTCTTCCACATATATAACCTTTCACAAAATATTCATTTAGTCCCTCCATACAAATCTGAGGTATCCATTTTGGATGAGCTCTAAATGATTTTGGTTGTGATCCGAAAAACAATACACCTCTATTAATTCCATAATATAAGGGCTTCTCTCCAAATCTATCTCTGCAAAGATAAAGTTTTTGAGTCCAGCTATCTAAAATAGCAAAGGCAAACATACCTTGTATTAATTGAAGTGATTTTTCTAATCCAAAATTTTCAATCATCGATAACAAAGTTTCAGTATCCGAAGATCCTTTCCATTCCTTGATCTGAAAATTCTGATATATAAAATTTCTCAACTCATGATGATTATAAATCTCACCATTAAAAACTAAAGTTAAGCGTTTATTATTACTCTGCATAGGCTGAGATCCATTCTCAGATAAATCTTGAATAGAAAGTCTTCTATGTCCTAAAGAAATACCAATATCTCTATCGATATAAAAACCGCAAGAGTCTGGTCCTCTTGACTTTATTTGATAAGACATCTCTTCAATAATTTTTTCATTATGCTCAAAATTTGGATCAAAATAACCAGTAAAGCCGCACATATATTTATTTTTTATTTTTAATCTTAACAGTATAAACAATAATGATATCTTAATTGATTAATAAAAGTAGCTAAAGTAATAGGATTAGGCTCAAGAAAGATTTTTATTTCTAAATAGTCCTTTCATAATTATTTAATTATTATTTTGTCTTTATATTAGTACTTATTTAATTTTTCAACTATGAAATCAAATTGTTCTTTTTTCATTAAAATTGATGAAGGCAAGGAAAGAATGCTTTTATATGCTCTCTCTGAATAAGAAAAATATTTGCTAGAAAATAATACATTTTTATGATTTATAAGGCAAGGTTGTTTATTTAATGGGTAAAAAATTCGTCTAGATGGAATTCCAAATGATTTTAGGAAATTTTGCAGATTTTCTGCATCTTCACAAATTACATTACTAAACCAATGCACAGCGGAAGAAGTAGAGGCAGGCACTTTCTTCATTTGGATATTTTTCGATTTTAATTTATTAGAGTAGCGTCTATACAAATCTAATTTTTTATTAATTATGGTTGGTAATTTATTCATCTGTGAAATTCCTATTGCGGCTTGCATTTCCGTAAATGAAAAATTCCAACCTAAGGTCTCATGGATAAAAGTTCCCTTATTCATTCGACCATGATTTTTTAACATATAAATTTTATCTTTTAGCTCTTTTTCTTTGGTAAGAACTACTCCACCCTCTCCTGTAGTAATAGTTTTATTTCCGTAGTAACTCAAAACACCAAAATCCCCAAAAAGTCCAACATGTTTATTGTTATAAAAGACCCCAACACCCTGCGAAGCATCTTCTACTATTGATATATTATTTTCTTTTGCTATTGCAATAATATCATCCATTTCACAAGATATTCCATATAAATGGACTGGCATTATGACTTTTGTTTTTTCATTAATTGCATTTTTTAAAGAATTTTTGTTTATGCAAGCTGTATGTGGATCAACATCAACAAGTACAACATCTAAACCTGCCAAAATTACTGCAGTAGCTGAAGCTATAAATGTAATGTTGGGAACAATAACTTGATCACCCGCCGAAAGATTTAATGCTTTAAGAGCACAAAATAATCCTGCTGTGCCATTGCATACTGAAATTGCAAATGGTGATTTAGTCAAGTTTGCTGTTTTTTCTTCAAATTCTTTAGTAAGAGCATTTTCAGTAACATAAGTACTATCTATCAATCTTGATAGTTGTTTTAGTTCACTATTATCGATCCAAGGTTCAATTTGAATTATTTTTTCCAAAATTTAGTTTTTATATTTATAGTATTATATTTATAATCAAAAAAATAATATATGAATTGTGAAGTATCCATATTAATTCCAACTTTTAATAGGGGGCACCTAATTGAAAGAGCCATAAAATCTTCTATTAACCAAAGTTACAAATGTGAAGTAATAGTATGTGATCATGGCAGTACAGATAACACTAAAGAAATATGCGATAAATATTTAAACGAAATTACTTATATACGAAGAGAAGATGATTACGGTATTCATTTTTGCGAACTGGAAGCAATTTTAGCTGCAAAAACAAAGTTCATTCATTTCTGTTTTGATGATGATTGGATGCATTATAAATATATTGAAGAATGTATTAAACTTATGGATAAAAATACTGGTTTAGTTTATTCAAATAATATTATTTTAGATATTAGCTCTGAAGATAAAATCAAGGATGACTGGTCCTACGTTAATAAAATTAATTCAGGAAAATTTTTATCTATTTCAAAAATACCTCATGTTATAAAAGGTCTTATTTCTCCTAGTTGTGCATTAATAAGGAAAAAAGATGCCATAAAATGTTTATATAATTCCACAAATTTGGTATCAGATAAATTTTATAATGGTGTCGGACCTGATTGGCTCATGACAGCTGTGCCACTATTTAGATATAAGTATTGTGGTTATATTAAAACACCTCTTGTAAAATTTGGCATTCACGATCAATCTATAACAGTAGACGTATTAACAAAGGATGATGAAGAAAAAAAGAAAGAATTTCAAGAAGCATATAATGGTGCAAAAATATATTTAATAATTTCAACAATTGCAAGAATTATAAAATTTGAAAATATTTATAATTTATTAGCAAAATTATTTCTATTAGCTTCTAAAGTACTAAAATCAATAGTATAAAATATTTAAATACTGATTTGCCTGCTATAAGATTATCATCGGATACAATTCCAAATAATCACTTGCTTGATTTAGCTGAGTGGATAAAATCTTTCCCGAGATTAACAAAAGATAAATTAACAATAAAATTTCAGAATCAATTTTCAAAATTTATTAATACTTCAAGTTCTATATTAGTTAACAGTGGTTCATCAGCAAATTTACTTTTAGCTGCTGCAAATCTTTATTATCAGGATCTAAGAAATAAGAAAGTTGGAATTCCAGCAGTGTCATGGTCGACTACCTTAAGCCCCTTTATTCAACTTGGTTATGAACCTTTTTTATTGGATTGTGATAGGAATAATTTAGGAATTGATATAGATTCACTTTACAAACTTGTTAAGGAAGAAAAAATTAGTACTTTAATATTAGTTCATGTCCTTGGACATGAATCTTCAATTGTTAAGGTTAGGGATATATGCGATGAATATAAAATAAGACTATTTGAAGATTCATGTGAAGCACTTGGCTCAGAAATTAATAAAAAAAAATTAGGTTCATTTGGTTTAGCTTCTACATTTTCTTTTTATTATGGTCATCATATTTCAACAATTGAGGGGGGGATGATTTGTACTGACAACTTTGAATTTTCCCAAATATTGACATCTTTAAGATCACACGGTTGGACAAGAGACTTAGAAGAAAATTTTGCAGCCGATCTGCAAAATAAATATAAGATAAATAATTTTAGAAATATGTACTCTTTTTACTACCCAGGGTTCAATATGAGAGCTACAGAAATAAATGCTTTTTTAGGAATAAAACAACTAGAATTAGTAAATATGTATTGTAAAAAAAGAGCTTTTTTATTTAATATCTACAAAAAAAATTTAAATGACTTTTGGCTACAGAGATCGAAGACTGATTTTATTTCAAGTTTTGCCTATGGAACATTGGTTGATAATCCAGAACAGGTTTGGGAATATCTCAAAAAAGAAAATATTGAAAGCAGGCCATTAATTTGTGGGAGTATGGGTTTGCAGCCTTTCTGGGAAATATTCAATAAAAATAAATCCAGTTTTAAATATGCTGATCAAATTCACTATAAAGGTATTTATTTACCTATAAATGCTGATTTAAATGAAAATGATATTTTATTTGTTTGCAAAAAGTTTAAGGAAATTGCCAAACCTTATCACATTCAAAATTAAATTTTCTTCATATTTAAAATATCAGTTAAATATTTTTTACTATATTTATGAACATTTAAATTATCCACGTTTGTTTGATTAATCCAAATAAATTCGGAATGTTGGCTATCAACATTAAATATTTTTTGATTATCTTTGATTGGAATTAATATAGCTTCTATTATGTAGTGTGTCGTAATTTTAGTATTTTCCCAAATTGAATCATCATAATAATGATCATATACTCCAATTGAAAAGCATTCCTCAGGATCGATAGATAAATCTACTTCCTGAATAGAGATCCTTTTGATAGCATCATTTCGACTTTCATTTTTGAAAACTCTACCGCCAGGTACAAAATAATAATTTTTTGCTGGTTTATTCATTCTTTTACCCATTAGTAAACCTTTATTCTTAGAGTAAAAAAGTAAGTCTTTCGCTGGAATTGGCATATTCTCAACAATTATTTTCCACAAATTTTTATCCAAAATTTTTATCATTTAATTTTTAAAATAATATTGATTATTATAAAATAAACTCTTTATTTTAAAGAAATAGTTTAAAAGAAAAATAAATTTTTCAATTTAGCTTGAGATTAAACATTATGTAATAGAATTACCTAAATATAAAATTTATTTAAATATCCGCTTATATGAAGTTTTACAATGAAGAAAATAAAATAATAAATCATAAAAATCTTGAGACAGTTGAACAATATTTAGTAAAAAAATATATTAAAGGTAGTGATTCTGTTTTAGAACTGGGCGCAAGGTATGGAACTGTTTCATGTACGATAAACAAAAAAATTAATAACCCTTCAAATCAAGTTTCTGTAGAACCTGATTATAGGGTAATTGGTGCACTACAAAAAAATAGGGATATAAACAATTGTAAGTTCCATATAATTTACGGATTTATTTCTAATGAGAAATTATCTCTTGAAAGAACCGATCATATATGCCAAGGTAATGCAGATCTTAAAGGTTATGGTTCCACTTTTGTAAAAGATAATTCTTCTAAAATTAAAAGTTATAAAATAACTGAAATTGAAAAAAATTATAATTTAAAATTTAATTCACTTGTCGCAGATTGCGAGGGTTACTTAGAAAAGTTTTTAGAAGAAAATCCAAATTTGTATAAGCAATTAAACAAAATTATTTTTGAAGAAGATTATGGAGAAAAATGTAATTATAAAGAAATTAAATCAAAACTAAAGGAGCATAACTTCATTGAAAAAGAATACTTATCAGATGGAAAAATATTTCATAGCGTTTGGATAAAAGAAAAAATCAAAAATAATTTAAAATTGCTACATTCATAAATTTAAATTAGTGGGAAATATCATCTAGTTTTTCTAAAGATAAATTCATAAGCATTATGGCTAAAAGTAACGCATAAGTTGCTTGATCTTCTGATATCTTCAGCCTAAATCTTATCATTCTTATAAGGTGGAGAGAAGTATAGAAATAAGCTTTTGCAGTTAAAACAGATTTTTCTGAGTCAATTACTTGATGCCAGATTTCGATATAATTAGAAATATCATCAAAATCATGGAATAATTTTATAACAAATCCATCCTTTGTATAATCGACTAGCTTTGTATTTAAATTTGACCAAATTTCATATTTTGTGAGTATAGATTGAAACATTTTACCCATATCAAGTTCTATTGCATCTAAATATTCGGCGCCGTCCATGTCTATAAGTTTTACATCTAATCCAAAATCCTCTTTGCATAAAATATTTTCAAAGGTTAGATCTCCATGAATTGGGCAAAGAAATCTTGGAGATAATATGTGATTGTATTTCTTAAATATAGTTTTTAAAATTACATTTATATTCTTAAACCTTTTTGAATTGATAATAATTTGATCTCTTTTTATTATTTCATTCAATAATCCATCATAAAGGTCTACTTTTAGCTTATTGAATATTTTATTGTTAAGGTGTTGCTCTAACCATGTATTTTTTCTGCTTAATTCTGCAGATTGTATATAAATTTTATTCTTCATAATATCTAGCAATTGATTTAAAGATTTTAAAACCAACTCTTCTTCGCAATTAGAAAGTAACTTATAATTGGCTAAAAATTCCATATCAAAAAAATATTCATAAGAATTTTCTTGTTCCTTTATTAAACTTGGTACTATTGATTCATGAAAGTAAGCAAATCTTTGTAATTGATTATATTGTTTTTTTAATCTAAGATAACCTAATTCAAGATTTACTCTTTTTGAAGCAACTTTCCTTATGCATTGAAATTTATTTTCTTGGATCAAAAGAGTATCAGCGAAAGAACCTCCTTTCATTCTTTTTATAATTTTTACATTTGGTATATCAATTTCTAAATTTTTAATCCCTTTATCTCTTTCAACTTCATATGCTACTGCTGATGGAACTAAAATATTAGAGGGTTTTCTATCATTAATTATTATTCTTGTCCCACTAGATAAATCCATTATTAATTCATCATAAATAATATTGTTTTTAGCAAGTTCATTTTCTAAATATTTTTTGTTAACGGAATTTCTGGCAGTAGTTAAAACTATATAATAATTTTTATCTTTCCAACCTTTTAAGGTTTTATAGGCACCGTCTAAAATTTTTATCCCAAAAGTTGAGGGTGAATCTTCATGCTCAATCAAAGTTCCATCTAAATCACAGAAAATGGTTCCTAAACTTTGTAACTTATTTATAGTTTTCTTTAAATAATTTGGGTCACCAAAAAAACTAGCATCATTTATTTTTACTGCCTTAATGTTTGATTTAGCCTTTACTAAATCTTTTATACAGTCTGAAATATTTTTATATTCTTCATCAAACAATAAAGAACTATTTTCCAGATAATAGCATCCAATAACTCCATAAAATTGTCCTACAGAAGGGGGAATCTTTTTCTCGGCTATTCCTGTTACTTGGCTATTATCATTAACAGAAACGATACTCCAAGACTTTATTTTTTCATTATTCAAAGACCAAACTGGTAAAACGCATTCATAATTATTAATTTCTTCAAAAAATTGATCTACATTAAGAGTATGATCACAATCACAGATAATTACTCTCCCAGAAATTTTATTCTGTTTCAATCCTAATCTTATTGTTTCAGCTGGTCCAGAAGTCATTTTTTCTAATATGCAAGTTTCATAATCAATTCCTTTAAAGAGTTTTTTTAAGTTATTAGAAACATCGTACTTTTCTTCCTGTTCTCTTAAAAAAATAAATAATACTCTGTTAATTCTTGAAATATGCTTTCTAAAAGGTTTAAAAGCAAGTTCAATAAAACTACCTTTATCTCCTACTTCTAAAAATGGTTTAAAAGTATAACCAAAACGTGAACCAGCACCGGCCATAGGGAAAATTAGACTTAATTTTTTAGTCATTAATTCATTAATTTAAAAGAATCAGATAAAAACATTTTGATAGTTTCTTTGCTGTAAGGATGAATAATCAAAGATTCAAAGAATTCAGGAGGGATTGTAACTATATCTGCACCAGATATAAACCAATCAGTTACATTTATAACTTCTCGTAAAGAGCAAGCTATTATATTTGCTTTTAAATTAAATTTATCTAACAGAATTCTTGTTTTTTTGACTTCCTCTCTGGAATCGTAGCCCATATTATTTACTCTTCCACAAAAAATAGAAACATAAGAGGCCCCGGACATTGCGGCAATTAAAGATTGCTGACTATTCATCATAGCAGTTGCATTTACTGGGATTTTATTCTCTTCTAACTCTTTAATTAGTTTTAAATTATCTAACTCTCCATTAGGGCCATGAATAGTTACTTTTATTACTATATTTTTATTTATTTGGGCAAGATCCTTAGCCTGATCAAACATTTGACTTACTTCATTAGTCAACAACTCTACAGAAACTGGATATGGCATTACAAGATCAGAAATCTCTTTTGTTCTATTTTTAATCTCTTCATATCCTCCTTTTAATCCGTCTTTAGCCATTATTGTTGGATTAGTAGTAACTCCTCTAATAAATCCCATTTGATGGTACTTACTTATTTCAGATGTTATGGAGGTATCAATAAATATTCCTTTTTTAAATGACATAAATTCCTTTTGACAGTAATAACATTTTAGCTTTTAATAATAAAATAAACTTTTCATAAATACTCACTATTTATTAAAAATAATATATCTATAAACTTTATCAAGAAAAATATGCTGAAATTTTCTTCTAGATATTTTTTGAATATTTCTCATTAGGTAAAATAAAAGAACTAAAAAGACCTTAAAAGAATTTTTAGATAAATTATTCTAATAATTTATTTTTAATAGAAAATTCTCTTTTTTGATTTAATATTAAATCAGATAGTTCTTTTACTAACTTTTTAATAGGTTTTTTAGAAATAGATAAAGAATTATCCTTATTAATTTTTACAACCACATTGAATCTACTTTCAGAATCATTTTTAATATTATCATTTCTTTGATGAGCTCCTATACTTTCTTTTCTTTCGATTGCAGAGATAATTGTAGCCTCAGAAGAAATGACAGCAGACTCTAGATCTAATGCGCAAATTAAATCTTGAGAGCTATGCTTATCAATTCTTACATCGAGATTATTCAGCTTATTTTTAATAGCTCTTATTTTCTTTAGACCTCTAGAAAGTAATTGATGATTTTTTACTACTCCACAATACTCCCACATAATATTTCTTAAATTATGTTGAAGGGTTAATGGTAATTCTTTACCATTATTTATAAATTTATTGATATTTTGATGAGCTTTTAATATTACCTCTTGGGATCTAATATGTGAAGTTAGCGAGTTTGAATAATTAACGCTTGCTATTCCTGCACGCTTTCCAAATATTAATATTTCAGCGAGAGAATTTCCTCCTAAGCGATTTGCTCCATGAAGGCCACCAGCCACCTCTCCAGCAGCATAAAGACCTTTCACTGAAGTTACATGATCTATAGAGTTTACTAATATTCCTCCCATCGAATAATGTGCTGTAGGAGCTACTTCCATTGGTTCTTTTGATATATCAAGCAACTGAGTCTCAAGAAATAGTCTATAAACTCTTGGAATCTTTCTCAAAATAAATTCTTTATCTTTATGGCTGATATCCAGATAAACAGCTCCATTTGGAGTCCCTCTACCTTCAAAAATCTCAGTATAGTTTGCCATTGCGACCTTATCTCTTGTAGATAGTTCCATTCTTTCTTTATCATAATTAATCATAAATCTTTCCCTATTTTTGTTATAAAGTATTCCCCCTTCTCCTCGAACCGCTTCAGTTACTAATGTACCAGCTAAATCTTCTGGTAAAACAATTCCAGATGGATGAAATTGAACCATTTCCATATCAACAAGTTCGCATCCTGCTTTTAATGCCAAGTGATATCCATCTCCCAAATTTTCATTTTTTCTTGAAGAACTTTTTTTCCATAATCTAGTATGCCCCCCCGTACAGAGAATCACAGCATCAGCCAAATAAACAATTCTTTCCGAGGAAATTATATCCAAGGACATCGCTCCAAAACATATCCCATCCTTAACTAATAAATCAGAAACATAATGTGTGTCATAAATGGGGATTTCAAGAGAATTTGCTTTTTTAACAAGCGTCTGTAAGATGGAAAATCCAGTAAAATCTCCTGAATAGCATGTCCTTCTATATTTGTGAGCTCCAAAATATCTTTGATCTAATTTCCCATTATCAAGCTTCTCAAAATTTGCGCCCCATTTGTCTATCTCTTCTACAAGATCAGGAGCTTCCTTAGCCATAATTTCAATCTGACTTGGATCATTAATCCCATATCCTTCTAGGTAGGTATCAATAAAATGTTGTTTCCATGAATCCTCTTTATCTAAATTACCAAAAGCAGCATTTATTCCTCCAGCAGCTAAAACAGTATGTGCATCGTTCTTTGGACGTTTACCCAAGACTTTTACATCTAAACCTCGCGATTTAATTTCTATTGCCGCTCTTAATCCTGCACCTCCACAACCAATTATTAGTACATTAGTTATTTCAGTCTTATGCATGAAATTTTGCATTTTAAAAATTACTTAAAGAGATTCGATAAAACTGTTGGTTCTCTAATATCATTACTATTTTACATTGAAACTAAATTAATTATTTTCTAAATTTTTTAATTTTTAAAGTTTATGAGGTTTCTTAGAAAAATAAATTTATTTTTTTTACTACTTTAAATAAAATTATAAACTATGTATGCGAAAATATTTTTAATATAGTTATTTAAATTTAGCCATAATATTGTCCTTCAAATATATGTTATAGAAAATTAAAAAAGTAAGGAATTAATTAAAATTAAATTATCGAATTCCTTTAAAAATTATTTCTTAATTTATGTAGAAAAAACTCTGAAAAAGATTTATTATAATTAATCATACAAATTAATAATTTCATTAATTAAATGAAAAAAATATTATTAAAAGAAAATATAGAAGTAAACGTACCTGTCATAAAAAAAGAAAACAACTCTCCATCTTTTTCAGCAATTGATGAATATAAAGAGGCTTTTAATTATTATAAGGCTAATGGATATGTGATTATTAGAGATATCTTAAAGAAAGAAGAAGCAAACAATATAGTTTCAGGTTGGAACACAGAAATCAAAAATTATAAAGGTTATCTAGTTAGACAATCTAGTCACGTACCACAAAAAAATAAATTTAATGACAAAAATTGGGTTATGAATTCACTACAACATATACAAAATTTACCTCCAAAAGAATTTCCTAAGTTAACTTCATCTTTTATGGATTACCTTTGCGAGAATAAAAAATTAGCTGATTTGATTAAATTTTTTATTAAAGGTAAACCAAGATTAGTACAATCAATGTTTTTTGAAGGCAATACAACAACTGAAGCTCACTATGACAGTTTTTATCTAGATGATGAAATAATTGGTAGAATGGCCGGCTGCTGGATAGCTTTAGAAGATATTGATTGGAATGCTGGTAGATTTTTCGTATGTCCTAAAAGTCACTTAAATAAAAAGTTTCATAAATCACAAGCGCAGCAATTAATTAAGGATGGTTTAGGTTTTGATCAATTTATAGAAAATAATTATGAAGCTATTCGTAATAACAATTATGAAGTAAGAGCACCATTTCTAAGTAAAGGTGAAATATTAGTTTGGAATTCACTTACAATTCATGGTTCTTTAAAGGATATCAATCCCAAAAATTCTAGAAAAAGTATCACAATGCACTTTACTAGAACAAATACAAAATTTAGACAATCATTTTCAAATCAATTAGTTGAGCTTTCAGTTGAAGAAAGAGAATTTATTGATATTCATAGGATATTTTCTTACACCTCCTTTTTTAAATTAAGCATGTTAATGGAGGCTAAATTTCCAAGAATAAAAGCAATGATTAAAAAAATAATCAGTTTTTCAGGTAAATAAAAAATTTTTTTTATATAAAATTTCCTAAAAATTTATAAGTTTTATTTTATTAATTTTTTCTTTAAATAAAATAAGGATTTTTTAGTTTGAGCTAATAAAAAAACTAAACCAAGTTTTAATCATATTGTTTTAAAATTTTGCATAAAGTTAGTTCTTAATGTAGTTTGTATAAGAAAATAAATTTAAAAAATGTTTTTTTTTAAAACCTTTAAAAAAAAAGGTTGGTCAGTAAACTATGCTTATGATGAAGCTTATGATTTAGATAAGACATTAAATTTTGAGTTAAAATATAAAAAAAATATTTGCAAGTTATCAAGAGATAATTATTTTTTTTATATTAACAACCTACAAAAAGAGACTTCTAAAAAATTATTAAAAAGAAAGACAGCTTTACTTATTAATGGTGAAATAAGAAATGCTGATAACTTTATAAAGTGGATTAGAAAAGTAGAGGATTATACTTACATTTATATATATACAGACAAGTCAAGTTTTGCGAAAATAGATAAAGATTATCGTAATTATTTAGAGGATATTTCAGATGGATTATCATTCAGCGAAGAAGATGCATTCTATCAAGAAAATTTTAAAAATAAAAAAAATTTGATTCACTTTCCACATCAGTGGTTAAAATTACGCCAATCAATTTATAAATGGATAAAAGATTGGGAAACTAAAGAAATAAGTACTATTTTAAGATTCAGGACAGATATTTCATTTTTAAATCCTCAAATACTTGAGTATCAAATTAGGAATGGATTTTCAGATCTTGTTTATGAGGGAGTTACTTTAGGAAGATCTGACTTGTTATTTGCATTCAACATAAAAGATTCCAAAATATTTTCAGAATTTTATGATTCTATTTTTTCGTTTTATTTGAGTGATGATTGGATTAAATATCCATACACTCCATTGCATCCGAATTTAATAATTAGATCTAAAGGAAGCATGAGACTAGAATGGAACAATTTTCCTGAAAAATATATAGGTTTCAATCCTACGAAAAATCAATTTTACGAGAGAATTTCCCATCATTATGAGAAATTTTTAACTGATTATGAAAATTATTCATCATCAGGAGAATTTAACTATAAAAGAAGAAACATAATTTTTGGTAATCTTTCATCTGTGAGAAATCAAGATATTAAATTAATTACTTCTGAAAGAAATTTAGCTCATTATTTAGTAAGAAATGGTATGAAGTTATCCCCGCATAATCATTTATTCTCTGGACAAATCATTAGAGAAAAATATAGAAAAATTAAATTCTTAAGAAGTTTAATAAAAAAAATTTAATTAATAGATGAGTAGTATAAAAATATAAGCTAAATTTAAAAAAAACTTTTTATTATATCTAATTAAGTTTTTTCATAAAGGCAAATTTATAATAAGTTTTGCTATTACCATTATATTGCTGCAGTTTTAATTCTTAATATCGAAATTATTTCTGCTATTAGGAGAAGATTTTTTCAAGAAAGAAACATGAATCAAGATTCCCAACATAAGATGAAAAATAAATATGCCAATATACTTTTATTAATTACAGGTTCTTTAGCGGGTTTTTTATTTATTGAAATTCTTTCATTTAGTATAAGAAATACATTTCTTAAAAATATAAAGAATGCAGGAGGTACTTGGCGTGAAAGTACACCTATTAATAGTAATAAAAATAAAAATTCATTCCCTTATAAAACAAATAGAAAATTTAGATTATCTAGGCCTTTACCTTATTTAAATTCAAAATATTTTGAATGGTATGTAAAAGAGACAATGGATTTAAAATCTAAATGTAAATCTGAAATATACCATGATGGTAGAGGTTTTAATCTGAACAGGAAAGATGTAGTTTGTAAAGGATTTGAATTTAAAAATAACTGGCGAAAAACCACTAATGTGCCAAGAAATGCTAATAATAATATTTATATTTTTGGTGGATCAACTGTAGTAAATAGCGCAGTTCCAAATGAATTTACTATCGCTTCAATTATTCAAAAAAATATTAACGACTTAGGGATTAAATATCGAGTTAATAATAGAGGTTTCACAACAGTAACAACAAATCAACAAAATGACTTTTTGTATAAAACAAATATTAAGAAGGGTGATATTGTTATTTACTATGATGGTGGGAATAATCAATGGCAAGGTGTTGCAAATAATTTACCTAACGGGACAATAATAGGTACAAATAGAAAAATACGTAATATTAAATTTATTAAGAAAATTTTATCTAATTTACAAACATATAAACTTTTATCTGACTTGAAATACTCAAAAAAGAAAGATGATATTTGCGAAATAAATTATAAAAATGTTTATCAAAAATCTGATATTGCATTTGATGCTTATAAAGAAAATTTATCAAAAGCAAAAGATTTTGTAACCCAAAATGGAGGCGAGTTTTTCCATTTTTATCAACCTAATCTTTTTTCACTGAAAAGTGAAGAGGCAACTGAATATGAAAGAAAATTACAAAATACTACACCAAGTGAAATGGTTCCATGTGGAGCATCTTTTTATTTATCAAACTCATCTATGATATTTTCTAAGAGGCATCCTGAATTAATAAAAATAGGTATTAATAGCAAAGATATTTCTAATATTTTTTCAAAGGGTTCAATTAAAAGAGCTAAGAATGAAGAATATTTTCTAGACTGGATACATTTAACAGAAAAAGGAAATTATCATATAGCTAATGCAATCTTAAAAAATATTTTCAACTCAAACCATTTAAAATTTACAAGGTTTAGAGATATTACAAATAATAATGATTAACTTTTTAAAAAATTATTAATAATAAGTAAAAAAATCATTATTTAAATTTATCTTTTTAATGTATTATTAAAGATAAATTAAAAAATTTTTTTAATTAAATGATTAGAAAGAAAAAATATGATCATCAAATATTATATTCATCTAAAAATTGGGATGATTTTATAAAAAGGAAAATCCATGGATGTTAGATGGAAGTTACGCCGATTATATAAGAATAGCAATAATAAATAATTTATTTAAAAAAAATAATTTTAAAAATGGCATTGATATTGCCTGTGGAGAAGGTTTCCTACTAAATAAATTAAATTTCATACAATCAAAAACTGGCATTGATATTTCAAAGGAAGCCATTAATAGAGCAAAAGAAAAATATCCCAATATTAAATTTTATAATGGTAATCCTTTCTTAGATTTTAAGATAGATGGAAAATTTGAATTTATAAGTTGTTTTGAAGGAATCTATTATGTACCTACTACACAGGAAAGAAAAAATGCATTAAAAATCCTATATGAAATGGGTACAAAAAAATCTACCTATGCATTTTCAGTTGTAACAAATGGAAGTAGTAATGAATCTGACTATTTCGATAAAAAATTTTTTTTAGATTTACTATCGGAAAACTATAACGTTTTAAAAGTTGTTAATTTAACTGGCGAATACAATCTCCCAATACATTTAACTATAATTCAAAAAATTTTATGCATTATAAATAGAAAATTTGCAGCATCTTTATTTTTTAAATTCATGCAAAACACGCAGCAAGATAAAAGATATCAGGAGTTATTTATCTGCAAACAAAAATAAATTAAATAAGAATATTTAATTCATATAATGGCATTTTCAGGAGACATAATTATTAATCTAATTACCAGAACTATTCTTTAATTTAGTTAACAATTGAATAACTATTATATTAACTAAAAGATCTTGAACAAATTTAAGATATAATAATATTATTGGTTAATTAAATTCTTAATGTATAGTCCAATAGCATTCTTTGCTTTTAATAGGCCATACCATACTGAAAGAACATTAAAATCCCTAATTAATAATAAAATTTCTAAAGACACAGAAGTATTTGCTTTTATAGATGGAGCAAGAAATAATAATGAGTTGCATTTAATTGATAGTGTTGAAAAAATAATAAAATCATATTCCGGTAATTTCAAAAAGCTAACAATTAATAGATCTGAGAAAAATTTATCTACTGGCACAACTCAAAGAATTAATATTTCTAATGTTTTGTCTAAACATGAAAATATTATTGTTTTAGAGGATGATGTATGTGTATCTAAATATTTTTTAGAGTATATGAATAAAGGACTTGAGAAATATAAAGATTTTAAAAAAGTATGGCAAATAAATGGCTATAACTACCCTATCAAATCAAATTCATATCAAGATACATTTTTTACTAGATCTATGCAAATTTGGGGTTGGGCCACATGGAAAGATAGATGGTATGAATTTATGGATGACCCATTATCTAATGACCCATTTTATTTAATATCAAAATTTAGCAAAAAAGATATAAGAGAGTTTAATTTAGATCTAAAACACGATATTAATTGGTCTACAGTTATTGCCAATGCTGAAGGCAAACTCCCAAATACATTTGATATATGCTGGGAGGCATATATTTTCATGAAAAAAGGTTTATGCCTTAGCCCAAGAATTTCATTAACAAAAAACATAGGACATGATGGTAGTGGATCTATTTGTTTGGTTGATAAAGAATTTGAAAAAGCAATGCTAAATAATCATAGAATAAATTCATTTCCCAAAAAAATTTCTGAAGATCCAGAAGCTTTAAAAGATATACAAAAATACATCAACAAAAAATACAACTTCTTAAATAGAGTTTTTAATAGATTAAGTACTATATATTCAAATCTCAAAAAAACTTTTTATTAAAATTATTATTTAGGATTTATTACGAAAGAAATTTATATGATTAATACTTATGGCTGAAAATAAATCTTTTTTGGAAAAAATACGAAACAGTCACCCAAATTGGCAAAATTAAAATTGCAACTATATTTTTATTTATTCCAAAATTTATATTTAAAAGATAAATAACTGAAAAATTTAATATCCAAATTATTAATGAAAATAAAGTAAATAAACCAAAGTATCTTTTTGAAAATTTGCTTTTAGATTTAAAAACATATCTTGAATAGATTTTGTATCCTATACAGACATTAAGAAATTCACTAACAAAAGTAGCAATAAAAATAGGGCCTACTAGAAGTAGTATGCCTAATACTATTTGTCTAAATAGAAAATTTAAAGATCCAAAGAATAAGAATCTTGTTTTAGTATCAAATCTAAGTTTGCTGAAAAGCCTTAAAATAAAATTCATATGGTGAACTTCATTAATTAATTAATAAAAAAATCATAGGGTATTTAAAGCTGTATAAATAATAATATTTTAAAAATCAAAATTTTATTATTTTCTATTTTTCTAATTTTAAAAATCATTCTTTATATTGAGATATTAATAATGCGAAATATTTTGCAAGAACTAAAATGTAATTAAAGCGTATTATAGTGTGACTTTAAGTATTTTTTTTTATTTTTTCTTCACTATTGGCATAAGTGGATTTTCAAAAAAAATTTTCAGAGAAATAATTTCTAATAAAGTTGAATTAAATAAGTTTCCAATTCCTATTTCTCCAGTTTTAGCTTTAATATCTTTAATCCTTTTTTGTTCTTTTTCAAATCTTTTACTTTTAATTCCTTTTTTTGTAAAAACGTTAAGTTTTTCAAAGGCCTTGATAATACATTCATTATCATTTGCAGAAATCAGTATTAATTTGGCTTCAATTTTCTTTAGTATTTTAGGAATCTTTTATTCTTTAATACAATTAAAAATAATAAAATTAGGAAATATAAAATTTAAATATAAAAGTGAATTTTTCAATTTATCGATTTCTTTTATAATATCTTCTCTGATATATTTTCTACTTGCTCCAAAAAAAGCCGAATTTATATTATTTGATACTGGATATTATCACTACCCTTTAGTTCAGCATTTATCAACTTTTGGTATCGAAAAAGGTATAACTAATTTCTTCCCTGCATTTGGAGTATATAACTTAAATTTTTTTGGTCAAGTTCCTTTCCATAATTTATTTTCCAATTCTCAATATCTATCTCCTTCAATAAACATTATATTTTTAAGTTTTTATATCTGGTTTTTTATTGAGGAATTTTTATTTTTTGAAAAAACCAAATATAAATTTTCAATATTAAATATTCCTTACAAAAAATTTGTAGCTTCATATTTTATTATTAGCTTTATTTTCAATTCGAGTAGTGTTATTTCAACAATTGCGTCTTACAGTGCAAATATACCCATCTTCATAATTGGATCTATAAGCTTCTACATTATTTTCTCATCCAGTTTATTAAAAGTTCGTCATTATAATTATATATCTGTTTTTTTAATAACAATTTACGCACCTCTTTTAAAGATTTCTGCTTTAACAATTGGACTTTTGAATTTTTCATTTTTTTGCATTTACATGCACAGAAATAATAAATTTAAAAAACTTAATAATATTAAGGCAAATGAATTTGTAATTTTTTGCTTTAATTCAATCAAAAGGTTAAAAGTATTTAAAAATTCTTTTTTAATAATATTAATTTGCTACTTGATTGCCTGTATCACAAATATTATATGGTCAGGTTATATTTTTTTTCCAAGTACTTTTTTAGGTCCAATTGGAAATCATGCAATGGATATATCAACAGTTAATGCACTTAAAGATATGACACTTAATTGGCACAGATACTCAGGAAATATTCCCATTTCAGGAGCCTCAAAAAATATATTAGATTGGTTCCCTATTTTCATAACTTCCAGAAATGGTTTTATAATTATTATTTATTGGATTTTCCCGAATTTAATTTCTTTGCTAATAAATAATAAACACTTACAAAAAGGGAGTATTTCAATTAAAAATGGAATAAATTTAAATGATTATGCGTTTATTATTTCTTCTTTTACTTTTATAAATATAGTTTTTCTAATAACAGCTCCATCTTATACTCCATGGTTAACACCAGTGATTTTTTTCATAACTTTCTTTTCATTCTGTACATTGTTAAGTAAAAATAACCTAATACTTAAATTTCAGAAGGTTGCTATTTATTCAACCTTTACTTTATTTTTAATTTTTTCATTAAAATTATCTGTCAGTAATCAAGTTATTATTAAAAATTTATTTAAAAATACTTTTACTACCAAGTTTCCAGAGATCGATTACAAAACAATAAAAATTAAAACTAAGAAATGGAAACCGATGCTTGCTGATGCTGATTCAACTATAAAAATAAATCTTACACCAAATGTGGAAAGATGCTGGAATGTTCCTTCACCATGCGTTTGTGAATCTTACTATAAAAAAAATTTAGTAAATTAAATTTGTCAATTAAACAATTATTAAAATTTTATTCAAAATCTATATATTAGATAAAAATATCTTAACCTACTTAAATTGAGTTTAATTAAAAATTTGGTTATTGTAGCTGTAATACCATGTTATAACTCATTTGCTCATGCGCCTTTAGTGGTTAGAGAGACTCTTAAATATGTTGATAAAGTTATTTGCGTTGATGATAATTGCCAATTTGGTACATCTGATGAGATTAAGAGAAGAATAGACCATCCAAATTTATTAATTATCAAACACAAAAGAAATAAAGGGGTTGGAGGTGCTGTTAAAACAGGTTTAAGATTAGCTTTAGATATGAAAGCGGATATTATTATAAAAATCGACTCTGATGGCCAAATGCCTCCAGAAGCAATCCCTGAATTAATACAGCCTATTAGGGAAGGTAAAGCCCAAATCACAAAAGGTAATCGTTTTAAAGACACAAGTGTAATTTTAAAAATGCCAAGAATAAGATTCTTTGGAAATTTTTTCCTTAGTTTCTTAACTAAGCTTTCTACAGGGTATTGGGAATTATTCGACCCAACAAATGGCTTTATTGCAATTAAAGCAGATGTAGTTAAGTTAATAAATCTTGATAAGATTGATAATAGATATTTTTTTGAAACTGATCTCCTTTTTAGATCTTCACTAAATGAATTTGTCATCAAAGAAATTTATATGGATGCAAAATATGGAGAAGAGAATTCTAATTTAAAACCTTTAGTTGAAGTATCAAATTTCTTTTTCAAGCACTTTATTATTTTTTCTAAACGTATCTTTTATCATTATTTTCTTCTAGATTTCAATCCAGGATCAATTAGTTTATTAATATCTATTTTATTTTTTATCTCAGGCTTAACAATAGGAGGAATAAATCATATCTACAATTTTTCAAGAGGACTAGAAACCCCATTAGGAATTCAAGTTTTATTTTTGTTGTTTATTGTTATCTCTATACAATTCCTTATAAACTTTCTTTATTATGATGTAACCCAAAAGCCACTTTTCCGAAAATTAAAGTCCATTTAGCTATTAGATTATTGAGAGTTTCAATCATTTTTATTTACAAATGGCAAACCAAAAATTTGGTAAAATAATTTTGAAATTTTATAAAGCATGAATTCAAGTTCCAGTTTAGAAGATAAGAAAGAAGAAATAAATGATCTCGTTCATGATTGTATAGTTATTGGAACAGGCACTAGCTCAGAACCTGTAATCTATCATTTATCAAAAACAAATCTTAAAACTTTAATTATTGATAGCAGTAATATTTATAAAGAATACACAAAAGTAGAAAAAAGAAAAAAATTAATTTCAAGAATTACTCCAAAACAGATTTTTTCCTATTTAAAAATTCATAATAAGAACAATTTCATCCGAATTACATCTAATGTTTTTTTAAAGTGTAAAAACTTCTCTTATGTTCATTCTTCTGTATCCGGGGGGTTAAGTAATTTTTGGGGCGGAGGAGTTTTCAAATGGCCTGATTTAGAATTAAGAAAAGCCACAACATTACCAGTAGAATCGATAAAAAAATCATATCTTAATATTTCCAAAAGACTCAAAATATTAAGCAGGAATGATTTCCTAGAAAAAAGTTATTTCTCTAAGTTCTTTTTAAAAGAACATTCAAAAAATTTTTCAGGAATTTTTAGCCCCACTAATTTTTTTGTTTCAGAAAATGGATTATCAAAACATAAAATTAAAAAAGAAGAATATGATCAACATCTAATTTGGAAATCTTCTCATACTGTTCGGCGATATATTGATGATTCAAAAAATATTAAATATTCTCCGGAAACCACAGCTTTAGTGATTAAAAAACACCAAAATTATTATGAAATTTTATGTTCTCAAGGCAGTAAAAATAAAAAATTAAAAAGCAAATCAATTTTTTTATGTTGTGGTCCAGTTAACTCAACTCAATTAGCTTTTAGTGTTCTAGATTTAAAAGAGGAAATATTTGAACTAAATCATTCCATTTCCGCAATCACTCCTATAATACACTTAGGTCTTCTCTCTAAATTTAAAAAAAACAATTTAGATCTTGCAGATTTATCTTGGTCATTAATTCCAAAGGGAATAAATATTTCTGGATCTTTACTATCTTCATTTTTTATTCATAAAAAAATTCTCAAAATATTACCCAATGGTTTTCTTAGAAATATTTACTCTCTTTTTGAAAATATTTTATCCTCAATTGCTTTCATAACAACTTTTACTGATTCGCAACAGACAAAAACAAGTTTAAAAATAAAGAAAATTTCTAGTGAAAATGACACTTTAGAAAAATTCTTATTAGAAATATCTAATAATAATTTTAGGTCATCAAAATATTACATATCTAAAAAACTTAAAAATTTAAGTCAATACATTAAACGTAATTATCTTTTAATTAGATTCTTAACTGTAAATTCCAAAAACGGTGGGGATATTCATTATGGTTCAACAATGCCAGAAAAAAAATTAAAGAAAAATCCAATAAATACTTCTTTTATTGGAGAAGTTAATAAAGCAAAAAATATTTATTCCTGCGATGCTGCAAGATTATCATATATATCCAGTTTGCCTCATACTTATACTGTTATGGCAATTATTGACGCCTCCATGCCCTTAATAATCGAGAATATAGAAAAATCAAACAAAAGCAATTAATATGGATAATTTTTTATTTTTAAAAATTTATAAAATAGTTTTTTAAAAAAATTTAATATTTAAAAATTTATGACTTTTTGATTTTTTTTTAATATGGTCTTATAATTTTGAAAGTTTTAAAAATACCCAATAATAGCAATTATTCTCTATGCAATATTTTGTGATTTTAGGTAAAGAAGGTAAAATTGCTAAAAGTTTAAATAGAGGTTTAAGTCAGAATAAAAATAAAGTGGTTTGTCTTAATTGGAAATTAATTTTAAAGCTAATTTCTAATAAAAACATTTTTGAAAAATATCTTTTCAGAAATTTTAATATTCAAGAAAATCATATTGAATTTAAAATTATTAATTGTTTAAGAGAGAATTATTCAGAAAAAAAATTTAAAGATCTTCATTTTAAACTTCTTCATATCTTTAAAACTTTTAAAAGTAAGGTTAGTTATATTTTCTTATCTACTTATGAAGCCAACAAATTCCCTCATACAAAATACAGAAAAATAAAAAATATTTTAGAAAATATACTAATAAAAAAGGGGGTTTTTATTATTAGAATAGGTTACTATTTAGATTTTTCTGACCTTAAAAAAATTAAATCAAATAATAAAAGTAACATAATTACTGATATGAATAGAAGAAAAATTTTAGTTCCATGTACTGTTGAAAATGACTTAATTGAATTATTAAATGAAGGTAGTTATATTAACTCTAAAAGCCTTTTAATATCTTGTTATTCTAGATTTTATGGTTTAAGTGGGAGTCTAAAATATCCGTTCATAAAATTTCTTGATTTAAAAAAAGAAACGTTTTCAAATATAATGATTCCCTTCAAAATTTTATCAACTTTTTTCTTTTTTATTGGCAATGCTTTTAGGCCTTTTGGATTCTCAAATAATATCTCTAATTTGTTAGAAAAACCATATTCACTTTATCTTTTTCAGAAGATAATTTACAAAAGTAATAATTAAAGAGTTTATTTATTTTAACTATATTTCTTGTAAATATAATTATAAACTTGATGATTTTCTAAAAATTTTGGGAAATTAATATTTTTATAAAAAATATCTCCAAACGGTACGTGAGCCCCAGTTCGCTGTCCTAATAATTCTATATATTTATAAAATTCAAATTGCTTCCCATTTAAAACTATTTTTTCGTCATAACTTATTTTTTCAAATATTTCTATTTGATAAAAAATTTTTTTTGAAGAAATCCTCTCGAAATAAAAAAGACTGCAATTCTTATTTTTAAGCATTATGCTCTTAATTAAAAATTCCCCTTTATTAGCATCTTCATTATTATTAAAAATTAATGTTCCGTCATTAGTCATATTTTGCTTAACAATACATCTAATAGGAATAAATTCTTTAAATAATGCAATAGGATCTATTGGTCTGTAAACAAAAAAACCTTTTTGATCTACATTTTTTTGTTTTAAACCATTTAGAAGAATTATTGGTTCATCTTTATCAGAATTATTTTTTAATTCGCCAAGAATATCATTACATATTATTAATCCAAACTTCATCTGACTAGATACATTTGAATTGTTGTACCAAAATTTGTGTTGTAGATGAGCAATATGATTTAAAAAGATTAGAGAGAAATCTGTTTTATATTTTTTCTTATACTTTATAAAGTATAAACAATTTATATAATCAAAAATTGTAGTTAAGCTATCAATATTTATACCTGTCATTCTAAAAGCTAGGATACCCTTAGTTATGATTTTTCTAGTTATTCCAGTCCCAATATTTTGTATGGTGAATTTAAAGTTTTTTAGTGAAAATTTTAGGACTTGTAGAAATTTTGGCGATAAATAATTTAATGCTATATATCTTGGAAGACTAAGTAATTGATTAAGAGATTTTGGATAAGCTATTTCATCATAAGACCAAGGATCAGGTAAGAAAAAACATTTACCTTTATTATTCCCAGGTCTTGCATTCATTGCTCCCCAAACACCCCATTTTATTGGTTTATTTTTAGCAATTTGGTTCCATATTTGTTGACCTTTCTGTTCTTTTGTTTGCCCTAATCTAGCAATTTTATGTTTTGAGAATGGGATACCATTATGAATACTAACCCATTGAACCCATGGATCTAATCCATGATGTTCTTTTTTTTCTTTAGTGTAGGTCTCTGAATGTTCAAAATTTAGAAAATAAAGTATATTTTTTAATTTTAGTTTTTTGGCATATTTTTTCAAATAATCTGGATCAAATTCATTAAGCTCAATAACAAGCATTTAATAAAAAAATATTATTCTAATTATACTATAAAAACAAAAGAGGTAATAAGATTAATAATTTAACTATCTAACAGACTTAATCCATTTTATTTTTTTGCATCTATTGTGAATTTCATAAAGAGGCTTGCCACTAAGAGATTCAATTAAGTTTATTTTACTTTCAAACAAATTAGGTTTTATTTTATAAAAATATATTTGATTACCAAAGGTATACTTTATTAAAAAGGGAATCAATAAGAGTAACCAAGTAATAAGTTGAGATTTATATAAATTAACCATTAAAAAAATTGATTTAAGTGGTATTTTTATTTTCGATTTTTTATCTATTTGAAAAATTGATTTAGCATATTTGCATTCGGACATAACTAGATATAAACCAAAATTACCTAATGCACTATAGGTTGTATAAAAATAACAATTCCTTATTTTTTTATTAATTGCATTTTTCAATATGCAATACCCTACTGAATCATGATCTTGATGACCACCTTCTATTATTGGAGAGATAAATATATTGTAATTTTCAAAAAAGCTAGTAATTAGTAAATTTAATTCTTCATAATTTTTGTGAATCAATCCATCATTAAAAGTAAATCCTAAATCTCTCGCAAAAATGCTATTCCATTTATTTAAAAAGCAAGATTTTTCAGCTTCTTTTCTTCTTATCTTTGTTGAAGTAAAATAAAGTACAGAGACTTCATCCTCCTTCGAAAAATTTTTAATTAATGGAAAAACAAATATTTCATCATCAGGATGTGGGCATAATATTAAAATTTTATTTTTCATTTTACAGGTTTTCTACTTTAAACGGCTTAATTTAAGAAATTTAATTTTCTGAATTTTAGCTTTATGATTTATTTTAGTAGAGAAATTTATAAAAGATTAAGATGAGAATAGTTAATGTTATAAATAATATAAAACCTTAAAGATGCTCTCCCAACGCTTTTAAAATTAACTATTTACCCTCTTCAAGATTATTAACTCAAAATAAATATATATAAAAAAGTAATTTAAATTGGTGTAAAAAGAAACCCTAAAAAAATGAAATTAATTTATTTCTTGAATCTTTCTCTAAATAATAATTTTTCATATTTTAAAAAACGAAAAAAAGGAATATAGTTGTCTTCCTATATCCATTACATTCTGGATAATAAATTATTATCTATAAAAAAGGTTTTACAATTATCTTAAAATAATTAGGTTATATGATATCTAGAAGATTTTGAATTATTATGAATATAGGAATTTATATTTAATTTTTAGCTTTATCAATATTATTTAATATCTTTTCATGCTCAATAAGTACATTTAATAACCCGATAGCTTAAGGAATCGTTAATAAAATAAAATTTTGAATTAATTTAAAATAATAAAATCTTTTAAAAATATAAATGTAATTTAATCTTGATATATAGTAATAGATAAAGAATAAATAATTTTGACTTCATCCCCTAGAATCGATCTTCATATTCATGATGGACATACTGCAACTTTGTTAGTAGTTGATTCTGATACAGGAGAAATACTTTTTGGAGCTAATGAAGAAAGATATACAATAGTTAAAAATCAAGGAGGATTTCCTTTTAAAACACTAGAAGTAGCAAAAAAAACGCTAAATTTTGCTAACATAAATATAAAAAATATATATTTTTGTACAAAAACACTCCCTTTAATTTCTAATTATAAAAAATCAAAAGTTAGATCTTTATTTGATTTTTTAATTTGGTTTACGCCTAAAGAGATTTTCAAAAACTATTTTTTTACTAACTTTTATATTTTTATTTCCTCATATCTAAGAAAAAAACAAGCTTATAAAAATTTAAGAAAAATTGATTTAGATAATACAAAAGTCTACTTTCTAGATCATCATCTTTGTCATTCCCTTTCCGTTTTAGCTTTTAGTAAAATTTCACTAAAAGAACCAATTTTAATTTTTAGTCTAGATGGATCAGGAGATGCTTCATCTGGTTCAATTAATATCTTTTCAAAAAGAAATTTAATTAACCTAAAAAAAATTCATAGTTTGGATTCTTTAGGAGAAATTTATTCCCAAATAACGGCATTGTTAAATATGAAACCAATGGAACACGAATATAAACTGATGGGGCTAGCCCCTTATTGTAAAGAGAAGTATGGTTTACAAGTATATAAAAAATTAAGAAGTAAATTCATAAAAATTAATCGAGATGAAAAGAGTAATATTTTTTGGGAATCCATAACAGGTAAATGGGGTAATTCTTTAAAAACTTCTCTTAGAAAAGAATTAAAATCTTTTAGGTTTGATGCTATTGCATTAGGTGCACAACTATTGGTAGAGAAAACTATCTTACCCTGGATAGCTGACTATATAGAATCAACTGGTATAAAAAATGTAGGTTTTGCTGGCGGAGTTTTTATGAATGTAAAGTTAAATAAACTTATAACTGAGAATGAAAAAATTAAAAAATTTACATTTGTACCTTCTTCTGATGATGAGAGCTTGATATTTGGTAGTTGGATCTATTCATTATTAAGAGATAAAGATCTAGAGTTTAATTACATAGATTCTCTCAAGAAAAAATTAGACAATCATGGATTATTAATTGGTAATCGCTATAAAAATTCATTTATAAGAGAAGAAATTCATGATTCCTTAAATAGTGATAAATTTTCAATAATTAATGAAAAAGATGAGATTCTTAAAAATGTTACAAAGCTACTAATTAATGGAAATATTGGAGCAAGATTTGTTGGTAAAATGGAAATTGGTGCAAGATCCTTAGGCAACAGATCAATAATTTGTTCCGCTGCTTCTATAGATCAAACTCATAAAATCAATAAAGCAATAAAATCAAGAGATTTTTGGATGCCTTTTGCACCTGTTGTATTAGATACTGATGCTTATAAGTTTTTTAATATAAATAAAAATAGTATTAAAGAATATCAATTTATGCAAATCGCTGTAGGATCAAAAGAATATGCACAAACTAATATTTCTGCAGCTTTACATCCTTATGATAAAACTGCTAGACCACAAATTCTTTTCAGAAATATTAATCCAAAATTTTATGATTTAATCAAATCATTTAAATTATATTCAGGTGTCGGATGTCTTTTAAATACAAGTTTTAATCTACATGGTTTTCCAGTAGTAGAATCTCCTAAATCTGCAATAAATGTTTTTATTAATTCTGGAATAGATTTTCTAATCCTAGAAGATAGTCTAATTATTAAAAATAAATTAGAATAAATAATCTTCTTATAGATTTAATGTAATAAGTTATTTTAAAGAAGAAGAGATTATTTGTTAGAAATATTTTTCTTTAAGAATTCTTGAGAAAACAATTACTTCTGCGATATAAAAATTTTTTTTTAGCAGCTAAACACTTTTTATTTTAATTTAATAAAAGGTATATCTTCTTAATTGATTTGGATATTTTTATAAGGTTCTTTCAAAGAATTACCTTTGTGATAAATGAAATTTTTAATTTTAAAATTTAATGGAGCCAAGCGGATTCGAACCGCTGACCCCCTGCATGCCATGCAGGTGCTCTACCAGCTGAGCTATGGCCCCAAATCCCGAAACGTCTTCGCATCAATGAATCTAAAGATTTTTTTCGTAACGTCCGTAATTCCTATAGTACTTTATAGCGTTTGATTATTGAAATCTAAACCTTAAAATGCACCTAGAGATTTACAAGTTGTAGGATGCTTTTTGGAGCTTTTTTGAAGCAATTTAGCACCAAATTAAAAGTCAGGTTAGTTATTGGTAGAGTGAGGAAGGAAGAAAAAGCCTCAAGAAGTTATAAAGTAAATGATTTTATAATAATTAAAAACTTTATATTTTCAATACACTCAATGATATTATAAATATCATCCAAATAAAAAACGTTAATAGAATTAAAAAAGTTATCTAAAAAATCATATTATTTTGATTCAGAACTAGTCCCAATTTGCCAAAAATTTAAGTTCAATTCTTTAAAAATATTTTTATTCAAGATACCTCGAGTATCAAATAGCCATGCTGTATTGAGAACTTTTTCAGAAATTTTTCTCCAATCAAGATTTTTATATTCTTCCCATTCCGTAAGAATTATAACGGCATGAGCATCATTAAATGAGTTGTCTAAATCGTTACAAAATTGCCAGGAATTATTATTGAAAGGTAATTCTTTAGGATAATTCTGATGATCATTTTCCGAAATAAAATTTTCTATTTCTTTTTTTATTTGTATCTCATTTACTTTTGGATCGTGGATTACTAAATTTGCTCCTTCTTTGAGTAATTGACTAGCAATAAAAATTGAGGGTGATTCTCTTGTATCGTTAGTATTTGATTTAAAAGAAAATCCAAGAATAATAATTTTCTTATCTACTAAAGTTCCAAAAAGTTTATGTACTATTATTTTTATAAGATTTTCTTTATGCCATGAATTAAAAGTAACGACATTTTTCCAAAAACTAGCAACTTCTGGTAAACCAAAATAGGTACAGAGATAAACCAAATTAAGAATATCCTTTTTAAAACAACTCCCTCCAAAGCCAGGTCCTGCTTTCAAAAAATGTTTTCCAATTCTAGAATCAGAACCAATAGCTTTAGAGACCTCTTCAATATTCGCACCAGTTGCCTGACATATTAATGCTACAGAATTTATTGAACTAACTCTTTGAGCCAAAAACGCATTAGAAATTAATTTTGATAACTCACTACTCCATAAATTAGTGGTAATTATTTTATCAATGTCAACCCATTGACTATAAATTTCAACAAGTGATTTAATAGACTCTTGATCATGACCTCCAATCAAAACTCTATCTGGTTTTTCTAAATCATTTATTGCTGTCCCCTCTGCGAGAAATTCTGGATTTGAGAGAATTGAAAAACTTTTTAAATGATTTCTTTTATTTTTAGAATTAATCTCTGAATTTAGAATAGTTTCTATAGTTTGCGCTGTCCTTACAGGTAAGGTGCTTTTCTCGACAATAATGGTATGACCAATAGCGTACTTTGAAATTTGTCTAGCACATTCCTCAACAAACCTTAAATCACTGGCCATGCCAGCTCCAATTCCTTTGTTTTTTGTAGGAGTATTAACTGAAATAAATATTAGATCTGCACTTTCAATATTTTCTTTAATTAATGTTGAAAAAAAAAGATTTTTATTTCTTCTCCTCTTAATAATATCTTTTAAACCAGGCTCGAAAATTGGTAATTTATCTAAATCATCATTATTCCAATCATCAATTCGTTTTTGACTAATATCTATAACATTAACGTTTAAATAATTACATTTATCAGCTATTACAGCCATTGTTGGCCCGCCTACATAACCTGCCCCAATACAACAAATATTATTAATTTTCATTTTGATGGGATAATTTATTCATAATAATAATATAAATGTAATTAAGTTTTTAACTTTTATAAAATTACTTTATTAAACAATTAAAAAAAGAAATAATTTTATTGAATTAAAAAATAAGTTTATAAATTATTAAATCTTGTATTCTCAAAAATAATATTGAATACAGTAAATTAATGAAGTAATGCATTAAAAAATTAATTATAAAATTACAATATTTTCAATTGCTAATACAAATTCAACAATTGAAGATTACGATATAAATAAAAAAGTTTCGTTATTTAAGATGAAGGACTTAAAAAAAATCAAGATATTTTGCAATCCATAGAAATGAAGATTAATAAAGTTCAATTTATTTTTGAAGGTGGATTAGGAAATCAGTTATTTCAATTTTTTGCATCAAAATATGTTGAAAAAAATTTCCAAAATTTTAATATTAGATATGGTCTATCGGAACATATTTTAGGAGGTTATCGAGATTTTGAGTTAAATAAAATACTAAAGCATCCAATAAAATTAGAAAAAGAATTTAATCAAATTGGAGAAAAAATATACAAGAAGATAATATTCAATATTTCATTTTTAAGTCAGTTACAAAAGATTAAATTAAAGTCAAAAATTGACCTTATAAATAATATTTATTATGAGAAAGAATTTATATATAATAAAAATCCATTAAAAATACTATCTGAAGATTTAAATTATTTAAGTATAAAATTGAAAAAATTAAAAATTAAAGGGTATTGGCAAAATCCAGAATGTTATTTGAAGGATTTAAATTATTATAGAAATCTTTTAATTGATACTAAGCCAATAATTGTTGCCAGAGAATTGCCAGAAAGATATATTACCATACATGTAAGAAGAGGGGATTTCTTATCAAATAAAAGGATATTTGAAAATTATTATTCAAAATTTTCTCCAGTTGAATTTATTCTTTTATCTCTAAATTTAATACCTCAAGAAAGTAAAAACTATCCTATTTATATAATTTCCGATGACAAAGGATGGGTAAAAAATCTGATAAATTCCTTATCATCCAGATTAAAAAATAATTTCTTTATTATAGATACAAAAGATCATTTTGAAGATTGGGCTATCATGAGGCATTCATCAATTAATATTTGTTCAAACAGTACTTTTTCTTATACTGCTGCTCTATTAAATTATGATAATTTGGATAGAAATCTTAGAAGTATTATTCCCCAATGGATAGATAAAGATTCTTCAGCATTTGAAAAAGGTTGGCTAATTCCAAAAGGATTTATAGAAATTTAGATTAGGAAAAATTTAAAAATCAGCAAGGTTTTAATATCAAAAAGATTGATAAATAAAAATACTCTAAAACATCTTTTGCATTATTCTTTTTGGCATATACTACTAATTCTGTATTGCTAAGTAAATTAGAATAATAAGTCATTAAGAGGCCGAAATAATAATTACTTTACTTAATGCCATTTGATAATCTTAAAAAGATTTCGATTTTTATAAGTTTTAAGAAATGAGAATGATTTTATAAAATAAATAAAAATTAATTTTTTAAATTGCCTTTAAACCATTCGATGGTTTTAATTAAACCATCTTGCAATTCTATTTTAGGCTCCCAATTCAAAATTTCCTTAGCTAATTGAATTGATGGTCTTCTTTGTTTAGGATCATCTTGAGGTAAATCTTTATAATCAAATTTCAATTCTGGATTAATTAAATCTTTAATTAAATGAGCTATTTCTTTAATTGAGAATTCTTTAGGATTTCCAATATTTATTGGTTTTTGATATTTACTGTCCATCAAGAGAATCATCCCATTAATTAAATCATCTACATAACAAAATGATCTAGTTTGACTCCCGTCACCATATATTGTAAGCCTTTCATTGCTTAAAGCTTGCACTATAAAATTACTTATTACTCTGCCATCATCAAATCTCATATTTGGACCATATGTATTAAATATCCTCATAATTCTAATATCAACTCCATGCATTCTTAAATAATCAGAGCAAAGAGTCTCTGCTATTCTTTTTCCTTCATCATAACAACTTCTTATTCCTACAGTATTTACTGATCCCCTATAGTCCTCGCTTTGTGGATGTTGTTCAGGGTCACCATATATCTCACTGGTACTTGCCAATAAAAATTTCGCACCAACTCTTTTTGCTAATCCCAACATATTATAAGTACCCATAAAATTTGTTTTTATCGTTTTAATAGGATTATGTTGATAATGAATTGGAGAGGCAGGGCAAGCTAAATGCCAAATTTTATCAACTTCTATTTTTATAGGCTCAGTAATATCGTGTCTAATTAATTCAAAGTTTGAATACTTATATAAGTCTTCATTATTATCTTTACTGCCCGAAAAAAAGTTATCTAATGAAATAACTTCCTCACCTTTTTCCAACAATCTTTTTGCGAGATGAGAACCAATAAATCCACTTCCTCCTGTTATTAAATTTCTTTTTTTTATTTCCATTAAAATTATTTTTAAATTAACTTATAATAATACACTATTCATTTTCAGGAGATATGAAAGGAGATTTTAGCTACAATTATCAGGAATATAGATTTCCCGAAAAAGGGTTTTTAAAAGGCTTTAGTAACAATACAGCTTAATCTAAAGCTTTTTTCTGATTAGATGAATTAATATTACCAAAATCTATTTTTGATAATGTAGAGCCGTTTATCGCAGTAGTTACTAAAGTTTTTTTGGAAGCGGGATATTATTAGAACTTAAAAACCCTTCATTTCTGCAATAAAACCTATAAAACTCTCAGGCAAATTATATTAGAAAAAATATAATATTGAATATGGTATTAATAATATGTCAATACAAAAAGACTCAATTAGCCGTTTTCAAAAAATTTTTATCTTTAATGATTTAATAGCAATAGGAGGGGCAATGAAATATATTGATTTAATAATTAAAAATGTCGTAAAAAGTAGAAGGTCTATCAGTAGTGGTATTGCTTAATTAACTAAAAGCGAAAAGTAAATTTTCAGTTCCAGTGTCATAGGAAGTATCTTTTTCGATTTTAAATAATAATTTATTATTAATTATTTATTAATACTCTCAAAAAAATAAAATTGAAATCATTACTTAATTTTTTGTATATTATCAAAAACTTAAATTATTCTTCAAAAATAATATAGAAATTGTATGTAAATGAGAAATAATTAAAAGTTTATAATTAAATTATTTCCTTGAATGACTTTATTATCGCATTCTTTAAAAATGCCCTCATATATTTATTTGGTATCCATTTTCTTGGGATTGCAATATAATTATCAGGATAATGGTAGTTTTTATTTATACTAATATTGTGTTCATAAACTTTTTCTTCATGTTGGTTGATTGTTCTTCTAATTTCCTCTTTGAAATAACTTAGAGATAATATATCCTGAAAAAAAGTATCTACAGTTTCTACCCCATTTTTCTCTAATTCTATTTTGAATTTTAAATATAAGGGTGAGCTAATTTTCAAAAGAACTGCTGAAAAACCTAACTGCTCAATTCTAAATCCACTAGGAATGTATATTTCTATAGGAAGATTTAATTTTGATAAGTCATTTTGAAGTTTATAGACTCCATTCCTTATTAAATCAATAAATTTCTTATAAGTTTTTAATTGCTCAGAAATTATTGCTGCTTGTACACAACTAATTCTTCCATTTAGTCCAAAACTCTTTACATCTTCGGAATTACTAATTCCATAATTTTGCATAATCCTAATTTCATCAGCAAGGGATTTATTATTTGTACAAATTAGTCCTCCTTCACCAGCCTGAATAGGTTTTAAATACCCAAAAGAAAAAATACCTGCAATACCTTGGGTACCTACATGCGCTCCATTGGATTGATAAGAATCAAAACTTAGGCAACAGTCTTCAATTGTATATTCTGGGATAATATGATTTAGCTTTTCAGGATATCCCCAATAATGAGTTGGTAAAACTAAATTTTTTTCAGATGAATTATTGTAGATTTCTTTTGGCATAGAAAAAGGATCTATCCCCGGATTTGTAGGAAGAGGTATTACACCAGATCTGAGAATTGAAAATGGCTGCGCTGGACATGTATGTCTTATATGACTACAGAAAACATTTTTATTTGATCCTTTAAATATTCTCATTAGAATTTCAATCGCCACTCCTCCACTGGAAACAAGAATGCAATAATCAGCATCTAAATAATTACAAAATTGTTTTTCAGTTTCAGTTACTTTTGAATCTTTTGAGTAAGCAGAATTCCATTTCCCAGAATTTAAAACAGAAAGTACTGAAAAAATCTCCCTTCCATTACTAAATGGATATAATCCTAGATATTTTGCTAAAAAAGATTTAAGCAAAAAATATAGTTTTTTTAGAAATCTATTTGCATCATCCTTAATAATTCGCTTAAAAAATCTTAATAATCTTTTCTTCAGTAACATTTTAAAAATTTATTTTGATAAAATTTTTTAGTAATTTATATCTACTATAATTATTGTTTAATTAGAATTTTATCCTAAAAGAATAACCAAATTATAAATGAGTAGAGGATATTTAACTTTATAAAGTAGCAAAAAACTTACTTGGAAAGATAAAAATTCTACAAATATTAATTTTAAATATTAAATCAAGTTTGTTTTTTTACAAAAAATTCAGATTTCTATGTAGGGATCAAAATATGTTTAATTTATACTTTTAAGAAATATTTCTTCTAGTCCAAACAAGTAAAGCTATTACATTGATATAAAGAAAAGAATATAAAAATAAAATTCACCCAAACAAAAAATGATTAAATTTTAGATAAAGTTAAATTATGAAATTATTATATTAATGATAAAGTCTTTAGTTACTGGAGGAGCAGGTTTTATAGGCTCACATTTAGTAGATAGACTAATAAATCTGGGACATGAGGTAATTTGTATTGATAATGAGTTTGCCAACAACGAATTGTTTTATTGGAACGATAAAGCCAAAAATTTTAAGGCTGATATCACAATTTATGATGAAATTAAGTATTTATTTAAATCAGTTGATTATGTATTTCACCTTGCTGCTGAATCAAGAATTGTCCCTGCTATAAAAAACCCATTAAAAGCTTTTGAAATTAACATAATGGGTACTTCCAACGTCTTAAATTGTAGTAGAGAAAATAATATAAAGAGGCTAATTTATTCATCAACCTCTTCTGGGTACGGTTTAAATAATATCCCAAATATTGAGACTCAATCAGAAGATTGCCTCAATCCCTATTCAGTTTCCAAAATAGCCGCTGAAAAAATTTGTAAAATGTACTCAGATCTTTATAGTTTACCAACAATAATTTTGAGATATTTCAATGTATATGGAGAAAGAGCACCAACTAAAGGTCAATATGCTCCAGTAATAGGAATTTTTTTACGACAAAAAAATGAAGGGCAAAAATTAACAATTTTTGGAGATGGAGAACAAATGAGAGATTTTGTCTATGTAGGAGATGTAGTCGAAGCTAATATAATTGCTGCTACAAAAGAATTAGATAGAAAATTCTTTGGTCAAATCTTTAATGTTGGAAGCGGTGAAAATATATCTATCAAAAAAATTGCAAAAATGATCAAAGATGATTTCGAATACCTACCTGAAAGGCAGGCAGAGTCAAAAGCCACATTAGCTGATATCAGAAAAATTCAGCAAGCGCTCGGTTGGCATCCTAAAATGGAAATAAAAAATTGGATTAGTAAATATGCAAATTAATTTATCTAGCATTAAGTAATCTTATCAATTTTCAAAATTAAAGATTAAAAATATATTTGGTTTAAAAATTTATATCTTTTAGATTTATACATAATTTTTTTAAAATTTTGATTCCTAGACTTTTCTCCAAACTGCTAGCAGTTTTCCTTGAAAAATAACTTCATTCAAGTTCAATTCAATCGGCTCATAAGATGGATTGGCAGCCTCAAGGAAAATTTTGTTATCTCTTTTAAAGAAATACTTTAAAGTTGTTCCTAAGCCAGGAACCATCGCACTAACAATAGTTCCATTCCTAAGAGAGTAAGAGTCTTCAATTGGTTCCATCAAAACCATATCTCCATCAGCGATACATGCATCAATCATTGAATCTCCATTAACAGTTAGTGCAAAAACATTTTTCTTTCTTAAGACTTCAGAAATATCTAAATTTTCATGCACATCAGGATAGGTTTCAATTAAGCCTCCTGCAGCGACAGAACCCAAAATAGGAACACCCTCTATTATTTCATCAACAAGTTGAAGTGTCCTAGCTTTTCCCTCTTGCCATTTAATATACCCTTTATCTTGCAAATGCTTAAGACGACTTTGAATTGGCGCAGGAGATTTTAAACCCATAGCTTGCATCATTTGCCTAATAGATGGACTATGTTGAAAATTTTTCATATAGTCTTTTATCCAGCTATAAAGCTCATTTTGAGCACTAGTAAGATTATTTTCAGAAAAAGCCAAGTAAAACAAATGTACTCTAATACATTTGTACCTCTTTTTGGGCTAATATGCAAGTTTTACGAGAGAAGGCAAGATAAAAGTGCCTGCTGAGCATGCATTCTATTTTCTGCTTGATTAAAAATTCTACTATTTTTACTTTCGATAATTTCATCAGTAATTTCTTTCGACCTATAGGCAGGAAGACAATGTAGGATAATTGCATCTTTAGCTGCTTTCTCGACTAAATTACTATCAATAGTGAATCCATGAAAATCTTTATCTTTGTCTTCTTTTTTATTCTCTTCGCCCATAGATGACCAAACATCTGTATAAAGTACATTTGCCCCTGAGACAGCAGAATAAAGATCATTAGTTATTTTTAAGAAATTATTTTTTTTACTAATTGCATTTGCCTTATTAATTACCAAAGAATTTGGCTCATAACCTTTAGGGCAAGCAATTCTGACTTCAACACCCAATAAAGCCCCACATAAAATAAGGGAATTTGCAACATTATTGCCGTCACCTATAAAAGTTAAAACTACTTTTTTGAAATCATTAAATTCCTCTTTAATTGTCATGTAATCAGCTAACGCTTGACAAGGATGTTCTAAATCTGTAAGAGCATTTATAACTGGTATCGAGGACCACTTTGCATACTCTTCTATTGCGTATTGATTAAATGTTCTTATTGCGAGAACATCACAATATCTACTTAGAACTCTTGCAGTATCCTTAATTGGCTCGCCTCTGCCAATCTGAGAAGTAATGGGATTTAAGTCAATTGTATTGCCTCCAAGTCTTGACATCGCAACCTGAAAACTAACTCTTGTTCGTGTTGATGACTTATCAAAAATTAATCCTAAAACTTTGTTATTGAGGTCAATATTAAGATTTTTATTTTTGAAGTTTTCTGCCAACTCCATAATATGATTAACTTCTTCAGATGACATATCCAAGCTTGATAAAAAGTTTTTATTTACAAGCTTGTTTGGCTTAAGCATAAATCCCTTAATTAAACCCTAATATTACTATGCAGGCATTTTAGATTCTGCGAGTAAAGACTTTAATTGTTCGCCTTCAATAACTTCCTCTTGAAGAATTTTTTGAGAAATCGACTCAAGCAAAGGTAAATTATTTCTCAAAATCTTAAGTGCAGTTTCATGTGCATCATCTACTAGATCCCTAACTTCTTTATCTATTGCTTGCGCTGTGGCATCACTTACGGATCTTCTAGGATTATTACCATTTCCTAAAAATTGACCTCCTCCTTGCTTGTCATACGCAAGAGGGCCAAGTATGTCACTCATTCCAAAAGTACCTACCATTTGCTCGGCAATATCGGTAGCTCTTTGAAGATCATTAGAAGCTCCAGTAGTAATTTTTCCAAAAACAACCTCTTCTGCTGATCTTCCTCCGAGAAGTGTAGCAATTTGTCCTTTTAATTCCTCTTTTGAATTCAAGAATCTTTCTTCTGTTGGCAATTGAAGGGTGTAACCAAGTGCACTCATTCCTCTTGGAACAATTGAAATCTTTGCGACTTTCGATCCTCCAGGCATAAGGTGACCAACTATTGCATGCCCAACCTCATGATAAGCAACAACTTTCTTTTCATCATCTTGCAATACACGACTTTTCTTTTCCAATCCAGCAACAACTCTTTCTATCGCCTCACTTAAGTCTTGTTGTTCCACACTTTTCCTCTTTGCTCTTGCTGCAAGTAAAGCAGCTTCGTTTACCATGTTAGCTAAATCAGCTCCTGCGAATCCACTAGTGGCTTGAGCAATAGAATCTAAGTCTATTGAATCCGCAAGTTTAACTTTTTTTGTATAAATTTCCAAGATTGTTTTTCTTCCAGATAAATCTGGCCTGTCAACTAAAACTTGTCTATCAAATCTACCTGGTCTTAGCAAAGCAGCATCAAGCACTTCTGGTTGGTTAGTAGCTGCAAGGACAATTACAGGCTTGTCGGCAGAGGCAAACCCATCCATTTCTGTAAGGAGCTGATTTAAAGTTTGTTCTCTTTCATCATTCCCACCTACTACACCCATAGATCCTGAGCGACTTTTACCTATCGCATCTAATTCATCAATAAATATTATGCAAGGAGCTTTTTTCTTAGCCTGTTCAAATAAATCTCGCACTCTTGCAGCACCAGCGCCAACAAAAAGCTCCACAAACTCAGAACCTGAAATAATGAAGAAAGGAACTTCTGCTTCACCAGCAACAGCCTTTGAAAGAAGAGTTTTTCCTGTTCCTGGAGGTCCCACGAGAAGTACGCCTTTAGGTATTCGAGCTCCAATATCCGTATATCTTTCTGGTTTTTTTAAAAAATCAACTATTTCTGTTAATTCGTCCTTAGCTTCATCAACTCCTGCTACATCCGCAAATGTTACTTTTGATTCATCATCTGGCACATAAACTTTAGCTTTACTTTTAGTAAAACTTAGAGCACCTTGTGCACCTCCGCCTCCCATACTTCTTCTAGCGAAAAATTGCAAGACAAGTATAAAAATCAAAGGAGGAACAACCCAACTCAATATAGTTGAGAAGAAATTAGGTTTCTTTGGAGGAGCCGCAGCGAATTCCACCCCTTTACTTTCTAGTCTTTGAGGCAGATCCATATCAAAAATTGGGGTTGTTGCTAACACTGAGGGTGCACCCTCTTCAGCTCCATTTAACTCATATCTGATTTGTTCTTGGGTGATATATGCTCTCTTTACCTCTCCATCATTAACTTGATCAATAAATAAGGAGTAAGGAACCCTAGGGATTTGCATATTTTGATTAGGGAAAAGGCTACTAAATAAAAGTAGTGCTCCAACTCCTATCAAAATGATATTTACAATTCCAAATTTTCTATTAGGTTGATTATCGTCTTGTCTTATTGGCATAATTGTGGGCAAATTTGAACTTATTATAAACTAAACCAACAGTTTCCGTATCTGTATTCTTTTTTTTGGGTGAGAACCGTACGGTACTTTAACCCATATAAAATTTCTTAAAAATTAATTTTTGAATGAACTCTTAACGCATATATCATCACCAATCAAACTATGCTGAGATTCGCTTAATTTAATAATTTCATGCATTTCTCCAAACTCAAAATCCCCAAGGGGATTCATACTATTTTCTCCACCTAAAATTTTTGGAGCAATAAAAGTAATAATTTCCTGAATACAATTAGATTTTATTGCGGCAGTAGCCAATCGAGGACCACATTCCCACAAAACTTTATTACATCCCCTTTTAGCAAGTATTTTTGAAATCAACTCTGGATTATCTGATGATACCTTTTCAATTTCAACAGACTTTGGAATCCTATTAAGATACCTTTCATTTGCAGTTGAAGAATCATAAATAACTAATGTTTTTGCCTTATTACAATCCCAAAGATTAGATTTTGTTGGCAGGTCTAAACTTTTTGTAAACACAACTCGCAAAGGTTCAGGATTTTTTAAACCTCTTGTAGTCAAAAGGGGATTATCTCTTCTTAATGTGTTTCCGCCAATGATTATTGCATCAAATTCTGATCTAAAAGAGTGTACTAATGCCCTTGATTCTTCATTAGTAATCCATTTACTTTTTCCATTTTTTAAAGCTATTCTCCCATCAATACTCATTGCCCATTTAAAAACACCAAATGCCTTTTTAGTAATATTCCTATGAATGAAAGTCTTATTTAAATCTAAGGATTCCTTTTTACATAATCCTAAATGAACTTGTATTCCAGCTTCTTCTAAAAGCTTAATACCTTTACCAGCGACTCTTGCATCAGGGTCTTCAATAGATATATAAGCCTTTTTTATACCAGAGGATATCACTTTATCTACACATGGAGGTGTTCTACCTTGGTGACAGCAAGGTTCAAGATTTACATAAATTGATCCCCCTTTGGGATCTTTTTTTAAATTATTAAAAGCCATCGCTTCAGCATGGGGCATGCCAGCCTTGTAATGAAATCCTTCTGCAATAAGCTTTCCATCCTTATCAATTATCACTGCTCCCACCCTAGGGTTAGGACTCGTTGTATTTTTGCCTAAAGAAGCCAAAAAGATTGCTCTTTTCATCCATTTTATATGGCTTACATTTTTTTCAGTCATCTCCAAAAGTCAAATTCAGTTTAGTGATCTCCATTCTTTAACAACAAAAGGAGGAACAGGTAACTCAGAAAAAACTCCCGACAAAGATAATCTTAATGGTCTATTTTTATCTAAATTTTTAATCAATTCATCAAGATCGAATTCTGCTGCAGCTTGTCTTCCATCATTTGCTAATTCAACATTAAGTAATGTTTTATCATCTAAAAGCCACTGTTTTCTGCCTGATTCAACCCTCAAGTAAGTGGGATGATCAATCCTAAGATTTCCTGGATATCCTATTACTCTCAAGATCAATTTATCTTCAAAAAGAGGTGATTTATAGGCAACCAATTGCCAAGTTTCAAAGTCCAAATCTCTTAAAAACTCACTGCTGGCATTCATAAATTCCCCATTTATTTCTGTTTCTGCAACTTCTGCGGATACTTTTAATGGGTTAAAAATAAAGGATAGTAGTAAAAGTAAAGGTAATATTTTTTTTAAAAAAATATTTTTATTTGATTTTGTAATTTTCTTCATTTTCAGAATCCATCAGGGCATCAAGAGTAACAGCTGTTCTTACAATAGCTTGATATCTTTTGATTATTTTACGATTTTTTTCTATAACTCGAGATAAATTCAAAGTGTCTTTTTCGGAATAGCTAGATGTTAAATCGCTAGAATCTTCTTCAATAAACTCAAATTCACTATCTTTATTTATTAGAGTTAATAATAAATCATGTAATCTCTTTCTTCTTTCGGACAATTGATTTATTATGAAAGCTCGAACAATCATAAGATAATTTAATAAAACATTCAAATAGATAAGTTTCTTTAGATTAAATATTCATGACTGAAAAAAAAAGAAAAATTCATGTAGTAGGAATTAATTCTTATAATTTTGAGGATCTATCTTTCAAATTACAAAATCTATTTCAAGAGACAGTCTCTATTGCAGTTCCAAATTCATATTTTGAAGAAATAAAATCATGGAGCGAAAATGGTTTATTAAAAAATAAATTATTTTTTTCGAGCAACAGTAATCAGGAACTTGTTAACTGGCTTAGATCACAAAAAACTGATGTTATTTTAATTTCAAGAGGAGATCCTCTCTGGTTTGGAATTGGGAGAATACTACTAGAAAATTTTTCAAAAGATGAATTAAGTTTCTACCCTTCAAATACTTGCATTCAATTAGCATTTAGTAAGTTAAAGATCCCATGGCAAGATACTGTTAATGTGAGTATTCACGGCAGAGATTCGACTAAGTTAATTGAGGCTCTTAAAGCAAGACCTTCAAATTTGGCTGTCATTACAGATTCAAATAACAAAAGTCTAGAAATAATCAAAAAAAATTTATCAGAATTTAATCTGATTGACATCTACGATTTTTGGCTCTGTGAAGAAATAGGCTTCGAAAATGAAAAAATCAGGAAATTAAACCTTAAAGGGTCATTGCCCTCAGATATATCAAATTTGAATGTTGCTGTTCTTTCAAAAAAAAAGGAAAATTATTCGAACAAGAATCTTCCTCTATTCGGAATCAATGACAATGTTTTTAAGACTTTTAATGATAGACCAAATTTATTAACTAAAAGAGAAGTTCGCATTCAAATATTAGCTGCTTTAGAGCTCCCAAGAAATGGTGTCATTTGGGATATAGGAGCAGGTTGTGGGTCAATTGGTTTAGAGGCATTAAGGTTAAGGCCTAATTTGGATTTGTTTTGTTTCGATAAAAGGATTGGCTCAAAAGAATTAATACTAGAAAACTCAAAAAGGCTTGACGTCAAACCAAAATTTATTTTTGAGGAAGACATAAATTACACCTTGAATGCGAGAAATTTAAGTTCTTTTGAAAACCCTAATAGATTAATAATTGGAGGATGTGATAAAAAAACTAAACTCCAGGTTATTAATAAACTTGTACAAGATATGGATATTGGAGACATTATCGTTATCCCAATAATTGACGTTCAAACTATTAAAGAATTAAAAGAGGAATTAGAAGATAAAAATTTCAAAACAAATTTAAATTTAATTCAAACCTATAAAAGTTTAAGTATCGCCGAGGGAATAAGATTAGAACCAAATAATCCTGTTTTTCTATTAAAAGGGAAAAAATAAATTCAAATACTTGTTATTTGTTAGGTTTAGCCACATGGGGCAACCCCCAACCTAGTTTATTTCTTAAAACTTGAAAAAATTCATGATCTTCAAGTCGAATAAACTTTACTGAATGTTTACTTTTTCTAATTAAAACTCTATCTTCAGGCCAAACATAACAACCAGCATTTCCATCAACAACCATTACCAACCTTTCAGGAGTTGCAGGGAAAACAGTTACTGGCTCTGAATCATTAAAAACTAATGCCCGAGACGCTAATGAATGTGGAGCAATTGGAGTTAATTGAACTACTGGGCAATCAGGTGTAATAACTGGCCCGCCAGCACTTAGAGAATAGGCGGTAGAACCAGTTGGAGTAGATAAGATTACTCCATCAGCTGAAATATCCACAGGAGCATGTCGCCCTATAGAAATCTCAAAATGACACATACTTGTTAGAGGTTCTCTATGAAGAGCCATCTCATTAAGGCAAAGAGACTCCCATCTCCTCTGATCATTCCTCATTACACTTATGATAAAGCAAGTTCTTTCTTCAATATCCCAATTTCCAGCTATTATTTTATCTATCGCCTCATTTAGGTTAGATAAGTAAGCTTCCGCAAGAAATCCTAAATGACCAGTATTTATTGTAAGAATTGGAATTTTAGCAGGCGCCGTTTGCCTTGCAGCAGAAAGTACAGTCCCATCTCCGCCAAGAACAATTGCAAATTCCATTGACGAATCAAACCCCTCGGGAACACAATTCGTATATCCCAAAGGACGAACATGTTGATCAGGATTTGCGAAACCAACCATCCCTCCAGAGCTACTAACTCTTACAACTTCAAAATTAGATTTTTCCAATTTTTTTTGAACAGAAGTTGCAGTTTGAACAGCCAGTTCCTTTCCATCATTTACGATTAGTCCTGCTTTACGTACCAATCAAAAAATTAAAACTAAGACTATCTTAAACTAATTTGTTGGACAATCCTAATTTAAGAATTAAATACTATTAGAACTGTTCTAAGAATCTAAGATCATTTGTATAAAATTTTCTGATATCGTCGATCTGATGTCTTACCATACAAAATCTCTCAACTCCTAATCCTGCTGCAAAACCAGTCCATTTCTCAGAATCTATTCCTAATTTTTCTAAGACCTTAGGATCAACCATTCCGCAACCCATTACTTCTAACCATTTACCTTTCCACTGGACGTCTACTTCTGCTGAAGGTTCAGTAAATGGGAAATAGCTAGCTCTAAATCTTACAGGAATATCTCCAAAAAAGGCCTTTAAAAATGTAAGAACTGTTCCTCTTAAATGACTAAAATTAATGTCTTGATCGATACATAAAACCTCAACCTGATTAAATACAGGGGAATGAGTAGCATCTACTGCATCTCTCCTATATACTCTCCCGGGAGCGATAATTCTTACTGGAGGAGGATTTCTCTCTAAGTATCTTATCTGAACAGGAGAAGTGTGGGTCCTTAAAAGTCGATTTTCATCTAAGTAGAAAGTATCCTGCATATCTCTTGCCGGATGATTTTTGGGTATGTTGAGAGACTCAAAATTATAAAAATCAGTTTCTATTTCAGGGCCACTTTCAATTGAATATCCTAAACCACAAAAAATATCTATTATTTCGTCTTGAGTTGAAATCAAAGGATGTTTATTCCCAGGGGGTGTTCCAATTGAAGGGATAGTTACATCAATTTTTTCTTTTTTAATCTTTTTATCTAAGGCTTCGCTGTTTAGTTTATTTTTTCTTTCAGTTATTAGTTCTTGCAAATTTATCTTTATTAAATTTGCCTTCTGGCCAATAATTGGTCTATCAGTCGCAGATAATTGAGCCATCGTTTTCAAAATAATTGATAAATGACCTTTTTTTCCTAGCAAGGAAACTCTTAATTGATCCAGTTCCTCATGAGTATTTGAATTATCTATATTATTTTTTGCTGTTAGAGAAAGATTATTTAGTTTTTCCTCAATTTGACTTAACGATTCAATTTGACTCACTGATATAGTAAAAATAAGTATTGCTTTATCTTACTTAAATATCGTCCATAAATAAAATTTCTTGATTAATGAAACCGTTAAATATATTAATTAGCAATGATGATGGAGTTTTCGCAGCAGGGATAAGAGCTTTAGCAAAATCAGCCCAAAAAAGAGGACATAAGGTAAAAGTGGTATGTCCTGACCAAGAAAGATCAGCTACTGGTCATGGTCTTACTCTACAATCCCCATTAAGAGTGGAAAAAGCTGACGAGTTATTTGGACAAGGAATTGAAGCTTGGGGATGTTCAGGCACACCTGCTGATTGTGTCAAATTAGCACTATCTGAACTCTTGGATCATAAACCTGATCTGGTACTATCCGGAATAAATCACGGACCAAATTTAGGGACAGATATTTTTTGTTCAGGCACAGTAGCTGCGGCTATGGAAGGCACTTTAGAAAATGTTCCTTCCATGGCAATAAGTGTTGCTAGTTTTAAATGGAAGAATTTTGAATTTGCTGGAGAAATTGCAATGAATATTGCCGAACAAGCAATTAATGATGGTTGGCCAGCTTCACTTTTATTAAACTTGAATATACCCCCCTGCGAAAAAAACAAAATTAAAGAATTATCCTGGACAAGATTATCGGTAAGAAAATATAAAAATCAATTTTCCAAAAGGGAAGACCCGAGGGGTGATGACTATTATTGGTTAGCAGGTGAAGTTGTGTTAGATCTTAAATCGAAAGGTTACGGTCCTAAGAATTGGCCTAGCGATGTATCTCAAATACAAGAAAATAAAATATCTCTTACACCTGTAGAACCGGATTTATTTTGGAGAGGTAATTTAGACAACTTACCTAAAATTAATAGTTCATTTGTAAATCCTTCTTAAAAGCCATAAAGAAAAGCAAAGTCCAAAAAAATGAGCAGCGATAACTTGCGTGTTACTGAGAACTGATAATATTTCAAGACCAGTAATTGGGATATCAGATGTAGCTGTTATCAATTGTCCAGTTGTTTGAGAGGATGCTTGTATAAATAAGGCTCCCATAAGAGCTTGATATCCAATTAATCCAAATAAAATTCCAAATAAATCAACTATTAGTCCTCGTTTTATCAATTTACCGGTTTGTCCCCTTGAGGGTCTTGCGTTGCTTGCGATTGCTCTTCCTGTTCTAACTATTAACCAACCTTGCCAAAGACTAAAAAGTAGTAAAATCAGGGATATTGTTGTAAGTGATAGACCAGGAGCTAGGCCAAGCTGACCTTCGCTATTATTTACAACATTTGAAAAAAGCAAAACAGCTGCAACAACAACACCTAAAATGGTCTGAACCCAAAAGCGTATCCATCCAATGCGCCGCATTCCAAATGAAAGGGACTGAAAATCCATTTTGTCAGACATTCATTTGATTGAATAAACTTAATCAATCCAAACTTGCCACTAAAATCATAAAATTGCACGTAATCTTTTGATCTCTTTAATATCGCCATCTGAAGTTAAGAGTCCTACCTCAATAGCTATTGGAAGTTTTGATGGCCTACATGCTGGCCACAGACAATTAATAAAAAGTGTGGTTGAAGAAAATCAATATGCCCCAACAATTGCAAGCTTCTGGCCTCATCCCCGAGAAGTTCTTTATAAAGAGATGCGTCTTAGACTTGATCTCCCTGAAGAAAAGCTATCTATTCTTGAAGATCTGGGGATTGAACAATTAGTTCTGATTCCTTTTGATATGAAACTATCCAAATTAAGTGCAGAAAGATTTGTAAGAGATATTTTGATAAATCAATTACAAGCAAAAAACATTTCTGTAGGTGCTAATTTTAAATTTGGTTTCAGAAGAAGTGGAGACATAAATACAATAAAAAATATAATTAAGAATACGGATATTAAACTCAAAATTACTCCAATTTTAGAAGACAAGGAAGGTAGAATCAGCAGCAGCAGAATAAGAGATCTATTAGAGAAAAGTGATCTGAAAAATGCTTCCAAAATTCTTAATAGGCCTTATAGTTTTAATGGAAAGGTTGTTAAAGGTAAAGGAATTGGAAAAAGTATAGGATGGCCTACCGCAAACCTTGAGATAGATGGCAGGAAATTTTTACCTGGAGAAGGAGTTTATGCATCTTGGACAACCATAGAAAATTCCAACAAAAAAATTGAATCTGTTATGAATCTTGGCTCTCAACCAACAATAAATCCTTTATTGCCATCTGCAGTTGAAGTTCATTTAATAAATAAAGATATCGATCTATATGGTTTAAATCTATCTGTTGAACCAGTTGAAAAACTTAGATCTCAAATCAAGTTCAAAAATATAGATCAACTTTCTAATCAAATTAAAAAAGATAGAGATAATGCTCTTAAAATTTTTAAAAACCACAAAAAATAAATTACAAATGATGAATTCCAATACTGAAGATTTAAGAATTTATCAAATTATTGACGCTAATCTAGATAGAGCTAGAGAAGGGCTGAGAGTATTAGAGGATTGGGCTAGATTTGGCCTAGGCAAAGAAAAATATGTTGCAAAGATTAAAAATTTTAGACAAATTTTAGGAAAAAATCATTTAGAAGTTTATAAACAATCTAGAAATCATATTGAGGATAAATGTAAAGGATTGACTCATCAAGCGCAAATCAACAGAAAAACTTCTGATCAAATTATAAGTTCTAATTCAGCCAGAGTTCAAGAAGCATTACGAGTCATAGAAGAATTCTCAAGGCTGCAGAATCATGAGCTTTCAAAAATCGCTTCGGAAATTAGATATGAAATTTATACTATTGAAATTGACTTATTAGGTTATAGCAAGTGTAAGAAGTCGGAGACAATATTAAAAGAAAATGATTTATATGTAATCACAGATCAAAAGGACAATCTATTAGAAATAATTGAAGAGATTTTAATTGCGGGAGTAAAAATTATTCAGCATAGATTTAAAACGGGAACTGATCAAGATAATCTTCAAGAAGCAATTCAGATTAAAAATCTATGTAAAAGGTATAATTCTTTATTTATCGTTAACGATAGACTTGATATAGCTCTAGCATCTAACGCGGATGGAATTCATCTTGGACAAGAAGATTTAGACTTAAAAACCGCAAGAAAACTATTAGGATATTCAAAAATAATCGGAATAAGTGCAAATAATGAAATTGATATTTCTAATGCTCTTAAAGAAGGTTGTGATTACATAGGAATAGGGCCAGTATTCGAAACTACAACAAAAAAGAATAAAAAACCTTTAGGTGTTGAACATATTAAAAAATTAACAAAGGATTTAAATATTCCTTGGTTTGCTATTGGAGGAATCAAGTCAAATAATATTTCATATTTAAAAAGAAATGGGTTTAAAAAAGTTGCCTTAGTTTCGGAATTAATGAATTCTGAAGATCCTAAAGAAAACGCTATGATGATTCTAAAAAAGTTGTCTCATGAAAATTAGGGTAAATGGAGAAGAAAAAAAAATAGATCTTGATCAAGAAAATGTTCTACTATCTACAGCTCTTAACCATATGGGATATAAACCAAACACAATTGTAGTTGAGTTAAATAATTTAATTATAAATTCAATGAAATGGGAAAAAGTGAAGCTTAAAGATGGTGATAATTTAGAAATTGTTTCAATAGTTGGTGGAGGATAAAAAAAATATTTAATGTATTAAAAATCTTCATATTTTTTTAAGTTTAGGCTTGAAACAATAGCCAAATTTCTCCATTTTTCGTTTTATATTTTTAATACTTAAATTTAAAAATGAAAGAAAAAATTGATAGCAACTCAAGGTCCCTTAAATGGGAGCAAAATGGTGAGTTAGCACATAAAGATCTCACTGAGCTAATTGAAAGATTAAAAAATGTAGAAAGTGAACATACCTCATCTGAACTATCTAGATTAGGTACAAAATTAAATAAAAAAGATTAAATTTGTTACTTAGATCTTGTTTTTATAAAAATCTGTACCAAATTAAAATTATTGAATATAAAAATAAATGCCGAAAAGATTTCCAGAATGGGTAAACACAGAAGTCGTTATAAAAGCAATAAAAATGAGAGAAGAAGGAATGCTATCAAAACAACTTAATTTATGGATAGAAAACCTATTAGAAATAGAAAAAAAGTAATTATTTATGAATTACTTTTAATAATTCTGAGAGCCGCCATTGCTGCTCCGTAACCATTATCTATATTCATAACTGCAATACCTGGAGAACAACTTGACAACATGCTATTTAAAGCAGCTTCTCCATCCTTGCTAACGCCATAGCCAACTGAGACTGGAACTGCAATTATCGGTTGTGCCAACAATCCGCCCACAACTGTTGCCAGAGCTCCTTCCATTCCAGCACAAACAATTAATACATCATATTTATTAATTTCTTCTAACTGACTCATCAATCGATGAAGTCCAGCTACGCCAACATCTATAAAAGATTGACAATTCACTCCATAAATTTCAAGAGCTAATTGTGCTTCAAGTGTTACAGCCAAGTCGCTTGAGCCGCCTGAAATTATGGCAACTTTTTTATTCGTATTTATTTTATTCAGATTTTTTCCAATTATTAGGCAATTTGCTTCTTCATAGAATCGTGCATCATCATACAAATCTAAAAGATAATTAGCCTTTTCACTATTAATCCTAGTAATGAAAACAACCTCATTTTTACTTACTACATTTTCAGATAATCTCTCTAATTGATCGATACTCTTATCTTGCCCCCAAATAGCCTCAATGATTCCAAGCCTATTTCTTCTTTGAAAATCAAACTTGATATCAAAATTCATTTTTGCTTATCTAATTCTCCCTCGTAAATTAATTCAAAAGGATTTTCGCCTACATTTAGAGCAACTTTAATATTATCTTCAAATTTTTGTTGGACTACATTTACTTCTGATATTGGTATGCTTTTCCATAATTTCTTACTTTTCCAATTTACCAATATTAAAGCTTCTTCTTTTTCTTTATCCCAAAATAATTGTCTTCCCAAAAAACCGTCTTGAGAAGATAACCATGGCTCCCATATTTCTTTTTCAGCATTTAACCAAGCTGCTTTTATATCGGCAGGTACTTTAAGTCTTAATTCCTCTATAACCATTTCACTTTGATAATTATCCATTGTAAGAGCTTTTAAATTGGGAATGTCAGATTGAAAAATTAAAACTACTAAACAAATTAATAATAAACAAAATCCTTGGAATTTTTTTTTCAAATTTAAATTAAATCTCATTTTTTCTCAAGTAGAACTACTGAATGGCAACTTATACCCTCTTCTCTTCCTTCTGGACCCAATTTTTCATTCGTGGTTGCTTTAATCCCAATTAAATTTTCATTAATATCTAGGATCTCAGCAATGTTTTTTTTCATTAATCCTATATGAGGCATGATTTTTGGCCTTTCAGCAACAAGAACACTATCAATATTATTTATTTCCCAACCATCTTGTCTTATTAAGTCAATTACTTTTGATAATAAAAACAAGCTATCAGCATTTTTCCATTTTTCATCAGATGGGGGGAAATACTTTCCTATGTCGCCCAACGAAAGAGCTCCCAATAATGCATCCATTATTGAGTGACTTAAAACATCAGCATCACTATGCCCATCCAATCCTAAACTTTCAGGATGATGCAATTTTACACCTCCAATAATTAAATCTCTATCCTCTACTAGTCTGTGAATATCGTATCCATTGCCTATTCTAAATTTCATGAATTGATTATTTTCTTTTATTATTCTCTTACTTTGTGGCGATTTTTTGTAGTTTTCATTTGAAATTAAGTCACTTCTTCTCTCCAATGTTCTTTCAAAACTTTTTTTTCTTCTCCACGATTTAATCTCTTCATGATTACCGCTCACTAAAATATCTGGCACCTTCATATCTTTAAAAGTTAAAGGCCTTGTGTATTGAGGATACTCTAAGTAAGAGGAATTATGACTCTCATCGACTAAGGAGTCTGGATCACCAAGAGTCCCTGGTAATAACCTAGTCAAACCATTAATTATTGATATAGCAGGTATTTCACCTCCAGAAAGGACATAATCGCCTATCGATATTTCTTCATCAGCTAAACATCTAATCCTTTCATCAAAACCTTCATATTGACCACAAATAATTATTATTTGATCCAAAGTGGACCATCTCGCAAGATCCTTTTGCTTTAAAACTTTACCCTGAGGGGTCATCAGCAAAGTTTTACTTTTAGGTGATTTTCTAATTGATTCATATGCCTTATAAAAAGGTTCAGGTTTTAATACCATACCCGCTCCTCCTCCATAAGGCTTATCGTCTACTTGTCTGTAAGAACCTTCTCCATATTCTCTTAAATCATGTAAATTTACATCTATCAGATTCTTATCTAGAGCTCTTGTTATGACCCCTAAATTATTTATTAATTCAAAAGCTTTAGGGAACAATGTAATTACATCAAAATTAAAACCACTCATCTAGAACTCTTCCTCATAACCAAACTCAATTAACCTTGATTCTTTTTTTCTCCAATTTGGAACAACTTTCACAAACAACTCTAGGTGAACTGGACCATCAATTAATTTTGACATATTTGATCTTGCTGACTGACCAATCATTTTTAACATTGAACCTTTCTTTCCAATAAGAATGCCTTTTTGAGTGGACCTTTCAACAATAATAGTAGCCAAAATAGCTGTAAAAACTTTGCCATTTTTTCTTTTCATTTCCTCTCTCTTCTCTATCTTTACTGCGACACTATGAGGTACCTCTTCTCTTGTATTTTTTAATACCTGTTCTCTTACTAAATCAGATAATAAGTTATCTAATGGTTGGTCGCAAATCGTCTCCTCGCCATATAGTTTTGGTCCATCTGGAAGAAAATTAAGTGCCATATCGACTAGTTCAGAACATCCTTCTCCTTGAGAAGCACTTACAATTTGAAAGTTTCTATTAATTCCAAAAAATCTTCTATATTGATCTAATCGTAAATTCCTAAATTCTTTATTAACCAAATCCCACTTATTTAATGCAACAATAAACTCAGTTTTATTTGCGATTAGAAAGTTCAAAATATATTCATCACCTCTACCAGGTTCTTCACTTGAATCAATAACAAAAATTACCATATCAACTCCATTAATTGCAGATTTTGCATTTCTTACTAATATCTCTCCAAGTCGATGATGAGGTTTATGTACACCTGGCGTATCTACAAAAATTATTTGCCCATTGTCTGTAGTAAGTATTCCTTTTAATTTATTTCTAGTAGTTTGCGCTATTGGAGAAGTAATTGTTATTTTTTCTCCAATCAATTTATTTATTAAAGTAGATTTACCAACATTTGGCCTTCCTAGTAAAGTTACAAACCCAGATCTATAATTGGCCAAAGACTTTTAATGCATCAATAATAAAATTCTGATCAAAAATGAAAAAAAAAACCATAAATTTAAAAGAAGCCTCGTTCACGCAAGCAATAAATATATCCGCACAATGGTGCAAAGAGTGGAGTGAAGATTTACTCAGCGAAGAGGTTTTAGCAGATAGAATCGCAGAGTTAACTAAAACAAGAAATGGACTCAGAGGATTTTTTGCATATGCTTTATCAGATAAAGATTGTTTTTTGTTAGATAAACTTCCTTTTTCACTAATTTACAAACTGAACGAAGGTGGTGATGCTGTAACAGATATAGTAGTAAAAAATTTAATAATGAGTTCAGCTCAAATCATTATTCATCAAAGAGATAATAATCATGAATATGAGATAACATCGGAAAACATTTCAGATAGATGTAAGGCTATTTTAAGACTGCTAGAAACTAAGTCAGTTACAAAGTCCGTCAATCAAGTCCTTAGAGACTTAGATGCTATGGGCAATAGTTTTGATAATTCAGTAAAATATGACTCAGAGCAAAAGGAATTCATAAAAAAACAAATTCTTGATATCGCCCAATAAAAAAGCGTAGGCACAAATCTACGCTTTGGGTTAGTTATTTAGGTAATGAGTTTAATCTCTTCTTCCACCGCCTTGTAGTGCAATCATTAATCTCAATATGAAAACAAAAAGGTTTATATAAGTTAAATACATACCTAAAGCCCCTGCAAGGTATTGATCATCATTATATCTTCTTGGCATTGTATAGAAATCAACGAAAGACATTGCAACAAATAAGACAGTTCCAAATCCTGCAATTATCAATTCGAGTCCTGAACCTCCAAAAACTCCTGGAGCAAAGAATCCCCCAATTAATTGGACAAACATTGCTATAAGCAGTCCTATCAATCCAAGACCAACTACTCCACTTAGTGCTTGACCAACACTATCACTCATTCTCTGACCAGTGTAAGAGGCAATAACGAAAGTTATACCAGTAGCTAAAGCAGCTGTTCCAACCGAACCAATACCAATTGTTCCTATTGCTAATGCAACTATTCCACTTAAGGTGAATCCAGTTAACAAACTAAATCCTGTCAACAAGGGCAGGGCCTTCGCATTATTTGCATTATTTGCAGCTCTTGTGGCTATAAAAAACAAAATCAATTCTGCAATTAATGCAACTATTGAAAGAGGCTGGAAAAGACCAGGATTGGTTGCTATGAGTGAGACACCTGCTAAAACGCCTAAAGAAGTTAGAACCATACCTCCACCTACGTAAGGTAAAGCTTTTTGAACAACATTAGGCCCAACAATTGAACTAGTTTGTGCTTCACGAATAGCTTGATTGAAATTACTACTTGCTGGCATTTTATTTTTATAACTTGGTTTTATTCTACTCGATTTTTAAAATTTCAGGGTACGGATCTCCAGAGTTATAAAGTTATTGATAAGCCTCAATAATTTTCTGAACTAAAGGATGACGAACTACATCTTCAATAGTTAAATAACAAAATTTTATACCTTGCGTTTCAGAGAAAATTCTCGAAGCTTCAATGAGGCCGCTTTCCTGATCTTTTTTTAAATCAATTTGTGTAATATCTCCGTTTACAACCATTTTAGATCTATCACCCAATCTGGTTAAAAACATTCTCATTTGTGAGCAAGTAGTATTTTGTGCTTCATCTAGGATAACCATAGAGTTATCTAAGGTTCTGCCTCTCATAAATGCTAAAGGTGCAACTTCAATAATTCCCTTATCGATTAACGAATTTGTTCTATCAAACCCAAAAATACTATGTAAAGAATCAAATAAGGGTCTTAAATATGGATCTACTTTTTGTTGTAAATCACCAGGTAGAAATCCCAAATTTTCACCAGCTTCTACGGCTGGTCTGGTTAAAACAATTTTTTCAATTTTCTTCTCATTCAATAGCCTTGCCGCGCAAACAGTTGCTAAAAATGTCTTGCCAGTTCCAGCTGGACCAATCGCGAATGTAAGATCAAAATTCTCAATTGATTCAACATATTCTTTTTGCCTTATAGTTCTTGGTCTTAAATATCTTCCTTCTTTGGAACGCGCAAGAACTTTTTTCCCAAGTTCAGCATGTGAAGATGATTCTCCCATATTTAAAGAACTTAAAGCCGCCTTAAGATCTACCTCTGGAACTTCTAACCCTTGTTCCCAAATTGGTCTTGTAAGTTCTACCAATGCTGAGGCTCTTTCAATTTTAGAAATAACACCGTTCATCTCAAGTTGTAAACCTCTTATTGTTAAAGAAACTCCTGTTAAGGACTCAAATTTTTTTAAGAGAGAATTACCTTGGCCTGATAATGCTGTAGCAGCATCAGAACTTGGCAAGTCTATTATGAAGTGACCAGTTTTGGAAACTTCCTTCATCTAGTTATTGAATAAAAATTTATCAAACACTAGCTTTCAGCTTCATTACTCTCGCTTTCAGCTTTACTACTATCATTTTCTTCACCTTTAGATTTAGCCTTAGCTAATTTTTCTTTCTCTAACTTTGCTTTACCAATTGCGATAGAGGGCCTTTCTGTTTTTTCTATTAACCCTCCCTTTTCTAATAAGGATCTCACAACATCAGTTGGTTGAGCACCCTGAGTTAGTCTTGTTCTTAAAGCTTCTGTGTCAAGTCTGGTTTCCTTAGTTCTTGGGTTATAAAAACCTAGTTCTTGTAGAGGTCTACCATCCCTTCTG
>CABZHQ010000008.1 GCA_902525585.1 uncultured Prochlorococcus sp. | reverse complement strand
CATTACAAGCAGCTGTTGATACTCCAAAAGATTCTCCAAATAAAGATGAAGTAAGAAGTGAGTCTCTTACACTCATAACTGACTATATTTCCAGATATAGAAATAGAGGGATGGTTAATAAAACGCAATCATTTACCACAATGCAAACAGCATTAAATGCTATGGCAGGTCATTACAAAAACTTTGCAAGTAGACCTTTACCAGATAAACTTAAAGAGCGTTTAACGAAAGAATTTTCTCTTGCTGAAAAAATGGTTTTAAGAGAAAGTTGATACAATTCATTTACTTTTTAAAAGTAAACCAAGATTTTTGAATATATTAAATATTCGCACAAAAATAATGCTCTTCTAAAATTGGCCAATGTTGTTGTAATCGGAGCCCAATGGGGTGACGAAGGAAAAGGTAAAATAACGGATTTACTCAGTCGTTCGGCGGATGTTGTCGTTCGCTATCAAGGTGGGGTAAATGCAGGTCATACTATAGTCGTAGATGATAAAGTTTTAAAATTACATTTAATTCCATCTGGGATACTTTATAAAAATACTTCTTGTCTAATAGGGTCGGGAACTGTTGTAGATCCAAAAATCTTGCTTAAAGAAATTGACATGTTGATTGATAATGGAATTGATATCTCAGGATTACAAATTTCATCAACATCACATGTAACAATGCCCTACCACCGAATATTAGATGAAGCAATGGAGGCTGATAGGGGTTCAAACAAAATAGGGACCACAGGTCGTGGGATTGGTCCAACTTATGCGGATAAGTCACAAAGGAATGGCATTAGGATAAGAGACTTGCTCAATAAGGAAAGGTTAAGTGATGTGATTGAAATTCCATTAAGAGAAAAAAACGGTCTGCTTGAAAAAATCTATGGCATTAAACCACTCAAACTAGAAGATATTGTTGAAGAATATCTTAACTATGGGGAAAGATTATCAAAGCATGTTGTTGACTGTACGAGGACTATACATGCAGCTTCAAAAAACAAGAAGAATATTCTTTTCGAAGGTGCGCAAGGTACTCTACTTGACTTAGATCATGGGACTTATCCTTTTGTTACCTCATCAAACCCTATATCAGGAGGTGCATGTATTGGGGCTGGAGTGGGTCCCACTTTAATTGATAGAGTCATAGGTGTAGCAAAAGCTTATACCACAAGAGTAGGTGAAGGGCCATTCCCAACAGAATTGCAAGGGAGTATTAATGATCAACTCTGTGATAGAGGCAGTGAATTTGGAACCACTACTGGGAGAAGGAGAAGATGTGGGTGGTTTGATGGAGTTATTGGTAAATATGCTGTATCTGTAAATGGTCTTGATTGTTTAGCCGTCACGAAACTTGATGTGTTAGATGAATTAGATGAGATTCAAGTTTGCATTGCATATGATCTCGATGGAGAGGAAATAGATTACTTTCCTACAAATTCAGATGACTTAAAAAAATGTAAGCCAATCTTCAAAAAATTAAAAGGCTGGCAATGTTCAACTGCAGATTGCAGAAAACTATCTGATCTCCCAGAGAATGCTATGAATTACCTAAGATTTTTAGCTGAATTAATGGAGGTTCCAATTGCCATTGTCTCGTTGGGGGCGAATAGAGATCAAACCATAGTAATTGAAGATCCAATACATGGCCCTAAAAGAGCACTGCTAAGGTAATTTAGTTCCAAATTAATGAAGGAATCCTTTAGACATTTTGAACATAAAAAAGTTGATCTCGTTGGTCTGGGCAATGCAATAGTAGATATTATTGTAAATATTGAAGATGAATTTCTTGAGATAAATAATCTGGAGAAGGGATCAATGAATCTAATTAATTCTGATGAATCTCAGAGATTATTAGAACATTGCAAAGTGATCAAACAAATTTCAGGTGGGTCCTCAGCAAATACCGTTGTTTCTTTAGCAGAATTAGGAAATCATGTGCAGTTTATAGGAAGAGTGAAAAATGATCAATTTGGGAATTTCTTTTCTGACGATATAAAAAAAAGTAAAACTATATTTAATACTCCACCAACTATTAAAGGTGCTCCAACAGCTCATTCAATCATTTTGATTACACCTGATGCACAAAGAACTATGTGCACTTACCTAGGTGCATCTGTAGAGTTTGAACCAAAAGACATTGACTTTACTGCAATCAAGGAAAGTAAATACTTATATTTAGAAGGATATTTATGGGACAGCGAATTAGCTAAAAAAGCTTTTATTAAAGCCGCCCAAATTGCAAAACAATCTAATACAAATATAATCCTTTCTTTGTCTGATTCATTTTGTGTAGATAGACATCGTGAGAGTTTCCTTGAATTAATTTATGAATATGTAGATATTGTTTTTTGTAATGAATCCGAGGTGTTAAGTCTATTTAAAAATGATAAATTAGTAAGCTGTCAAGAAGACCTATCTTCCTTATGTGAATTAGTCATAATAACTCTTGGAAGCAATGGTTCTCTCATAGTTAACAAAAATAATGTTGAAATAATTAAGTCAATAACGAAAGGCAAGATTATTGATACTACAGGAGCGGGAGATATCTACGCGGGAGGATTTATCCATGGATTAATAAACAATTGTTCCCTCAAAAAATGCGGAGAGATAGCTTCAATTTGTGCGGGACAAATAATTACGCAATTAGGATCTAGATCAGATATTGATCTTAAAGAGTTAATAAAATAAATTTAATCAAATAGTCTTATTCAACCAATCATAATATTTCATCTCAGCATGGTATTTTTTGTAAATAATTTGAGGGACATCATATGTGGAGTTTTTATTTACGAAATCAATTAAACTATCTTTAAATTCTAGTTTACTTTTTATTGTAATTTCAAACTCTTTATTTTCTTCAATATCATCTTCCCACTTATAAATTGAAAAAATTTGCTTTATCGAAACACAAGCTGCAAGTTTATTTCGTATAAGTAATTTAGCTATTCTCAAAGCATTTGCGTTACTTGATTCAGTTGTGATCATAACTAATAATTCCATAATGAATTAAACATCAATATTTTTTAATTATGTGATTTATCAAATTGTGATATTGATCAAAAGAGTAACAATAATCATTTTTAACTTTCGGTCTTTTAACCAAAAATAACTTCATTTTACTGCCAGAAACTATACCCTCCCAGTTTTTCTGAGAATAACTTCCAGATTCTCTGCATAGAACATAATCTATCTCCCAAAAATCACAAAGTTTTTTTTCTAAAGTGCTTTTATAATTTTTACTCGGTTCAAGTATCGCTATGTTTGATTTTTTAATACATGATCCAAAAGCTTTAGTTATACTCTCATAAGTTGGAAGTACCCTTGTAAATACATTTGCTTTACAATTCATATAATAACTAGCTGTATCATTAATGAATCTTGATCCAATTGCCAGAAGAATATTCTTATTTTCTATATCAACGTTATTTATATCCTTTAAATCATCAATATAAAAAAAATTATTAGTGTTTTTTATTAGAGATTTCCTCTCAAATAGTAAAAGAGGTATATTAATTTCTTTACATGCATTATTAAGATTTTTAGAAATTATTACGGCAAACGGATGAGTAGCATCGACAACGCATGTAATTTTATTTTTATTTATGAAATTAATGATTTGATCTTTATTATTTAATTTACCCGTAATGATATGTAACTTTGGATTTTCAATATAAGCTTGCCCTGCTTTATAAGTTAAAACACTTGCAAAGACTGAATAATTAAGTTCAAGAAGCCTATCAGCTATTACAGGTCCATCAGAAGTTCCTGATAGGATCCAAACATTTTTATAGCAATTTCCTTGATTCTGCATCAGTATATCTTTAATTAAATAGTAAGTAATGAATCATTGTTTAATTCAGGCGGTCATTAATAGTGCTCCCCAAATGAGGTATACCAAAGAAAACCAAACTCCAATTGCGGAAATGATTGTTAATTTTAAAGGATTACGTAGTGAAGATCCAACTAGAGATCTCAAGATCATAGGATGGGGGAATATTGCCCAAGAAATGGTAAACGAACTAAAGGAGGGGCAAAATATTGTTATTGAGGGACGTCTAAAGATGAATTCTGTCACCAGAAAAGACGGAACGAAAGAAAAGCAACCAGAACTAACAGCTTCAAAGATTCATCAAATATCACCAGTTGACGTTATTAAGTCTGATCAAAAAGAAAATAATGAGTCATTTGAAAAAAAAGAAAGCACCAAAAATTCCAGTTGGGATAGTTCACCTTTAGTACCTGAAGTTGACGAAATACCTTTTTAAATTAAATATCAACATTATTTTCTTGAACACTTATAATTAATTTGCTTATTTTTCTTTCAAGCGCGGCAAGTTCGCTTCTAATTTCTGGCCATTTACCCTTATCAAGATTTTCTAATATCCAAGCTCTTTCTTGATCAAGTTTAAAAATTAAATCTTCTTGATTTGCAGTATTAGGATCTTGCATAATACTTGTTAGACCATTAAAAACTCATTCTACTAAATCAAAATGAAGAAATACCTATCGCCTGGAAACTTAATCGTAACCGCTGGGGGTATATTAGCTTTTGTTGGAATGACTGCTTATTTTACAGACTCAGTAAATTTAAGTGTACCTACTTTTTTTTATGGAGTACCCATTTTTCTAATTGGATTAGGTTTAAAGACTTCCGAAATACCTCCTGTAGAGTTATTTGACAAGACAAATTTTGCAACAAATAAATTTAATAGACCAAAAGAATTAACAGCACTAGTTAAAGATGTTACGAGATGGAGATATGGGATAAAAGCTCATCTTGAATCGTCATTAGAATCTTTAAATTTGTGGGATGAGGATAATCCCCCTCAACTTAAAGAAATAGAAGAAATTTCAAAGGAAGAAAAAAATGGTCTCAGAATGCGTTTCGAATTAAACGCTGTTCCTTTAGAAAAATGGATTGAAAAACAAGAAAGATTAAACAGGTTTTTTGTCAAAGGTCTTGAATCAGAATTTATTATCGACGATAATAAAAAAGAATTTGATTTTATTCTCTTTTATTGAATATAAGGATATATTTGTAAAAACCTAATTTCTCAATTCAATCAAGTTTTAATGAATTTTAATAATGAATGATTCTCAAAGAGTCTCAATATTAAGCGAAGCACTCCCATATATACAAAGTTTCTCAGGTAGAAAAATTGTTATAAAGTATGGTGGTTCTGTTATGGAAAATGATAATTTAAAAAATGCTTTTTTTAGAGACATAGCACTTTTATCAACTGTTGGGGTTTGTCCGATAGTAATTCATGGAGGTGGACGCGAGATTAATAATTGGTTAAAGAAATTAGAAATATCTCCTAAATTCGAAAATGGATTAAGAATTACTGATCAAAAAACTATGGAAATTGTCGAGATGGTTCTAATGGGTAGAGTTAATAAACAAATTGTAAAAGGCATTAACAAAACTGGATCCTTAGCTGCGGGAATATCAGGTCTTGATGGCAACTTAATACAATCTAGAGAACTAGGAGATGGGAGTCATGGGTTAGTGGGAGAGGTTACAAAAATCAATCCTGAAATATTAGATCCTCTTATTTCTAAAGGATATATCCCAATTATTTCTAGTATTGGATCAACCTCGGAGGGTATTTCCCATAACATCAATGCAGATTTTGTTGCGGGAGAAATTGCTGCTGCAATAAATGCTGAAAAACTTATTCTTCTTACTGATACTCAAGGGATTTTAAAAGAAAAAGATAACAAAAATAGTCTTGTTGAAAAAACTAATCTCAAAGAGGCAAGAGATTTTATTGATAAAAAAATTGTGACTGAAGGTATGATTCCAAAGACAGAATGCTGTATAAGAGCTTTAGCACAAGGAGTCAAAGCAGCTCACATAATTGATGGAAGAATAGAACATTCATTACTTCTTGAGATTTTTACAAATTCCGGAATTGGTACAATGATTGTCGCCTAACTTATGAAAACTTATGAGCAAGTTTTAGAAACAGTAGAACTTGCTTTAGCTAGGGGTGAATATCATTATTGTATTGAATTTCTTTTGCCTTTAATCGAATCATTTCCTTTGTCAAGTAAAGAGGGAGTGAATTTAAGAACAATCTTAATAACTGCTCTTTGTGGTATCAATAAAAAGGAGGAGGCTAAAAGTTTTTGTAAAGAACTTCTAAAATCTTACGATAATAAGACTAGAGAAAATGCAAAATATTTAATGGAGGTTATAGACTCTCCTGAAATTAAAAAGCCAGAAAATTGGAACGTACAGTTTGAAAGCGAACCATCACTAAATAAAAAATCTCTTAACTCACTGCGCAAAAAAAAAGAAGTATTGGAGAAAAAAAAATTTATTAATGTAACTGAGACTCCAACTGGTGAAACAAAACCCTTTCAAAAAGGATTTTCACTGATCATTTTTTTTATACTCTTATTATTAATTCCACTTTTAAGTGGCTGCGTTAAAATTGAGGAAACACTTGATCTTAGTGAAATTGATTCAATAACCAATAATTTAGTGATAGAAAGTAAATACATAAAGAAATTTCCTTGGCAATTAAAATTTGAAGAAAATATGAAAGATATTTTTCCTGACGCAGAATTTGAACAAGACGAATCAATCTTTTCTTTAAAACATAAAAATCTCAATTTAGAAGATACAAAGAAAATTCTTAAAATCACCCAAAATACAGCTGGAGAGTTAGCGGGTGGATCAACAAATATAGAAATTAATACTACTCAAAAAAACTTTATTTTTTTTAAAAAATACTTTTGCAGGTTAGATTTGGATCTAAGCTCTATTCGAGGTATCGATAATTTAGAACTCATTTTCAAAGTTATTCATCCTAACAAAGCTATCGTTACTGATAAAAATAATTCAAATTTAGAAATTACAAAAAATCTCATAATTTGGAATTTAAATCAAGGGCAGATAAATAGTCTTGAATTTTCCTTCTGGAGCCTCAATAAACTCTTTATTGGGCTATCAATTATCTTCATAATTATGCTATTAGCTTATTTATTAAGATCCAATAGATTTAAATTAGGAACAGATTTGCCTCAGCTCCCATCAAAGTAATTACAACTCTGCTGGATTAACATCAATTGTTAAAAAAATATTTTTAGGAATAAGTTTCCATAATAATGATTTGTCTGGAAGAGGAATATTTGAACCTTCAGGACCGTATATTAATATCTGCCATCTAAATTTTCTACCTAATTTAGCGATTAAACTAGGAGCAGGGCCAATTAATTTCCAGTTCTTTTTCTCACAAAAATTAAGTAGGTATTTTGCTAATTTTATTGCAATTGATTCAGTTAATTCGTAATTTTCACCTGATAATTTAAGGAGGCAAATCTTGCAAAATGGAAATAAATTAGCCTCTTTTCGTAATCTCGAGTTTTCAGTTAAGAATCCTTCATAATCTCTTTTCTGAAGATAAGAAATTACAGGATGGTTAGGTTTATATGTTTGAAAAATTACTTTCCCTTTTTTTTGAGCCCTGCCTGCCCTTCCAGCTAATTGTAAAAACAATTGTAATGATTTTTCTTCTGCCGAAATATCTGGGCGATGAAGCAACCCATCTGCAGCAATAACTACTGAAAGAGTAATATTAGGAATATCAATCCCTTTTGCCAACATTTGAGTTCCCACAAGAATATCAGCATTACCTTTAGAAAACTTTGACAGAATATCTCTATGACCATCCTTTCCTGAGGTTGTATCTCTATCAAAGCGAAGTACTCTTAAGTCAGGAAATTCTTCATTTAAAAACTCTATTACCCTTTGTGTACCTATTCCAAAAGGTTTAAAGGCAGTTGAATGACAATCTGGACAACGATTGATCAATCTCGACTTATGATCACACCAATGACAGCATAACCATTTTTTCCCTTGTGAGCCGAGATGCACTGATAAAGGAACGTCACAGTTAGGGCAATTTATTAAATATCCGCAATTTCTACAACTTAAAAACCCACTATGCCCCCTCCTAGGGATCAAAATTATTGCCTGCTCTTTTTTTAGGCGTAGTTGAGGAAGCAATTGTGATAATTCATTGGAAAAAATTTTCATATTTCCCTTCTTGAACTCATCCCTCATATCAATAATTCTTATTTCAGGAATCTCATTACTGGATATCCTTTGAATCATTCTTACCAATTTAAAATTCTTTTCAAAAATGCACTTTTTCCAAGTATTCATTGATGGGGTTGCACTCCCAAAAATTAACTTTGCAGAATTCATTTTTACTATTTCAATAGCAATCTCTCTTGCGTCATAACAAGGCATAGGACTATCTTGTTTATAAGAAATATCATGTTCTTCATCCATTATTATTAACCCCAGATTTCTCATTGGAAGAAAAACTGCGGACCTTGTTCCTATTACTATTAAAGGCTCATTAGCATTAATAATTTTCTTCCAAACTAAAGTTCTATGATTGGGAGAACAGTTACTATGATATTCATAAACGACATCATTAAATCGCTGACTAAACCTATCAATAAGTTGAGGAATTAGTGCAATTTCTGGGGCTAGTATCAAACAACTTTTTTTCTTAAGAAATTGATCTTCAGCAATTCTCATATAAACTTCTGTTTTGCCTGAACCTGTTTCGCCCCATAGAAGTAATGCATCTCCAGGTTTCATTGTTTGAAATTCTTGAAATGCAATTTTTTGCTCATTTGTAAGATTTGGTTTTTTAGTTGCAATATGATTATTTATGAAGGAATTTAATTTAGTATTTATATTTTTTTTTCTTTTAGATTTAACAAGGTAGTTTTTACTGACCATTGAGTTTATTAGAGTGTGATTAAAACCAGACTTTACTAATTCACTTTGCCAATTGCCTTTTTCAGGTAAAGAATTCATTAAAAAAAATTCTTTTTTTGTTAATCCATTTTTCTTAATATCAAATTCTTTTTTAGTTTCAATCCATATTTGATCTTTTAAACCTTTAGAAAAATCCTTATATTTACCAATCCAGCCAGGAGGAAATGCAGTTTTAAACATTTTCAAATTACTAACCATATAAAAAGAGGCTAGGGACTCTATCCATTCTCTCCAAGAATCATCAATTATTTTTTTCTGCAAAATACTTTCAACAAACAAATATCTTATGATTTTTCCTCCAGTAATATTTTCTTCATCATTATTATTTGTCGAAAAGTTTTTTTTTGAGATCACAAACCCATTCAATAATCTCCCTCTTAGTCTCACACTTACAATATCTCCAACTTCTACCCCAAGATTATTTCCATCTAAATAGTAAAAGCTTTCATTACTACTACCTATATCAAGCAAAATTTCCAATTTGTAGGAGATGTTTAATAACTGATTACTTGCCGGCTTCAAAACTTTTTCTTAGTATTGGATTGTTGAACATTCCACAAAGTGTTTTTTGCACATTGTAAGTATCCTGCTCTTAAGGGAGACATGAAGCTTTGATCATTGACTGAAAATTCAAAAAATGATCTGCCTGTCTGAGAAATCCCAAGACTTTTTACTTTAGGTAATCTATAGCACTATTTAAATTTTTCAACAATTTAGAAAACTTTTCTTATTCTCATTTTGTGAAAAAGTTTTTTAAACATTAAGGGGGACTTTACTACTAAATGTTCAAATTAGCCCTAAATAAAATTTTATCTAGTTAAATTCACCGTAGAAAGGAGTCTATTATGTGTCCAGTCGCAGCAGAATCAAAGAATTCCAAGCCTAGTTCAAAAAAAAAGATTAATAAAAAAATTAATACAAATATAGAAACAGTAGCTGAAGAAGATAGTAATAAATATAGTCAAAATTTGCAGACATCTTCTGATTTAAACGGAAGCAGTATTGAAAATAATAATGAATTTAGTAATTCTGAAGAAGAAGATAAAGGGCTCGGTAATGTAAAGCTTGGGCCAAAAGGTATCTACACTGAAGATTCAATAAGAGTTTATCTACAGGAAATTGGAAGAATTAGACTTTTAAGACCAGATGAAGAAATTGAGCTTGCGAGAAAAATTGCTGACTTACTCCAATTAGAAGAGCTAGCAACTCAATATGAGTCAGAAAAGGGGCATTTCCCATCTGTTAGAGAATGGGCTGAATTAATAGATATGCCTCTTCCTAAATTCAGAAGAAGACTTCTCTTAGGTAGGAGAGCGAAAGAAAAAATGGTTCAATCAAATTTAAGATTAGTTGTTTCCATTGCTAAAAAGTATATGAATAGAGGTTTATCATTTCAAGATTTAATTCAAGAAGGAAGTTTGGGTCTAATTAGAGCAGCGGAAAAATTTGACCATGAAAAAGGTTATAAGTTCTCTACATATGCAACTTGGTGGATACGCCAAGCAATCACAAGAGCAATAGCGGATCAAAGTAGAACTATTAGATTGCCAGTCCACTTATACGAGACAATATCCAGAATTAAGAAAACCACAAAAGTTCTTAGCCAAGAATTTGGCAGGAAACCTAGTGAAGAAGAAATAGCTGAGAGTATGGAAATGACAATTGAAAAATTAAGATTTATAGCTAAAAGTGCGCAACTTCCTATTTCTTTAGAAACTCCAATAGGGAAAGAGGAAGACTCAAGACTCGGAGACTTTATAGAGGCTGATATAGAAAATCCAGAGCAAGATGTTTCAAAAACTTTATTAAGAGAAGATTTGGAAGGAGTTTTAGCCACTCTTAGTCCAAGAGAAAGAGATGTTCTCAGATTGAGATATGGAATTGATGATGGAAGAATGAAAACTCTTGAAGAAATTGGCCAGATTTTTGATGTGACGAGAGAAAGAATTAGACAAATAGAGGCAAAAGCCCTAAGAAAACTAAGGCATCCAAATCGAAATGGAGTTTTAAAAGAATATATAAAATAAAAAAAGTTAAGTATAATTTTCAGCTTTAAAAACTTGCAAAAGAATAGCTTAAAATAGATTCGACTTTATATTTAATTCAAACTCAAAATAATATTTAATGACTAATTTTAAGCTGAAAATAGCTAGTAGAAGAAGTAAACTAGCGATGGTGCAAACTTTATGGGTTAAAGATCAACTAGAAAGGAATATTCCTAATTTAGAGGTATCTATAGAAGCGATGGCAACTCAAGGAGACAAAATTCTTGATGTAGCCTTAGCAAAAATAGGTGACAAAGGTTTATTTACAAAAGAACTTGAAGCACAAATGCTAGTAGGCCAAGCAGATATAGCAGTACACTCTCTTAAAGATTTACCAACAAATTTACCTAATGGCCTTAAATTAGGATGCATAACAAAAAGAGAAGACCCTGCAGATGCTTTAGTAGTTAACAAAAAAAATGATTGTTACAAATTAGAAACTTTACCAGCAGGTTCAATTGTGGGGACAAGCTCTCTTAGAAGACTTGCACAATTAAGAAATAAGTATCCACACCTTGAATTTAAAGATATCAGGGGAAATGTTATTACAAGAATAGAAAAATTAGATGCCGGTGAATTTGATTGCATAATTCTCGCTGCAGCTGGTTTAAAAAGATTGGGCTTTGAATCAAGAATTCACCAGATTATTCCAAATGAAATTTCACTTCATGCTGTTGGTCAAGGAGCGCTGGGTATTGAATGTAAATCTAATGATAAAAAAGTTTTAGAGATTATAAATGTCCTAGAAGACCAACCCACCAGTCAAAGATGTCTAGCAGAGAGGGCTTTTTTAAGAGAGCTTGAAGGGGGATGCCAAGTCCCAATAGGTGTCAATAGTAAAATTCAAAATGAACAACTTTGCCTTACAGGCATGGTTGCATCTCTCGATGGAGAAAGGCTTATTAAAGATCAGTATATTGGCAATATTAATAATCCTGATGAAATAGGCAAAGAACTTGCTAAAAAACTAAAGCTCCAAGGTGCCGACGAAATACTAAGCGAAATATTTGAACAATTTAGAGAAAAATTAAATTAGTTAATTTACTAATTTAGGATCAATTTCTTTTTTATATCTATCTTCGCAATTTTTAATTACTTCAATAGCTTCCTCTATCCCAAAAAAACCATTTACTGTACATGTTCCTGGTTTTTTTAGATCTTTGTAATGTTCCCAATAATACTTAGTTTCTTTTAGCCAATGCTCTCCAAGATCTTTAAAACTTGAGATATGATCCATTCTTTTATCATCTGCGAGAACCGCTATTACCTTATCATCCACCTCTCCACCATCATCAAATTTCATCACCCCAATAATCCTTGCCTCCACAATAGATCCAGGTATTAACGGCTCAGTTACTCCAACAATTTCTATATCAAGCGGGTCTCCATCTTCATCCCATGTCCTTGGTATACATCCATAAGCGAATGGATAAGCAAGTGAAGAATAACCCACCCTATCAAGTTTAAGATGACCCGTTTCTGTAATTAATTCATATTTATTTATTGTATTAGAATTCAATTCAACAATAGTATTAACTATTGAATTTGAGCTATCAGTGAAAGCATTTAGTATATGCAATAAATTAGGTGTAACCCTACTTGGGGGTTGATTAAGATTTGCCATCAAAAAATTATTTTTATTTATCTTACATCCTCGCACTTAAACAAATTCTTTAAAAGTAATTTTTCAGCAAAAATCATCTATTTTAGACCGTAAATGATTAATAAAATAATTTGAAGATAGTTCTTCATTTGTGACAGCTCTTACCAACTCCATTGAGTTAACTGATCTGCCATATTTGTGTATATTATTTTTTAACCATGAAATGATCTTTTGATATTCACCATTTTCAATTACATTATCAATCAAACCAACATCTTTTTCCATTTGATTGGATATTTGTGCACTTATAAGATGCCCTAACAAATATGAGGGGAAATATCCAAAGGCTCCTTCACTCCAATGAACATCCTGAAGACAACCTTCTGAATCATTAGATGGTTTTATTCCTAACAGTTCACCATATCTTTTATTCCATTCTGTTGGAATATCCTCAGCAGGTAAACCTCCCTCAATTAAATCTATTTCAAGTTCGGTTCTAATAAGAATGTGTAAACCATAAGTCAATTCATCTGCTTCAACCCTATTTAATCCTGCTTCCAAATGATTAATAGATTTCCAGAGTTCAAAATAATTATTTAATGTACATCCAGCTGAAACAAATTTTTTAAAAAATCTCTTCGAAAAAGATTTGGATTTAACTATTCTATTTTCCCAAAATAAAGACTGACTTTCATGTATACCCATAGAAGTTGCTTGACCTAAAGGCCAAGCAAACCATTGATGACTTTGAGATGGCAGACCTTGCTCATAAATTGAATGCCCCCACTCATGCGCAGTTGCTAAAAAACTTGATAGAGGTTCACCTAAAACTATTCGTGTAGTGATCCTATAATCATTAGGTCCTAAAGTAATTGAAAAAGGATGGGGAGATTTGCCAACAACAACTAGGTCTTTATCTCTCCCAAACTCATCAAGTAATTTAGAACATAAATTGTGTTGAGATTCTGGACTTAAATCCCAGTGATATTTCTTTGAATTTCTAATTCCTTTAATCAATTCTGGGAGAGTATCTTTCAAAGGCTGAAACATTTTATTCAACCACTTTAAAGTTATTTCAGGCTCAAAGGGTTGGGCTAGAGTCTCCCATGGTGAATATTGATCTGATATTTGTTTCGCCTCCTCAATCCTTAATTTGACTAATTCTTCAAAGAATGGGAGAAAAACTTTAAAATCTGATTTTTTCTTAGCTTCTTGCCAACTTTCATATCCTTTAGATTTTGCCTTTGCTAAAGATTCAACTAATTTAGGATCTAAATCTTTCGCTCTATTAAATTCCTTAATTAAAAGATTAATGTTTCTTTCTTTTCCTCTAATAAAGAGTAAATTATTAGAATTTTGTTCAGTATCTAATAATTCATTTTTAGCAGATTGTATTAAATTAAAAAATTCTTCAGAAGAATTTCTACTATGCAAGATTTTTGCAATGTATGTAAGTTGTTCAGATCTCCAAGAAGCTCCTTTCTTGGGCATCCCAGTATTCTGATCCCAATAAAGCGTATTTTGGATTGAACCTAATATTTGAGTTTCTTTAAGATAAGCTCCCAGCTTATTCCATTGAATTTCAGCCAAAAATTTATATATAAATTAAATTCATTTTAAGATAAAAATATTGATGTTTGCATAAAACATACTTTGTTTATCCATAATAGAATATCAATTAATTGAGCTTTTATTTATATGGAACAAATATTTTCAAAAATAGAATTTACAACTAATGGTGAGGGTTTTATTGACATAACTAATGATTTAAATTTATTTATTGAAAAAAATAATTTTGATTCAGGAATTTTAAATTTAACTTCACTTCATACTAGTTGTAGCTTAACTATTAATGAAAATGCTGACCCAAACGTACTAAAAGACTTAAGAGAATATATTCAATCCATAGTTCCATATAATTCCTATTTAACTTTATCAAAAAATAGAGAAGAAATTTCTTATAAACATTATCAAGAAGGAGCTGACGATATGCCAGCTCATATTAAAACATCTTTAACAAATACTTGTTTATCTCTAAGTTTTCAGGATAGTAATCTTATGCTTGGCACATGGCAAGCAGTGTATTTATGGGAACATAGATTTGATCCAAAAGAAAGGGTTTTGAATGTACATATAATTGGTGAGAAAAGGCAAAATATTTATAATGTAATTAATAAGAACTAATATTAATCATTTAATGAAACCTTACCTTTTGCAAGATGAAGAATTGAAGGAATTAGTTATCAAAATACCCGGCTGGGAAATTCACAATGAACAACTACAAAGAGAGTTTAAATTCATTAATTTTATTGAAGCCTTCTCTTTTATGACTAAAATTGCTTTCATCTGCGAAAAATATAATCATCACCCTAACTGGGAAAACGTTTATTCAAAAGTAAAAATTAGGTTAAGTACTCATGATTTAGGGGGCATAACAAATCTGGATCAAACGTTAGCTTCAGAAATAAATAAAATTTTCGATCAATAAATTACAAATTTAAATTCATTCATTTAAAGAATTAGTCAAAATGTCTAAAAAGTTATTACCTGTTACGATTATTAGTGGATTTTTAGGTTCTGGCAAAACTACGCTTTTAAATCATATTTTAAAAAATCAAGTTGGTCTAAAAACAGCTGTTTTGGTTAATGAATTTGGAGAGATAGGAATAGATAATGACTTAATAATAGAAGGCTCAGAAGATATGATCGAATTAAATAATGGCTGTATATGTTGCTCTATCAATGGTGAATTATTAAATACAGTATCCAAAGTTTTAGAAAGATCTGAAAAAATAGACTATTTGATTGTCGAAACTACTGGGCTAGCGGATCCATTACCAGTTGCCATGACTTTTGCAGCTGGAGATCTTCGGGAAAAAGTAAGATTAGATTCAATCATCACTGTCATTGATGGAGAAAATTTTGATTTTGAAATTAATAATTCAAGTGTCGCCTATTCTCAGATTTTATACGGAGATATCCTTCTCCTTAATAAATGTGATTTAGTCAACGAAGAACAACTACAGAAAGTCGAAAAATTTATAAATAAAATAAAAAAAGAACCAAGGATATTGAGATCAACCAATAGTGAGGTTGGATTACAAACAATAATGAGTGTAGGTCTATTTGAAACAGATACTTTTAAATTCCACAAGGATAAAGAAAATGTAGAAGACAATTCACTTGAACGCTCTTCTCATTCACACGATCACTCTTCTCATTCGCACGAACACTCTTCTCATTCACACGATCACTCTTCTCATTCGCACGATTTGATTAATAATATAGAGGGTTTTACATCAGTTTCTTATGAGACATTTGAACCATTTTCCTTAAGGAAGTTTCAATATTTCTTAGATAATCAAATCTCACAAAATGTATTTAGGGCGAAAGGAATACTATGGTTTATGGAAAGTGATAGAAAACACATTTTTCACCTATCCGGAAAACGATTTTCTCTAGATGATGAAAAATGGACGAAAGAAAAATCTAACAAGATAGTATTAATTGGTAAAAACTTAGATCATCAAACTATTAAGAATCAACTTTCATCATGTAGATTTAGTACAGATTAGTGTTTACATATTAGGATTTAATTAATTTTTGAAAATACTTATTAAAGGATTTAAAAAAGCATTAACCGAATTAAAACTTTTTTATTTTACTTCGTTTATTGTCTCACTTTTAGTAATCATTCCAATTTCCAATTTTCTTCTTGAAGGTGTCCAATATGTTGTAAGTGGGAATTTTTCATTAGGCATTGCTGGAGGAGAAGAGGTATTAGAAACTTTAAAAGTTTTAGTACTAACAAGTTTTTTTGGAGGAGGATTAGGCACTTTAAATGGATGGTTACTATCAAATTGTGATTTTAAGTTCAGAAAAGTTCTCCGTATTTGTCAGCTCATTCCACTAGCCGCCCCAGCATATCTAATAACAGCTGTTTTGCAGGATTTAGGAAGTATTTTTGGGTATCAAGTAACCGGTTTATGGTGGGGGGTATTAATACTTTCAATTTCTACTTATCCATATGTATTCATTCTTGCTAACGAAAGTTTTAATAAATTTGGAGTTAATCAAATAAATGCTAGTAGAGGATTAGGAGTTGGGCCATGGAGGAGCTTCTTTAAAATCGCTTTTCCAATGGCGTTACCAGCACTAATCACAGGAATAAGTTTAATGTGTATGGAAGTAATGAATGAGTTAGGTACATTTGCATTATTAAATATTCCAAGTATTTCTACGGGCATAGCCGAAAATTGGATAATTGAGGGTAATCCAAAAAGTGCTATTGGACTATCGTTGGTAGCTTTATTAATAATTTTCACTTTAATTATTTTTGAAAAATTATCGAGAAGAAAATCAAAGAGGTGGAGTGAAAATCCAGCATCAAAAGACTCTCAAGGGTGGGAATTAAAAAAAATAAGAGCTCTTTTAGCAATAGCAATATCTTTATTTCCTCCAATTTTCTCTTTTGGAATTCCATGTTTTTGGGTTATGCTCAATATCGATCAAATTCAAAAAGAGTTATCTATAGAATTACTTACCCTATCATTCAGGACAATAAGTCTAGGATTTTTTACTGCCTTAATAACGATGTTATTCTCCTTAATAATTTCCTTAGCAAGACGTCAAAATAGAAGCTTATTACTAGGACTATTAACAAACCTTGCGGGAATAGGTTATGCAATTCCAGGTACTATATTAGCTTTATCTTTAATAAGCATTTCTTCTCCAAAATTCAATTTCATTGCTATTTGCTTACTAATTTGGGGTTATCTTGTTCGATTTCTAACTATTTCTAAGGGTTCTATTGATTCAAGTCTTGAGAGAATTTCGCCTAGTCTTGATGAAGCTGCACTAGGACTAGGAGAGAATTGGCCGGGAATCATCAAAAGAATTCATCTACCTCTTCTTCAGGGACCAATATTCGTAGGATCACTTTTAGTTTTTGTAGACACGATAAAAGAATTACCCATAACCTTTATTTTGAGACCATTTGATTTTGATACATTATCTGTGAGGATATATCAATATGCTGGAGATGAAAGAATGGTAGAGGCAATATTACCAGCTATTCTTATCATGACTTTAGGCCTTATTGCATCAATTACATTGATACCAAGTTTAGAGAGAAAAAACTAAATTCTTTTAGATAGTTTTCTTATTAAAAAAGGCAAGCTTAAGAACAAATCTGCCGAGGTAGATATAACCCTAAAATAAATTAAGCAAATGAGAATTATATTTTGCGGAATACTTTTGCCAACAAAAAAAAGGAAGCTGGCCTCAAAAACACCTACTCCTCCTGGAGCTGCTGGGACTACCAAGCCTAAAGACCATGACAAAGAAAAGATTACTAATAAAAATATAATGTTCAGAGTATTACTTGTATAAAAAGTATTTAAGCAAATATAAAAACCAATAAATTTAGATAAAACAAACCCAATTTCAAGTATTAAAGCTTTAGTAGGGAAAAAAGAAATTATATTTATTCTCTCTTCAAATTGGCCTTTTGAATTGGGAAGTCTCAAAACCTCAAATACTTTTCCTTTAAGAGACCCTATTCTTTTTAATACAAGATAAATTAATTTCCTGTTCAAAAATACTAAAGGAAAAATTAAAAAAAAATAAATTGGTGAAAAAATTAATCCCAGCGATGCCAACAGAAATGATCCACTCAACATAAAATAAGGTTCTATAAGAGTCGAATACAAAGCGATATGAGAATTACTTATTTTTTTTATAAAATTAAATCTTTCTACAAAATGCCAAATCCCTCCTGGAACGTATTTAAGAATATTTGTTAAAACATAAAAAGAGACTAGCTTATTACTTTTAAATTCTGTTCCAAACCATTTAACAATATATTTCCATGCATAAGCGTTTAGGTAAATACTTAAAACACAAAATAAAAATGATAAAGATAAATTTATTCCGTTTCTTTCTAGATTAATAGAAAAAGAAATTTGATCAATATTATAAAAAAAATAGATGCAAAAATATAATAAGCTTGAAATAAAGAAAATACTCTTTAAACTACCAAAATTAATTTTTTTAAGGACTATCAAATATGGTTGATTGCTTCTATTAAATCTCATTTCCAGTTTTCAAATGCTTTAAATTTATTACTTGACTCTTGGATTATTTTTCTTATTTCATAAGTTGATATTTTATGATTTAATTTTAATCTCAAAACCTCATCATTTTCTGGTTTCATATCTATTGATCCATCGGGTTTCAAAGTTTGTTTAACTTTTATATTTCCAAAAGTAGTTAAACATTCTCCTCTACGTCTAAGTAATATCCACCTAGATTGGGTCCTTTCACGAACCCCAATAGTGCTGGAATAATCAAACCATAATCGCCTAAAAAATTCTTTTTTCTCAATGGGCAAGATTGCTTGAATAGAAAATCCAATCCTATTTTTTTTCATATTGGTAGCTTGATAGGAAACATCGTAAGCTCCCTCAATTCTAAGTTTCTCCACAAAATTAGATATATCTTCGGGTGTTTGATCATCAATCCATGCTTCTTGAATAGATATCTCTTCACACTTTGGACTAATTTGTTCATTATCGTTAATAGAAGAATCCTCAAATGAAGAAATTTTATAAACTCTTACCAAATTAGGGAATGGAAATTTTTGGTTACCAATGCCTACGCCATAAGAGTTAATAGAAAATTTTACAGGAGGTTCTAGATAGTCGACTAAATTAGCAAGTAAAGCAATACCAGTTGGTGTTGAGAGTTCGCCTTCAATTGAGTCACGATTTGATAAAACCTTAATATTTTTTTGTCTTATTAGCTCTATTACAGCTGGAGGTGGTACAGATAATTTTCCATGCTCAGTTTGAACAAAACCTCTCCCCAACATTGGTTCATTACAATAAACCCTCTTTGGATTTAAGTAATTAAATGCTGAACATACCCCAATTATATCTACCAATGAATCTATAGCTCCAATTTCATGAAAATGAACTTCATCAGATTTAATACCATGAACTTTTCCTTCGGCAATTGCTAAAGATTCAAATACTTCATAAATTATTTTTTTTAATTTATCTTCTAAGTTGCCATTTAAAATAAGTTCCTTGATACTTCTCCAAGTTCTTTTAATAGGACTACAGTCAATATTCTCAACCTTTGCCTTGATGCCTCGGATTGAACAACTTTTTGATTCCTTAAAATCTAGTTGATATAGATCCTTTAATCCAAGATCAATAAGTGGCTGTTCAATAACTTGTTTAGGAACCCCTAAATCATAAAAAGCGCCTAACAACATATCTCCAGAGATACCAGGAGAACATTCAATTAAAACATCATCCATAAATCATAGATTTCTTAACTGGTAAAATTGCGGTGGAAATCAATCTTTCATTCTAGTTATTTTTAGAAAGATTTTTTTCAATCACTTCGTAACTTATTAATTGCAAAGAATTTCCATCTCTGTTGATATCTAAACTTACAAAGCTATGCAAAAGTTCAAGAGAAAGCTCTCCTTTTATGACTAATTTAAAGTTTTTATTTTTTAAATTTTTTGACTTTATAGCAGGGTTAATTTTGATAACAATTTCTTTCTTTTGAGTGTTAACAAAAACTAATTCTCCTCTAACAGAAAAATAATTGTCTTTTAGATCTAATTCTTCTAATAATTTTGAGAAGTTAGTTTTTGAAGAATCATTGGGGAAATTATTCAGTTGATAGGGATCCCATATACCTGCAACTTGTAAATGTAAGTTTTGAGTATTTTTATTCTTTGGATAAACAATCCAATAATAACTTTTCTTTAAATCAATATGCTTTTTTAAAAGTGATAATGCTTTTCCAAGAACTACTGTTTCAATTTTTTCGTCTTTATTGTCAATTAAAAAGCCTCTATTTAATTGTTCATTACTAAGGGGAGTGAATTTACCATTAATAATACCGATCGCTCTATGCTGTAATTGGTTAGTAACTTTTGGGATAGGGTTTTTTAACATATTAAAAATTTGAAAATAACAATTTATCTTATTAAATTTCTTAATTTTCCTCCAAACTATTAAAAGACTTTAAAGCATCGTCAATAGCATCAGAAGGATCAGTGGCATCATTCATACTATTTTGTCTCCGAATCATTTCCACAAGTTCAAAAGGATTAGTTGGAAGAGCTGAACTATCATCATCTGTTTTAGTTGAGGTATCGATTTCTAATTCTTCAAATAAATATTCAGCATTTAGGTAATCACTTTTTAAGGGAATAAATAAACTAAAAAATATTACAACCGTAATTGGTTTAAAAACGCTTTTGCAAAAGTAATTTTTCATTTTATTTAATTTCAAAATTCTTTAACGCCAAAATTTCTTGCTATTTTAATTTTACATAATTTCGTAGAAATTTGTTAATAGCAACTTGGAATGTTAACTCTATAAGAACTAGACTTCCACAAATATTAGATTGGATTAATCAATCCAATCCAGATATTCTATGTTTGCAGGAAACAAAAGTAATGGACGATAGTTTCCCTGTTAAACCTTTTGAAAAAATAGGATACTCAGTAGAGATTTACGGACAAAAATCATACAATGGTGTGGCTATTATTTCCAAAATAAAGCCAGAAAATGTTAAAAAAGGATTCTACGGTTGTAATGACTCTAATCAAAATATCGAAATTTTCCTAGATCAAAAAAGATTGATTTCTGCTGATATTAATGGCATTAAAATTATAAATGTCTATGTTCCAAATGGATCTTCTCTAGAATCTAGTAAGTTCGAATACAAAATTAATTGGCTAAATTGTTTAGCTTCATTTTTGGATGAGCAAGAAAAAAAAGGAGAATTAATATGTCTCATGGGTGATTTTAATGTTGCTCCATCTAACTTGGATATTCATGATCCAAAGAAATATGAAGGAGGAATAATGGCATCTGAGATAGAGAGAAGTGCACTAAATAATGTTCTGAAAAAAAGATTAATAGATTCGTTCAGGATTTATGAACAAAATACTGGCCATTGGAGTTGGTGGGATTACCGTAATAACGCATTTGAATTAAATAAAGGTTGGAGAATAGACCATATATATATCAGCAAAGAACTGTCATCAAAACTTAAAAGTTGTGTCATAGACAGCTCCCCTAGAGGTAATTTGCGTCCAAGTGATCATGCCCCAGTAATGATAGATCTTGACTTAAACGAAATAAATGAAGATTTTTTTGAGGAGGAGGATAATTTATTCGAAATATAAATAAAATAAATTGAATTTCTTTAATGCTTGAAAACGCTTATTAATAAAGAGTTATTAAAAGTAATATTATTTTTTATCATGATTTCTTTAAAATTAATAATTTACAATCCAAACTATCGCAATAAAAATATCATAATGTAGAATTTCAATCTGATTGACAAAGTTTTTACTTATTTCTAATTTAGAACATGACTAGATTTTTCTCAAAACATCATTTAGCTAAATTGTGACTGACATATTAAATTACACAAAATCAGAAGAAATTTTCTCTGACGCCCAACAACTAATGCCAGGAGGAGTAAGCTCTCCAGTAAGAGCTTTTAAGTCTGTAGGAGGCCAACCAATTGTTTTTGATAGAGTCAAAGGTCCTTTTGCTTGGGATATTGATGGAAATAGATATATCGACTACATAGGAAGCTGGGGACCTGCTATATGCGGACATGCCCACCCTGAAGTTACAACGGCATTACAGGAAGCAATAGAGAAAGGAACTAGCTTTGGTGCTCCATGCGTTCTAGAGAACCAACTTGCTGAAATGGTAATAGATGCAGTCCCATCTGTAGAAATGGTTAGATTTGTCAATAGTGGAACTGAAGCATGCATGGCTGTTTTAAGACTTATGCGAGCATTTACTGGAAGAGATAAAGTTATCAAATTTGACGGTTGCTATCACGGTCATGCAGATATGTTTTTAGTAAAAGCAGGATCAGGTGTAGCCACTCTCGGTTTGCCAGATTCTCCAGGTGTTCCACGTTCAACAACTGCTAACACACTTACTGCTCCCTACAATGACCTTGAAGCAGTAAAAAAATTATTTTCTGAAAATCCTGATGCCATTTCGGGGGTTATTCTTGAGCCTATCGTTGGTAATGCTGGATTTATTACTCCAGAACCTGGATTCTTGGAGGGATTAAGGGAATTAACCACTGAGAATGGTTCCTTATTGGTTTTTGACGAAGTTATGACTGGATTCAGAATAAGTTATGGAGGAGCTCAAGAAAAATTTGGGGTTACTCCTGATTTAACAACCCTTGGGAAAGTAATTGGTGGAGGCCTGCCTGTTGGAGCTTATGGAGGCAAGAAAGAAATAATGTCAATGGTTGCCCCTTCAGGGCCGGTATACCAAGCAGGTACTTTGAGTGGGAATCCACTCGCAATGACTGCTGGGATAAAAACTCTTGAACTGCTCAAACAAGATGGTACCTACGATAAACTTGACTCAATAACGTCTAGATTAATAGAAGGAATTATTCAGTCTGCAGAAAATAACGGTATTGCTATTAACGGTGGAAGTGTAAGCGCTATGTTTGGATTTTTCTTATGCGATGGGCCAGTTAGGAACTTTGATGAAGCAAAAACAAATGATGCGGAACTTTTTGGTAAGTTGCATAGAGAAATGCTTCGAAGAGGAATTTACCTAGCGCCAAGCCCCTTCGAAGCCGGTTTCACATCACTAGCTCACAGCGAAGAAGAAATTGATAAAACTATTGAAGCTTTTGACGAATCTTTTAATGCAATTAAAAAATAATCATTTACTATTCGTTCCTTAAAGAAAAATAAGTAAATGATTTAAACTTTAGAAACATTATATCTAAATAATTATCGTCTACCACCAACTATTACTGGGGGAGTACCTCCTTCTGAACCTGGTAAGCCAGGAACAACCTGTGTACTACCATCCCATTTGTCGAGGAATAATTTAAAAAGTACCTGATCGTCAAGACTTCTATTTAATGTCTCATATCTAAGTGCTTCTTGTTCTGCAATTTCAACTTCTGTCTTTGCTCTAAGTAGTTGCTGACCAGCTATTTGCTTTTGTTCAATAGCAGCTCTATATTCTTCAGCAATTTCTAATCCAGTAAGATCTAAACTTTTAACATCTACGTAATCGAATGAATTTAGTTCTTTTGCAACAGTATCTCCCACTTTCTCAGAAATCACTGCGAATTCAGTAGCAATTGTTTCTAGCTCATATTGAGAAAAAACCGATTTAAGAGCTTTTAGCAAAGATGGCTGAACAATTTTCTGATAAACATCACTATTTCTGCTTGCAATTGTTGCGAAAATCCTTCCTGCTTCGTTAGGTTTTACTGAGTATTTAACAGTAGCGGTAGCTCTAATAACTTGAAGATCTTTAGTTAAAGTTTCAAATTTTTCAGGTTGAACTTGAGTTTTTATATCAAATGGATATACAGACTGAATAAATGGAAGTTTAAAGTTTAAACCAGCTCTTCTTGAGGGTCCACTTACTTTCCCTAATGTTGTAACAACTGCAACTTGTCCTGAAGGCACAACAAAAAGAGATTGGGTAAGTAAAAGAAAGCCAGTAAAAGACAATACAATCAGTAATGTTGCTGTGCCACCAGGACCTGTTGGTGTGACATTTTTAAAGGATGTTGACATTAAATTTTTTCTTTTAGTTAATCATATTTAAATAGACTAATTAGTGCATTAATAAGACATTTAATTAAAATATTTTTTTAATAATTGTGAATTTGTATACAGATATTTTTAGTGGATATTGGATTTAAATTCTTGCAAAAGTTCTAAATAAAGATCCTCATCTATCTCCCTTATGTCATATTCAGAGGGTAAAACACCATGCTTATGCTCATGTACCGCCATCCAACAAAATTTCTCTATTTCTCCTTTTGAAAAACGAGGATATTCTTTTACCTTCTTAATAAGTGATTTAATGAGAGATTCTGAATGATCTGCCATATTTTAAAATAATCCTACTAGAATTTTATCTAAAGTTATTAGCTTTTAGAGGAATATTCAAAGACTCTTCCAACTCACTAACAAGCTTAATTGCTAATTGAAGATCATTTTTGCTCTTACTAGCTACTCTGAGAGTTTCTCCGTTGATACTGACATTAATTTTTTTTATTTGATCTCTTATATTTTTACTAATTTTTTTTGCAATTTCTTGTTTAATTCCTTTTTTTAATAAAATTGTCTGTTTAATTCTATTACCGCTAACTATTTCAATTTCACCGTAGTCAAATATTTTTAAAGATAATTTTCTTTTTATTGCCTTTTGTCTAATTATGTCATTTAAAGAATTTAAGGTTAGTTCGCTATTGGTGATTATAAAAATATTTTCTTTATCTAATTCAACTGAAGTATCCGTGCCCTTCAAATCGTAACGCTGAGAAATTTCCCTTTTAACTTGATCCAAAGTATTGACTAATTCTTGTCTATCAAAATCAGAAACTACATCAAATGAAAAACTTTCTGCCATAGTAAATTATTAAACGCTAAACATTATTAGCATAAATCATCTTTTAATAAGGGGAAATGGATTAATTTAATCAAAAAATAACAAACTAACCACTTTGCCCATTTCTTCAGCACATCTACAACTATTGAGCAAAGTTTCACTATCGTGAAATGCAAAACATATTAATTGATCGCATCTAGTAATAATTTCTTGATTACAAAGACTACTTGCAAGTGGCAAAGGTAATTCATCATTTTCACTTTTTTCAACCAAATGCATAACCCTCTCAAGTTGGTCCTTTATTTCAGGAATTTGTCTATCAAGACTTTGTGGTAATAAAACAGTTAATAATGATGGATTAATATCTAAGACAGCTCGAATAACAGCTGCATTAACACCTTGAGATCCAGACGTAAGGATATTATGTCCTTCCTCTGCTAACGACCTTGCTATCAACTCAATTAAGTGGATATCTACGACCGGTACGTGTCTACTACCTAAAAAAGCAATTCTCCTTTTTCCATTATCTTGGAGTTTTGCAAGTTCTTGAGCTAAGGCATCAACACCTTCAGTTGCTGGTAGATCTAAAGAGCGACTCAAAATAATAAAGTTCCTATATTTGAAATTAGCATTTATCTGAAAAATTGCAGGGAAAATCTATTTTTTCAAGAATTCTTTTTAGATTTACATGCTCTTGAACTAATTGAATAGCATAAGAAGCTTTAATTGATTCATGAATTCTGACATGACCAAAAGCTTGTTCAATAATTTCCACGGAGGAAAGAGTATCTAATTCCACCTTTAAAATTGGCACCTCCAATTCCTCTGCTCTATGAATCAATTGTGACAAAGGATCTCCTAAACCAGTTAAAATAAGGCATTGAGTCGAAGCCTCCAAAGCAGCAAGTTGGATATCAGTTCTATCAGCTCCAGTAACTACAGCCATATTTCGTCTTCTCCTGAAAAATTCCATTGCAGAATTTACCCCCATTGCACCAATGCTTAATGTTTCAACTAGCAATTGATCTTTTTCAGGGCAACAAATTACTTGGGCATCTAGCCTTCTTACAAGCTCACCTACGGTGACACTTCTAAGAAGTGGCGATTTAGGCATCACTCCAAACACTTCAATATCCAGATCCTTAAGAGAGGGTATTATTTCATTTTTTACTTTTTCGAGTTCTTGCGGCAAAACTCCATTTAATACAACTCCAGCCAATTTCTCACCTAATTGTTTTTTCGCATCAAGTAATGCATCTACACTTTTACAATCTTCCCATAAATTCACAATTAAAACTTTGGCATCTAAATCCTTAGCTAGTTGTGGGAGACTTAAGCCATAAATCATACCCTCATGAAGACTTCCGGCTGCCTCTAAAATATTAAGACCTTCAAAATCATCATTAACCAATCCTTCAATCTGATCAAAACCTTTTCCTGGGAGTAAGTCTTTATTGAAGATTCTTTTTTCAGCTGAGATATTATCCAATAACCCTACTGAAGAAATTAAATTCTCCTCTTCGATATTTAACGTTGATCCAATAAACTTAACATCATCATCTATTAATCCTTCATAAGACATTGAGGGAAGATTTGTAAGTTCAATACACGTTGCTAAAGGTTTTCCAATGCGTACTTTTTTTTTCTTCTGTAAAAGTTTTTTTGCTATCCCAAGAACCATTGCAGACTTACCACTAAATGGCTCACATGAGCCAATTAATAATATATCGCTCATAATTTAGTAAATTATTTATTAATAGGTCTAAGATAATATTTTTTTCAGAACTAAACAAATATTTATTTATGAGTTTTAATCAAATAAAAAAATAAATAATCTTTTTTTGGTAAATTTATTTTAATTATTTGGTATCTCATAAAAATCAAGCAAAATGATAAATCCAACCAAAAACGAAAAAACCATAGGGATTACTGGAGCCTCAGGTGCGCTAGGGAAAGAATTAACAAAGTTGTTTCGACAAAAAGGATTTAAAGTGATTGGATTTACTCATAGTAAAACTAATTATGAAATAAATCTTGAATCTCCAAATGAATGGATTAAATGGGAATGTGGGAAGGAGTCATCATTAAAAAAACAATTAGAGAATATAGACATTTTAATTTTGAACCATGGTATCTATGATTTGAGTAGAGAAAATTCTAATTATGAAAACTCAATTGAGATAAATGCATTAAGCAAATTCAAATTTTTAAATTTATTTGAAGATATTGCTCTAAGCAATGATTCACAAATAAAAAAAGAGATTTGGATAAATACATCTGAAGCAGAAATATTACCCGCTCTAAATCCGTCATATGAGATTAGTAAATCCCTTATTGGTCAATTAGTTTCTTTCAAAAAAAATCTACTGGACAAAAATACAAAGAAAAAATTAATAATTAAAAAAATCATCTTAGGGCCTTTTAAATCAGAATTAAATCCTCTCGGGATAATGAGTCCAAAATTTGTTTCTAAAAAAATTTATGATTTAGCCAATTCAAAAAATTATTTAGTAATAATAAGTCCAAACCCTTTAACATATGTACTTTTCCCATTGAAAGAATTTTTTAATTTTTTATATTGTCAAATTATCTATAAATATAAATCTTAGTTACTAAAAATCTCGATCTGTCAATATTTCAATACCATCTTTAAAAACAACTATTGTATGTTCCCATTGGGCCGATAGTTTTCCATCTTTTGTTATTACGGTCCATCTATCATTTAGTGTTTTGCAAAATTTAGTCCCTTCATTAACAATAGGTTCCACCGCTAATGTCATTCCTTCGCGAAGGACTACGTTAGGCAATTCTTTGGTCCGAAAATTAAATACCGATGGTTCTTCATGAAGATTTCGTCCAACTCCATGACCTGTATAGTCTTCTACAACACTAAAGCCATTTTTTACAACAACGTCTTCAATTTCCCCAGCCACATCTAGAAGTGTATTCCCGGCTTTGATTTTCGAAAGGCCCGCATACAATGCTTTAAAAGCTATATCACTAAGTTTTTGAGCCTTTGGACTAACTTCTCCTACACAAATTGATATACAACTATCTCCATGGAAACCATCTAAATATGCCCCTGTATCAATTTTAACCAAGTCACCATTTTTAATTATTTTATTTTTACTTGGAATACCGTGGACAACCTCATTATTAATGCTAGAACAAATACTAGCAGGGAATCCATGGTAGCCCTTAAAACTTGGCACAGCTCCAAAACTTTTTATCCTCTTTTCTGCGAAATCATCTAAATCTTTTGTACTCATTCCAGGTTTGATTAAGTCATTAATTTCTCTCAAAACAGTAGCTACGATTCTGCTAGATTTTTTCATCAAATTTATTTCCCGTGAAGACTTTATTTCTATACCTCTTCTCCTTTGAATAAAAGGAACTTGATCATTAGGTTTGGAATTATTTTTATTTAACAAAAGATCTGCAAAATGTCTCATTGGAATAAATAATAGTAATAAGTAAATATGTTCAAAATAGCCTTTATGATCTTGGCTACCTTAAATCTATCAATAACAATTGGAAAAAACGAAAATGAAAACTTTATTTAATTCTAGGCAATTTCATAAGGCTTTGGCGCCCTGGATTTTTCTTCCTTTATTTATATCTTCAATTACTGGTCTTCTTTATAGGGTTTCAAAAGATTTACTGGGTTACTCTAGAGAACAAGTACATTGGTTAATGTCTCTCCATGAGGGCGAATGGCTTGGAGATAATGGAGAACTTATATACGTAATATTTAATTCCCTTGGAGTTTTATGGATGCTCGTCACAGGATTCCAAATGTTTTCGAAAACAATTTCATTTACCAAAAAGGTTACTAAAGGCGAGTCAAAAGGTTAAGATATAAAACTTGTAGGATAATAATGACCAAAATGGCCAAAGAGAAACAAGAAAAGGATTTAGAAACCGGTATTAAAGCTGACGCATCAGTTGATGTAGCAGTTGAACAAAAAGAAAAAAATACGGTTTCTGAGACTACGCAAACCTTAAGCGCATCCAATCTTATTAAGGAATTTGAAAACGAACAATTAAAAAAAGAATTACCAGAAATTTATGTTGGTGACACTGTTAAAGTTGGAGTGAAAATTACAGAAGGTAATAAAGAAAGAGTCCAACCTTATGAAGGCGTTGTCATAGCAAAAAGACATGGAGGAATTAACCAGACTATTACAGTTAGAAGAATTTTTCAGGGTATAGGTGTTGAAAGAGTATTTATGCTACATAGTCCACAGGTTGCCTCTCTAAAAGTTGAACGTAGAGGTAAAGTAAGAAGAGCTAAGTTATTCTATCTGAGAGATAGAGTAGGAAAAGCTACTCGCGTAAAACAACGCTTTGATCGATAAAGTTGTAAATTAATCAACTTATTGGTCACAAAGACGCTTATAATTATTTAAATGCGTCGTTAGTTCAGTTGGTAGAACGCAGGTCTCCAAAACCTGATGTCGGGGGTTCAAGTCCTCCACGACGCGTTTGATCAACATTATGTAAATCATTTTTTCATAAGATGGAGTTAGATCTTCAACCTGGGGACGTAGTTAAAGTCCTCGAATCAGCAGCTTTAGGATGGGTTCGTGCAAGAGTTATCAGAGTTAAGTCTGGTGGTAGAGTTGTCGTACAAAGTGACCAAGGCAGAGAATTTACTGCTAGAGGCAATCAAGTTAGGTTGATAGAACCTGCTGGTTTTAGACCTCAAAAATAAATAGTTGAATACACTGTGGCAGTTAAAAAACTAATTATTTCTTTAAATCCTCAAATTAATAAATTTTTTTTATTACAACCCCATAAATTAAGTATTATGATCTGATAATTTTAAGAATGAAGTTCTAAATAAATTTAGAACAAAACTCTGGGACCGTAGTTCAACTGGTTAGAGCACCGCCCTGTCACGGCGGAAGTTGCGGGTTCGAATCCCGTCGGTCCCGTTTTTTCTAAAAGAAATTTGGAAAAACGTTTAAGACTAGCACCGAGTCCAACGGGTTTATTTCATATTGGAACAGCGCGAACAGCATTGTTTAACTGGTTATATGCACAAAAAATAGGCGGAAAATTTCTTATTAGAATAGAAGATACTGATTTTCTTCGATCGAAATCTGAATATACAAAAAATATATTAGAGGGTTTGAAATGGCTTGGACTTAAATGGGATGAAGAACCTTTAAAGCAAAGTGAAAGAATTTCGATTCACAAAAATTATATTAAAGAGCTTCTGGAATGTGGAGCTGCATATAGGTGCTTTACAACAGAAGATGAAATTTCTGAATTAAGAGAAGAACAAAAAAAGAAAGGGTTACCTCCCAAGCATGATAATAGACATAGAAGTCTTTCAAAAGAAGAAATAGAAACATTCATATCCCAAGGGAAGACTTCAGTAATAAGGTTTAAGATTGATGAAAAAATTGAAATTAAATGGATAGATCAAATAAGAGGTGAAATCAAATGGCAAGGGAAGGACTTAGGTGGTGATTTGGTTTTGTCAAGAAGGGCAAATGGATATGAGATTGGAGATCCTTTATATAATCTTGCAGTTGTAGTTGATGATAATTTCATGAAAATTACACATGTTGTAAGGGGTGAAGACCATATCTCAAACACTGCAAAACAAATCTTGCTTTACAAAGCATTAAATTTTAATTTGCCAACTTTTTCACATACACCGCTAATACTAAATAATGAAGGGAAAAAATTATCTAAGAGAGATTGCGTTACTTCAATCGACGAATTTAGAGAAATGGGATATTTACCTGAGGCCTTATCGAACTATATGGCATTTTTAGGTTGGTCTCCAAAATCTGCAGACAAAGAAATACTTTCACTTGATGAGATATCTGACATTTTTGACTTATCAGACATAAATAAAGCTGGAGCTAAATTCAATTGGGAAAAACTCAATTGGATTAATTCTCAATATATAAAAAATATGGAATCAATAAAGTTAAGTAAGATTATGAGGAAATACTGGGATGATAATAGTTGGGTAGCACCATCTCAAGAATGGGCTAATAAATTAGCAATTTTGCTTAGAGACTCTATGACTCTTTTAAAAGATGCCATTGATCAATCAAAACCATTTTTTTTAATACCTCCAATTCAAAAAGAAGGTCAAGATTTTCTGGAAAACAAGGTCAGCGTATCATCTCTAAAAATAATCTTAAATTATTTAATTGAGCAAAAAACTATGAAACTAGATAAAGAGAAAGCCAAAGAAATAATTAACGAAATCTCAAAAATGCATAACGTTAAAAAAGGGATATTAATGAAATCATTAAGAGTAGCCTTTTTTGGATCTCTCAGTGGGCCAGATTTAATTCAAAGTTGGGAGCTTTTCTCAGAGAGTAAAACTGATATATCTCGAATTGAAAGATGTCTTAATTAATTTAAATTATTTTTTTGACCTAATTCAAGCCTATTCGCTAAAGGTTTAGCAGAAAGACCTTGGATTCCTACTGTCATCAAAATAGTGAGAAAAACTAAACCTTGGAGACGGCCAGCCCCAAGGATCCCAGCCTGCTCTAATCTGATAGAAAAAAGAGAAGCTACTGCAGCAGTAACAATACCTCTTGGGGCTAACCAGGCTAAAAATATTTTTTCTTTTAAGTTTAATTCTCTTCCAATTGTTGCTATCCAGATAGCGATAGGCCGAACAATTATCATCAACATAAAAACGCAAACAACCCCTCCCCAGCCAAGCGGACTTAATTCACCCCAGGAAACGTCTGCGGCCAAAAGAGGGAAAAGAACTGTTATTGCCAATTGAGCTAATTCACCTATTAGATTATCCAATCTCTCCTTATCTATAACTTCTCTTTTGCCAACAATAAAACCTGCCGCGACAGAAGCAGGTAATCCTGATTCTGGTAAAAAATATTCACAAATTCCATACACTAGGAAAATAAATCCAAGTGTAACTTGAAGCTCAATACCAAATGAGGCATCATTTTTTATTTTCTTTAAAATTTCTGATAGTAACCAACCTGTAGTTAATCCGATTAAGACTCCTCCACCTAACCTTTGCATTAATGCTATAAATACATCGTTAATCCCATGGAGGTCCCCTAAAGTAAATTCTAAAAGCAGTAATGCTAGTACTGCTCCTATTGGTTCAAGCAATAATCCCTCAGCTTTCAAAACTTCCGAGAGAGGGGAAGCTAATTTTATTTGTTCCACTAATGGAGAGACAACTGTTGGTCCAGTAGCTAGAACTATGGCACTATATATCCCTGCAACTTGCCATGAGAGACCTGCCAGCCAATGAGCAATAAAAATTCCAGCTGATAATGAAATAAAAAGTCTTACCAATGAAATTTTCAAAACAGTATTTCTTATATTCCCCTCAGGCAGTTTTAAATTTAGTCCACCTTCAAACAGAACCAAACAGACTAGAAGCCCCACAATAGTTTCAAGCCCTTGTCCGAGATCTAGAGGCTCAACCAGACCAAGACCTGATCTACCGATGCATAATCCAGAAAGCAATAAAATAACAACACTTGGGAATCCTGTAAAAGAAGAAAATAATCGAGCACAAGCTCCTGCAAATACAGTTATTCCCCAAAGTAATCCAAGCCTTTCAGGCGTCATATAAAATTACAAATAATAAAAATACTTATTATTTTGATTAAATCAATAATCTTAACTCAAGTCCATTAAATGGAATAACTTTTTAATTTAATTTATGAGATAGATAGAACTAAATTTTATCAAATCTCTCAAAACTACTTTTAATCCAAATAAATTTGATCTTTTTTAAGAAAATTGACTTATTAGAGCAATAATAATAAAAATTATTCCTATACCAACAGTTGCCATCCTTCCGTTCCATATCTCAGCTTGAGGGGTAAAACCCCTTTTCCATAAATTTAGTTCCTTTTTATCAACGAAGTTTTTTGTTTCTTTAACCTCAATTTTAGGTTGATTGTTCATTGGACTTAGAAAGGAGGATTTTCTTTATAAAGGGAATTTGCTTGTTCGATTGATAGTCTTCCTGAAACACCTAATTTAAGAGAACTTAAATGATCTTTAAATTTGATCCTGAACAAAGCCGCAGCTCCAATCATCGCCGCATTATCTGTACAAAGATTAAGAGGAGCTAAATGAACTTTAATAGATTTTTTACTAGCTTCACTAATCATCATTTTTCTTAATGTATTATTAGCGGCTACTCCACCAACAACAACAACATTATCCAAGCAATGATCTTTTGCACATCTTATAGTTCTCTCTACCAAGACCTCTGCTACTACTCTCTCAAAGCTAGCTGCAATATCAGGAACTGGGACTGTCTTTCCATCTAAATTTATTTTTTCAACTAGTCTTAATACAGCAGTTTTTAGACCACTAAAAGAGAAGTCATATTTAAGAAATCCACCTTTTTTATCAGAAATCCTACATTTTGGTAAATTGAATTTCTTTGGATCCCCATTCTTAGCTGCCTTTTCAATTTCCGGTCCCCCAGGATAACTTAGGCCTAGTAATCGTCCAACTTTATCAAATGCTTCTCCTGCAGCATCATCAAAACTTTTCCCAAGTCTTTGCATTACTCTTCTATCATTAACCTTTATCAATTCAGTGTGTCCACCACTAACAAGTAATGTGAGAAAAGATTTTTTTGGATAGTTCTCAGAAAATAGAATTGAAGATAAATGCCCTTCTAAATGATGAATACCCAAAAATGGCTTTGAATGTAACATGCAAAGTGATCTTGCAGTTATAGAGCCAACTCGTAAACAACCAACTAATCCAGGAGCTACAGTTGACGCAATATAATCAACTTCCTCAATTTTAATTTTTGCTTCTTCTAGAGCCTTATCTAAAACATAAGGTAATAATTCTAAATGCTTTCTAGCTGCAAGTTCAGGAACAACTCCTCCCCACTTTGAATGATCTTCAATTTGAGAGGCAATTATATTTGAATGTATTTTGAAAGTATCGCCAATATTAGAAACTATTGAGACAGATGTCTCATCACAACTTGTTTCAATAGCTAAAACTTTATGCATTTTTGATTCAACTTGTTCTATTTTAATATTAATTTCTTACTTAACACACTTTAAGGAATTAAAGATTGCAACTTATGAAATTCTTTTTTTCAATCATAACCTCAGTTTTTCTGTTCCTCGGAATTACTCCAATTGCTCTAGCTGCAAATGGGCCAGCCTTAAACGCAGATAGAGCCGGCACAGAATATACCGCTTCAGCCCTCACAAAATGCTCTGAAAATCCTAAATTCATTGAGAGAGCAAATTCTGCAACTACTCAAAAAGACATAGCAAGATTTGAAAGATATGGAAAAGCATCATGCGGAGATGATGGTCTTCCTCATTTAATAATTGGACCTCCTCTTGAGCCATGGGGGGCCCTTCTAAATAGAGGTCATGAAGGAGATTTACTTATTCCCGGAGTATTATTCATTTACATTGCTGGAATTATAGGTTGGTCAGGAAGAGAGTATCTCATTGAATCAAAAAAGACTAAGAATCCAGCAGATCTTGAGATCATTATTGACCTAGACTTAGCCAGAAAATGTCTTGTAAAAGGAGCCCAATGGCCTCTTCTTGCTAATAAGCAAGGTAGAAATGGAGATTTAAGAGAGAAAGACAACAATATTACACTTAATGGTCCTCGCTAAACATCCTAAAACTTTCATAAAACAAATGTTCAAAATTCTAAACACAAAATTTGTAAGATCCGCTCCAGTGGTAGCAGCAATTTGGCTAAGCCTTACAGCTGGAATAATTATTGAATTTAATAGGTTTTTCCCTGATTTACTATTCCATCCAATGAGTTGATAAATAGAAAATAATCAAGTTTTTATTAACTTGATTATTTTTTTTGCCGTTTCATCAACATTATGATTTGTTAATGTAATATCAAACTCATTTGATACTGAAATCTCATAATTTGCCCTTGAGAGTCTTTCTTTAATTGCCTCTTCTTTCTCTGTACCTCTATTTCTTATTCTTCTCTCTAACTCTTCTTTATCCGGAGGAAGTAAAAATATTGACTGTGAATTAGGAAACTTATTTTTTATTTGCCTTGCACCCTCTACTTCAATTTCAAGTAGTACGGTAAATCCCTTTTTTATTTTCTCATTAACAGAAGACAAAGGCGTTCCATAGTAATTCCCAGCAAATTGAGCCCATTCAAGAAAAAGGTTTTGTTCAATCATTTCTTTAAACTTTTCTTGGTTTAAGAAATAATAATTTTCTCCGTCCTTCTCTCCCTCTCTAGGTTCTCTAGTAGTTGCAGATATTGAAAGCCAAAAATTTTTTTCTTTACCTAATATTTCTTTAACAACTGTTCCTTTACCCACCCCGCTGGGTCCAGTAAGGATAATAAGTTTTTTTTGATTTTTCATATTAAATTTTTTACAGTAAAATAGACATCTTGTGAATTAAAAAGGAATAATGCAAAAAGGTGTTCCACAGATAATGGATATTACATCTATTAGATCTGTCTTGCATTATTTAACAAAGAACATCTTACCTACAAAGTTTGAGACTGCCCAACAACCAGAGCCTAATACAATTCAGTTATGTTTCAGAGGAGTTGATTCTCAAACATGGTTAGAAGTTTCATGGAATGGAGACTCTCCAAGAATACTAAAGATAAATAAGCCAGAAAAGATTGGGAGAGAAAGCACACTTTCCAAACAAATAAGATACGGATTAAAGTATATGGCTTTAATTTCGATTGATCAAGATGATTTCGAGAGAGTTATAAAATTTAGTTTTGCGAAAAAACCTGGAGATGAAATTAATAAGTATTTAATTTTTGAATTAATGGGAAAACATAGTAATATTTTTTATCTGGATAATAAACATAAAATAATTGCCGTTGGCAAACAAATTAAATCAAGTCAATCTAGTTTTAGAACAATTTCAACAGGATCGATTTATTCTGGCCCTCCAGTCAATCTCAAAAAACAACCTAGAGAAGATGAGTCCTTTCAATCATGGAAAGACTCAATTTCAATAGTACCTGAGTCTTTGAAATACAGTTTAATAAATACCTATCAAGGAGTAAGCCCTATCCTCACAAAACAATTAGAGGTTGTTAGCGCAACTGTTAATTCAGAAATAATGGAAAAAAATATTGATTTCATTAACAATTCAGACCTAAAGGAGATATTTAAAAATTGGAAGATTTGGATAAACAGGTTTAAAAACAATAACTTTAACTTTTCTACATTCAACAAAGATTTTTATTGCGTTTGGTTTTTTGATAAGGAAATTAATTGCGAAAATAAAATTGATTTATGCACAAGCTTAGAGAATTATTATGATTATCATCTGAAACAAAAAAAACTTGAATTATTGGAAAAGAAAATTGAAGGGATAATTTTTAAACAGACCAATACTGAGAAAAAGAATTTAAATATTCAATATGATCTTCTTACAAAATCAGAAAACTACGAAATATATAAAGAAAAAGCTGATAATATATTTGCTTCACATGAAATTAAAAAACAAGATATTATAAAGGGACAAAAACTATATAAAAAATCAAAAAAACTAAAGAGATCTAGAGAATTAATAAAAGAAAGACTAAATATTTACAAAACAAATTTAGAGAGATTAGAAGAATTCACTACTCTTCTAGAAAATTTAAATTCTTTAAATCATGAAAAACTTTTTATGAGAATCAAATTACTAGAAGAAATTATGGAAGAAATTTGTAACGAGTTTAATATCAATATCAAGAAGCAAAGAGAAGATCAGAAAAGTACATATGAGATAGAGTCTTCACCAATTCAAGTTGACACACCAACAGGATTAAAGCTTCAGGTAGGTCGAAATATGAGGCAAAATGACTTAATAAGCTTTAAGTTCTCAAAAAAAGGCGATTTATGGTTTCATGCACAGGAATCACCAGGCAGTCATGTAGTTTTGAAGTCTTCATCTCAAGTAGCATCTGAACAAGATCTTCAAATAGCTGCAGATTTAGCTGCTTTATTTAGTAAGGCAAAAAGAAACATTAAAGTTCCAATTAATTTAGTAAAGATTAAAGATTTGCAAAAAATCAAAAATGGAGGACCGGGTTGCGTTTCCTTTAAAAATGGAGAAATTATTTGGGGAAATCCTACAAGAGGAGAAGATTACATTAAAAAAAATCTTAAAACAGTAATTTAGTTTATAATAAAAAAAAATTTTTAAAATCTAAATGTTTGATTTTCTTTTAGGCACTCATGAATTTTTAGGAAATCATAGTTTTCCAGAATTTATTGTTGGATATCTATTTGGTGCTGCATTAATAATTGGAGCTCCTACTGTTTTCTTACTACTTGCCTTCGTGAGTGCTTTAATGAAAACAAATGGAAAAATGGGTGGATATAGAGAATATGAAACTTATGGTGAATCATCCTTAAATGATGCTCCTCCTTTCTTATTACCAGATCCAACGAATCCTAAATTAAGTAAATAATTAAGTTTATCGAAAAATAAATTGGACTTTGACAATAGTAGTTTTAAACCTTTTTCTTACACAAGTTTTATCAAATAATAATGAGAGGTACAGTTCAAAGTGAAAAAAAATTATCAGATTCGATGACTTTTAGTGATCATTTAGAGGAGCTTCGTCAAAGGATACTAAACTCAATTTACTCAATACTTATTTCAATATTCTTTAGTTTTCTCATCATAAAGCCATTAATATCTTTTTTAGAAATTCCAGCTGGTGATATTCATTTACTCCAACTTGCTCCAGGAGAGTTTTTATTTGTTGCTATTAAAGTTGCAGGTTACAGCGGATTAATAGTTTCTATGCCTTATATTTTTTATCAAATAATATTATTCATTTCTCCTGGTTTAACAAAACAAGAAAAAAGCCTAATCTTGCCTGCAGTTTTTGGTTCAGGTCTTCTATTTTTTTTAGGATTAATTTTTTCATGGTGGATATTAGTCCCTGCAGCAATAAATTTCTTCATTAGTTTCGGAGCTGATATTGTTGAACCAACTTGGTCTATAGAAAGATATTTTGATTTTGTTCTCTTATTAATGTCCAGCACTGCAATAGCTTTTCAATTGCCAGTATTACAATTTATTCTTGGTTCTCTTGGAATAATCACAACAGAAAAAATGATTTCGAATTGGAAGATAGTTGTAATTTCCTCCTCAATATTATCTGCAGTGATTACCCCTTCAACAGACCCATTAACTATGTCATTGCTATCTATATCGATTGTGTTTTTATTTTTTGTGGGTACTGGATTAACTTACTTATCAGAAAATCTTAAGTCAAAAACTCTTTCATCTTCTCATTAAGGTCTAATTGCAAGCTGACAGCTCTACCTAACCTTGGCTTAGCATTGACTTTCTTTAGCCAATCCCTTACTTCTTCTGAATATCCACATCTATTTAAAATCTCGATTTTATCAGCTATCGATTTTTTATATTCATCTTCACTTAAAGGGAATGATTCCTGTCCAAGAAATCCCCACATCATTTGAAAATAAACGAATTTTCCTCTTCTAAAGAGTCTAAAATCATATTTTTTCCCCCAGCGATGAATCAAATAATGTATTACTTCATCTACTAGCAAAGGGTTCATTTAAATCAATTAATTAAGACTTCCTAAACTTTTACTTTAAATTATTAAAAGTCCTATCTATTTGCAACAGAAATTGAACAATTTGCTCCATAATAACTAATAAATAACAGAACCAAGTAGCGAATGACTCAATTAAGTTCCAATGATGTCCCTTCTATGGGTCGAAGGCAATTTATGAATCTTCTTACATTTGGTACTGCAACTGGTGTAGCTTTAGGAGCTCTTTACCCTGTAGCGAATTATTTCATGCCTTTAAGAGCAGGCGGTGGTGGAGGCGGCACTTCTGCTAAAGATGAATTAGGGAATCCAATAACTAAGACAGGTTGGTTAGCTTCCCATCAAGCAGGAGACAGAAGTCTAGTTCAGGGTCTAAAGGGAGATCCAACTTATCTAATAGTTAAAGAGGGTGGGGAAATAGGAGAATTTGGTTTAAATGCAATTTGTACTCATTTAGGTTGTGTAGTCCCATGGGATAGTGGTGCCAATAAATTTATATGTCCTTGTCATGGCAGTCAGTACGATACTAACGGGAAGGTAGTAAGAGGGCCTGCGCCTTTATCTTTAGCTCTAGCTCATGTCGATATTGAAGATGATGCTGTACTCGTCAAACAATGGTCAGAAACTGACTTTAGAACTAATGAAAATCCATGGTGGGCATAAAAAAAATGAAAGGTCTTAAAAATCAAATCATGAAAAAAACAAGTTTATTTATCTGTACTCTGCTTTTCATTTCAAGCATTTTATTTTATCCAGAGATCAGTTTTGCTTATCCATTTTGGGCTCAGCAAAACTACGAATCACCAAGAGAAGCCACAGGTAAGATAGTCTGTGCAAATTGTCATCTAGCTCAGATGCCTACAATTGCTGAGGTACCACAATCTGTTGGAGCAGACAGTGTTTTCAAAGCTGTAGTCAAAATACCCTACAAAAATGATTTAAAAGAGATAGGGGCTGATGGTTCGGAAGTCCCATTACAAGTTGGTGCTGTTGTAATGCTTCCTGATGGCTTTAAACTTGCTCCACAAGAAAGATGGACCGAAGAAATAAAAGAGGAGACAGAAGGGGTTTATTTCTCTAACTACAGTGAAGATAAAGATAATATCATTATTGTTGGACCTTTACCTGGCGATACCAATAAAGAAATCGTTTTCCCTGTACTTTCCCCTGACCCATCCACTAATAAAGAATATCACTATGGAAAATACTCGTTACATATTGGAGGCAATAGAGGTAGAGGTCAGGTATATCCAACTGGAGAAAAGAGCAATAATGTAATATTCACTTCTTCCACCACAGGAACTATAAATTCAATAGAAACAATTGAAGATGGTAGCTATCAAGTCAATATAGAAAACGATAATGGTGAAATAACTACTGAAGCAGTGCCTGTTGGTCCTCAACTTATCGTAAAAGCGCAAGACAAAATTAATGTAGGTGACCCTCTTACTAATGATCCAAACGTTGGTGGCTTTGGGCAATTAGATGCTGAGGTTGTACTTCAGAGCCCTTATAGAGTTATTGGATTGATTGCATTCTTCATTGGTGTAGGCCTAACACAAATACTTTTAGTATTAAAGAAAAAACAAGTAGAAAAAGTGCAAGCAGCAGAGGGTATCTAACTTTCCTTAGATGCTTACATTTCAAGCTTTTATACAATCTCCAGGAGAAACTTTTTTAAATTTAGGATTTATAACTATTAGATGGTACGGATTACTTATTTCGGTTTCAGTCTTAATAGGTCTATTTATTTCTAAAAAACTTGCAAAGGCAAGGAATATTAATCCCGAGTACATTAGTGAAATACTTCCATCATTAATAATCTTTTCAATAATTGGAGCAAGAGCTTATTACGTAATTTTTGAGTGGAGGCAATATAGTGGAGAGAACTTTTTTACTTCTTTAGAACTATTCAATAACATCATTCAAATACCTTCTTTTCTTGCAGTTTGGGAAGGAGGCATAGCAATCCATGGAGGTCTAATTGGAGGTTTAATATCCATTATCTTTTTTTGCAAGTCAAAAAAAATTCATTTAAAAACTTTTATAGATATTTTAGTACCCTCAATTATTCTTGGACAATCCATAGGAAGGTGGGGCAATTTTTTCAATAATGAAGCCTTTGGGGTTCCGACAAATTTGCCTTGGAAATTATTCATTCCTATCCAAAATAGGCCTTTAGATTTTATTAATTACGAATTTTTTCATCCTACTTTTCTTTATGAGTCATTGTGGGATCTCTTAATTTTCATCCTCCTTATTTTTATTTTTAATAAACAAAATAAAACAGATTTTTTCAAGCCTGGCTTTATTAGCTGTCTTTATTTGATAAGTTATAGCTTTGGAAGGTTCTGGATTGAAGGTTTAAGAACTGACCCACTATGCATTGGTGGACTTCCACCTTTCTGTGATGGCGGTATTAGAATGGCTCAATTTATAAGTATTTTTCTATTTTCTTCTGGATTAATTGGAATATTTTTTTTAAGATTGAGAACATATATTGGGAAAAATAGAAAGAATGGATAATAAAATATCCTTTATTGGTGTGGGTCCAGGCGATCCAGAATTATTAACTTTAAAAGCATTTAAAAAGATAAAAATTGCAGATGTCATTATTTGGACCGATTCTCTAATTCCTGAAAATATTTTAGATTTTTCTAAAGAAGGTTCTGAAAAAATAAAAACGAGTTCTCTCAACTTAGAGCAAATCACCTCAATTATGATAGAAAAATTTCAGGCAGGGAAAACTGTTGTAAGGTTGCATGATGGAGACCCTTGCCTTTTTGGAGCAATTAAAGAGCAAATCGAAATTTTAAAAAACGAAAAAATTGAAATCGAGGTTGTTCCTGGAGTAAGTGCTTTTCAAGTTGCTGCAGCATATCATGAGGCTGAGTTAACCATCCCTGACGTAACGCAAACAATAATTTTAACTAGAGCAGGAGGGCGAACAGGGATGCCCGAAAAAGAATCTCTGAAAGATCTTGCAAAACATAATTCCTCTATATGTCTTTATCTAAGTGCTAGGCATGTGAAAAGGTCTCAAGAAACTCTACTAGAGTTTTACCCTCCAGAGACTAAAGTGATTGTTGGATTTAGAGTATCTTGGGATGATGGTTGGACATCATTAATAGAATTAAAAGATATGGAAAAATTTTCTATTGAGAAAAAACTAATTCGAACAACCATTTACATAATTAGCCCAGCAATTAGTAATTCTCAAAAAAGATCTAATCTTTATCATCCGTCTTATAAGCATCTTTTTAGGAATAAATAATCTTAAAGTTGATAGAAAAATATTAATTACTATAATTAGTAAAAATTATTAGCTTTGAAAGAAATAAAATCTAACCCAGAAGACAATACCAAAAGCAAACAATCCTCTTTAAAGAGAATTGGAAATTTTATTAAAGAGGCAAGGTTAAGTAGAGAGCAAACTCTTGAAGGATTGGCTTCTGATTTAAAAATTGGATCTCATCAACTTAAAGCCATTGAAGAAGGTAATGAAGAAGAACTACCTGAAAAAGTATTTGTCAAAGCAATGGTTCGTAGAATTTCACAGAAGCTGAAACTTGATACAGAATTTATAATGAATGAATTCAAGACAGAAAGGCGAGAGATAAAAATTGACGAAATAGTTGAAGAAGTTGCAAAAAAAACTAATAAAACTAGACAATCTAAGGACCTAAGTCCAGTAGGGTTTTGGATATTTATTTTAATTTCAGGCCTTCTCGGACTTATCGCCTCGTCCTTAATTTTCAATTTATTTTCAGACTCTTCACAGAATCAAACTCCAAAACAAGAATTTATTAAAAAAACTAAATAACTTTTAAATCCAAATTCTTTAGTTCTTTTATTACATTACGGCATAATCCTAAGTTCCATTTTTCAAGAATAAGATCATGGTTTCTATTTAAAGGTAAAAGTTCAAATATAAGAATATTTCGCTGCAATTTTATTTGAACTGAGGAGATCACCTTGTCAGGTCTTTGATCAAGAGATGCTGCTAGTCTCAAAATCAATGACATTTCGAGAACTAGTGTTTTATCTTCTTTGGATATTAAATTTTGCCAAGACTCATGTCTTTTCTTGGGAAGAGTCTTTCTATGGTATCTAGCAATTGAAGCAATAATATTTGTTTCTGCTTCAGAATATCCCAACAATTCACAATTTTTTATTAAGTACCAAGAGTGTTTGTGATAGGAACCAACATTCACGTATTTCCCACAATTATAAAGATTAGAAGCTGCCCAAAGAAGTTCTTTAGCTTTAGGGTCATTATCGCTATGAAAGATATTTTTAGACTGATCATAGATTTGAAACGCAATATCGATAACTTTCTCAGCTCTTGTACTATCTACTCCAAACTTTCTGGCCTGATGAACTATAGTTGTTTTTCTAATATTACTTTGAATATTTAACTCGTTTTTTATTATTCCTTTACGAAGCATCCAATCAACAACTAAACCCTCTCTAAGCGCCCTCTCACTTATGGTTAATTCATTAAAGTTCAACATCTCCATTGCGGTTTTTAATATCAATGCTCCTGGAACAATTATTTCTGCTCTTCTCTCACTTAATGAAGGTATTTTCTTGATTTCCGAAACTGGCATTTTAATTAGTTTTTCCAATACATTTTGTAAATTTTCCCTTTTAAATTTATAACCATGCAACTTTTGTTTAGATTCTCCCAAATCATCTGAAATCAAATTTCCTAATGAGGTTGCAGTGCCACTGGTTGCAATCATAGTTAAAGTCTTATCTCCCTTAGATCTACTCTTTATTTTTCGAACAGATGGTTCTAAAGATCCTTTAATAAAAGTTGTTAGAAAACTCGATCTTTCTGAATTTATAGAATCTTTATTAAAAAAATCATTTTTAAGTCTTACTGCACCAATTCTAGAACTGGTAAGGGCTATAGCATCTTTTTTATCAGCAAGTATTAATTCTGTAGATCCTCCTCCAATATCTATGATTACAAAAGACTGATCTTCAAAAGCCATACCAGAAAGAACACCAAGGTAAATTAATCTGGCTTCCTCAGAACCACTTATCATTTCTATTTGAATATCAGTTTCATCAAGAACTCTTCTAATAAAATCTTGACCGTTTGGAGCTTCCCTAACTGCACTTGTTGCTGCTGTTATTATTTGTTTGACTCCATTACTTTTACAATATTCCTTAAATCGCTTAAGAGTAACTAATGCTCTTTGCATTGATTCTTCAGTAAGATTACCCTCCTCATCTCTTTCTCCAAGACGAGTGGTTGATTTATCAGTGAATTTTATTGAAAATGATTTTAATTCTAGATTAATTTCTGCTACCAAGAGATGTGTAGAGTTAGTTCCAATATCTATAGAAGCTACTAAAATTTGCTTTTCTTGAAAATATCTTAAATCTTGTTTCTCTATCATTTCTTTTTATAAGATGTAGATATCTTTAATCCATTAATAAATATACCCAAGATTGATTATTAAAAAATAGAAATCATTTAATCCTAGTAAGATTATTTAAAGTTATGAAATATACAATAGGTCATATGCAAAATAAAAATCGACAAATTAAATTAAGTACTTTTTTTGAATTATTAAGGTGGAATAAGCCTACTGGAAGAATGATTTTACTTATTCCTGCTGGATGGAGTTTATATTTAACCCCAGATGCTAATCCATCATTTTTAATATTGCTAAGAATAATGCTGGGAGGACTACTAGTAAGTGGATTAGGCTGCGTGGTTAATGATATTTGGGACAAAAAAATTGATCAAAGAGTTGTTAGGACAAAAAATAGACCTCTAGCGGCAAATAAAATCAGTCTTAAAACAGCTTATTCAATACTTTTCTTTTTAATTTTATGTAGCTTCTTTTTAACTTTATCACTACCTCAACCTGGAAGAATCCTTTCCATTTCACTTGCTTTTTTAGCTTTACCTATTATTTTGATTTATCCTTCTGCCAAAAGATGGTTTAAATATCCTCAATTAATCTTATCCATATGCTGGGGTTTTGCTGTCTTAATTCCCTGGGCCGCAAATGAAGGCAATTTAAATAGTATTGTTTTATTATTTTGCTGGCTAGCTACCATTTTTTGGACTTTTGGCTTTGACACGATTTATGCTTTAGCAGATAAAAAATATGATATCAAAATTGGAATAAATAGTTCCGCTGTTAACCTCCAGAACAATACAAGAATAACTATTCAAATTTGTTATTTTTTAACTTCTTGTTTTATCGCATTATGCGGATTTATTAATCAAATGGATTTTATTTTTTGGCCAATTTGGCTTACAACATCAATCTTAATGCAGAGAGATATACTAAAAGTATTTCCTGAGGAAAAGCAATCAATAAAAAATATTGGGAATCACTTCAAAAATCAATCAATTTATGGAGGAGTACTTTTATTAGGAATTATTATTGCCTCATAAATTCTAAATATGGTTTTTAGATTAAAAAAAGGGGATTTAATAGATATTTTAGCTCCAGGCTCCTTTATCGATGAAAACGAAAATTTTCAAAAAGGAATAGAAATTTTAAAAAACTGGGGCCTGGAAATTAATGAAAATAATTCTCTATCAAAAAAATTTGGTTATTTTGCAGGTGATGATCTAACTAGATTTGAAGAACTGGAAAGAGCACAAAATAGTAAGCTAATCATTTTTGCAAAAGGAGGCTGGGGTTCAGCAAGACTTTTAGAAAAAGAACCTTCTTGGCAGCATGGTTTAATGCTTGGATTCTCAGATACATGTTCTTTATTACTATCTAAATATTCTCAAGGATTTATAGGTTCTATTCATGGCCCAATGGTTACTGGCCTTTTCAAAGAGCCAGATTGGAGTCTTGAGAGATTAAAAAATTTACTTTTTGAGGGATATGTTGAGGACATAAGAGGAATTCCTTTGAGAGCTGGAAAAGCTAAAGGAGAAATTATCGTTTCAAACTTAACTATTGCTACTTTTTTAGTTGGTACAAATCACTTTCCAGATTGCAAAGGAAAAATAATAATTTTTGAAGATATTAATGAAGATATTTATAAAATTGATCGCATGTTGACTTACCTCAGAATGACTAAAACACTTTCTGAAATTGCTGGTATTGGATTCGGAAGTTTTTCTAATGATTCCTGCGACCTTGAATGGAAAGATTTACTAAAAAACTGCATTATTGAAAGACTCCAAGAGTTTGATTTTCCTATTCTTTTTGAACTCCCAATAGGCCACATATCGGGAAATGCTTGTATTCCTTTAGGATATGAAGCCACCTTAAATGGTGATGATGGCATTCTTAGTGTCGATACACCTTTTTAACTAAGGGTTCTTCACAAAAAGTTTTGCTATTTTCAAATCTATAGGAGATGTAATTTTTATATTTGAATAAGTTCCTTCAATAATCTTCACTTTCCAATTAAGCATTTCGAATAGAGAAGCATCATCTGTGACTTTCCAGTTTTTATCACTTGCCATCTTATGAGCTTTTTTTAATCTATCTACTAAAAAACCCTGAGGAGTTTGAGCTGCCCATAAATAATTTCTGTCTGGTGTTTCTTTAATAAAACCCTCATTATCAACAATTTTTATAGTGTCGGTTACCTTAGTAGCCAAAATTACAGCTTCATTTTCATCTAATTGCTTAGCACAAAGGTCTATCAATTCAGGATTAATTAGACATCTAGCACCATCATGTATTAAAACTTTTTCAGCATCTTTTGGTAACGCTTCTAAACCATTAAAAACTGACTGTTGTCTGGTGTCACCACCATTAATCCAATGAACTTTATGGGCAAAATCCTTTGCTGAATTTAATAATAAATTTTTATCTTTCGGTTGCCCAATTATTCCAACCCAATTTGTTGACCTTGCAGAAAATACAGATTTAAGTGTCCAATAAATCAAAGACTCTCCCTCTAAATCAATAAGTAATTTATTTTTTCCAGCTTTCATTCTGCTACCGCTCCCTGCAGCTGGTATTAAAAAGTGCACAATAGAAGGTCTTAATATTTTCTAGACAATTATAAATAAAAGCAATATCTTTACACAAATAGTACTACGATTGAAAATTATAAAATTTCATGATGTCCAATAAAGATTTATTATCAGGCAAAATTGCCTTAATCACTGGAGCTAGCAGAGGAATTGGTAAAGAAATTGCTTTAGAACTAAGCCGATTGGGAGCAGAAGTTTTTATTAATTACTCTTCTTCTGATGAAAAAGCTGAAGAAGTTGTAAATTTAATAAAAAATTCAGGAGGTAAAGCTCATAAATTAAAATTTGATGTTTCAAAAGAGGATTCTGTCAGTTTAGCTTTTGAAGAAATAATCAAAATTAATGGCGCCATTGATATCCTCATCAATAATGCTGGAATTACTAGAGATGGACTATTGATGAGAATGAAATCGGAACAATGGGATGATGTACTAAGTACAAACTTAAAAGGAGTTTTTCTTTGCACAAAATATGCTTCGAAATTTATGATAAAAAAAAGAAGTGGTAGCATCGTAAATATCTCATCTGTTGTTGGCATAATTGGTAATCCTGGTCAAGCAAATTATTCTGCAGCCAAAGCTGGAGTTATTGGATTTACCAAAACTTGCGCTAAAGAGTTTGCCTCAAGAGGTATAAATGTTAATGCAATAGCCCCAGGGTTTATAGAAACAGAGATGACTGGAAAACTTAATTCTGAAGAAATTCTAAAAGTTATTCCTTTAGGGAAATTAGGAAGTTGTTCTCAAATTGCAAACTTAGTATCGTTCTTAGTTTCAAGTAATGCTGGAAGTTACATTACAGGACAAACAATTAGTATTGACGGTGGTATGAGTATTTAATTATGTACTTTCGTAAGGTTGGCCCAATTCATCTCTCAACCTTCTAATTTTTTGTAAGAGTTTTAATCTTCGACTTCTAGCAGTTAAAGTCAAGAAAAATCTCAGAGGAAAATATATTAGTGTCATAGCAACCGCGAGGATTGCAGTAAGAGTAAAAATAAGATTATTTGTTTCATCCATACCTTAAAGATACTCTTATTTGAATTAATTTGTATGTCTCATTAAAAGAAATTCGGCTTTCCCCACTTAATTAAATATCCCTTAAAAATGATTCTATGGGAGATTAGAATAAGATAAAAGATCCAGTAAACATGGCAAAACAGTTAAGTTTTTCAAATGAATCAAGAGAAGCGCTAGAAAAAGGTGTGAATTTCGTAGCTAATGCAGTAAAAGTTACTATTGGGCCGAAGGCAAAAAACGTCGTAATAGAAAGAAAATTTGGTTCGCCAGATATAATAAGTGATGGATCCACTGTTGCTAAAGAGATTGAGATTGAAAACCCCATATCCAATTTAGGTGCGAAATTAATAGAACAAGTTGCATCCAAGACAAAAGAGACTGCTGGTGATGGAACAACAACAGCAACTATTTTGGCTCAGAAAATGGTTCAAGAGGGATTAAAAAATATTGCTTCTGGTGCCAGTCCTATGGAGTTAAAAAAAGGTATGGAGGTAGGTCTAGATTTTGTTCTAGAAAAATTAAGTTCCAAAAGTATTTCATTAAGTGGTTCTGATATCCAAAAAGTTGCAACAGTTAGTGCTGGAGGTGATGAAGAAATTGGATCTATAATTTCGAAGGCAATGGATATTGTCACTTCAGATGGTGTAATAACTGTCGAAGAATCACAATCACTAGAAACAGAATTAGATATAACTGAAGGAATGTCTTTTGATAGAGGCTATAGTTCTCCATATTTCGTAACAGACCAAGAAAGACAAGTTTGTGAACTTGAAAACCCTAAAATATTAATAACTGATCAAAAAATTTCAACTTTAGTTGATCTGGTTCCAATACTTGAAGAAATTCAGAAATCAGGCTCACCTTTTCTAATTATTGCTGAAGATATCGAAGGAGAGGCTTTAACAACCTTGGTTTTGAATAAGAATAGTGGAGTGTTAAAAGTAGCTTCAGTAAGAGCTCCGTTATTTGGCGAGAGAAGAAAAGCTGCCCTTGAGGATATTGCTATTCTTACTGGAGCAAAGTTAATTAGTGAAGATAAATCGATGACACTTGATAAAGTATCGATTAATGATTTAGGCAAAGCAAAAAAAATAACTATCACGAAGGACAAAACTACAATTGTTGCTTTCGAAGACACTAAAGATTTGGTTAAAGCGCGAGTAGAAAAATTAAAGAGAGAAGTTGATATAACAGACTCAGAGTATGATCAGGACAAAATCAATGAAAGGATAGCAAAATTAGCTGGAGGAGTAGCACTTATCAAAGTTGGAGCTGCAACAGAAACGGAGATGAAGTACAAAAAGTTAAGAATCGAAGATTCCCTTAATGCTACGAAAGCTGCTATTGAAGAGGGTGTAGTTTCTGGAGGTGGACAAACTTTAATTGAAATATCAAATGACCTTTTAAATTTAAGTCAAACATCTTCCGATGATTTAAGAACAGGGATAAATATAGTAAAAGAAGCCCTTTTGGAACCTACTAAACAAATAGCAAAAAATGCTGGTTTTAATGGTGATGTAGTTGTCGCTGAAATCAAAAGACTTAACAAAGGCTTCAATGCTAATTCAGGAAAATATGAGGATTTAAAAGATTCAGGGATATTAGATCCAACCAAAGTAATAAGATTAGCTCTTCAAGATTCATTATCTATAGCTGCTATGCTCCTCACAACAGAAGTTGCGATGGCAGACATTCCAGAGCCTGAAGCCACAGACCCAGTAGGGTCAGGGGGAGATCCAATGGGAGGTATGGGCGGCATGGGCATGCCAGGTATGGGTGGCATGGGTATGCCAGGTATGGGTGGCATGGGTATGCCAGGTATGGGCGGCATGGGTATGCCAGGTATGGGCGGCATGGGCATGCCAGGAATGATGTAAAAAAGCTAACTAGCTTTTTTATCTTTATTAATCCATTTTCTTAAATTCTTAATATTAGGAAGTGGTAATTTTGGGCTTTTAATATATTGATTTTTTTGATTAGAATCTTGTTTAGTGTAAAAGGCTTGATTTTTGTTAGAAATTTTAGTGTAGTTTGATGCATAATTTGTTTCTTCTAAATTTTCTAAAGTTTTAAAAGATTCAACCCTAATTTGTTCTTGATTTTCTTCTTCATGATTTTCATCAATTAAAGTTATTTGTTCTACATTTTCTTCTTCATGATTTTCCTTTTGTACTGGACTATGGATTAATAAATCATTTAAAGAATCAATCCCAAATCTATGGACCCACTTAAGAACAATATTTTCTTTAAGCAAAAAATTATTTTCTGTAGAGGCTTTTTTAAAAACTTCTATTAAATGATTTTTTAAAAGCATAAATTTATTAATTTAACTTCTTATTTAACAGAGGCCTTATGATAATCAAGGATAAAACTGTTAAAGAAAATAAAATTGATATACAACTCTTACAAGTTAAATCACCATATGGAGCATGTAAAGCTACTAATTCTAAATTCATAGTTTCTGTATAGGCAGTCCTAATTGGTTCAATCGCAAAAGTTAATGGATTTAATGAAGCTAACCACCCAAGCCAATTTGGCATGAAAGAAATTGGAGCCAAAGCAGTACTTGCAAAAAGAAGAGGCAAATTTATCACAAATATAAGAGCGATTAATTCAATATGTCCGGGCAAAACAAACGCTAAACATAGACTTATTGATGTCACAAAAAGAACTAATAGAGTTAGTGTTGTAAAGACAATTCCTAAACCATATAAGTTAGGCCATCCATATCCCAAAGTGTATGAAACAACCATTATTACAATACTCTGAACAAAGCTCAGGATTGTTATGTAAAAAAAAGAAGATAAAACTATGGATAATCTACTGGTTAAAGGAGCCACAAGTAATCTATTAAGAAATCCAAACTCTCTATCAAACATTAAAGGAAGGCCAGAATTTAGGGCTCCGCTAAAAGCAGTAAAAACAATTAATCCAGCTCCTAAAAAATTCCCATAAGAATCAACTCCTGGTAAAAAACCTTCAGGAGCTTTAGAGAATAATGCCCCAAATAAAAAAAGCCAAATTATAGGTTGTAATATTCCAGCTAAAAGAGTTGATGGTCTTCTTTTTAATTGAATAAATAATCTTTTCGTTAAGGCAAATGTTTCTTGATATAAAAAAAATAAATTATACTGTTTTAATTCCATAATTAGCCTCAATTAATTTTCATTATAGTTAGTTAACCAGAAGTTTTTTTATCGCATTGATTGCTTTGATTCTTTTTTAAGGTCTCTTTTCCCTGCCATAGAAATTTCGGCATCCAATAATGTTTTCCCGGTTGCCTGAAGATATACATCATCCAAGCTTGGCTGACTTTGGGTAAGAGAAAAAATTTCAAACTTTAAGAAGGCCAATTCCACTTTGAGCTTAGTAAGAATATCTTTTTCCTTATCTGCTACAAAATTTATCGAGAAACCTTGAGCTTCATTTATGATAATCTGACTAATTCCATCTATTGAAGATAAAATTTGGCATATATTTTTCGCTTCTTCCTGATTACTAAATTCTCTTACTTTCAAAGTTACTCTATCTCCTCCTAATTTATTTTTCAGTTCTGCAGGAGCCCCTTGTGCTATAACTCTCCCATCGTCAATTATCACTAATTCATCTGCCAATTTATCTATTTCATCAAGATAGTGACTGCTTAAAATAATAGTCATTCCATTATTTCTCAAATCTTTCAAAAGTTGCCATATGATATTTCTACTTTCAATATCTAAACCAACAGTAGGTTCATCCAATATTAATACTTGGGGCAAATGTAAAAGTCCAGCTGCAAGATCTATTCTTCTTTTCATTCCCCCTGAATAAGTTCCGCACTTACGATCAATCCAATCATTCATTTCTAATTGTTCTATTAATTTATTTATTCTTTCAAATTTTTTGTTTTTATTGATGTGATATAAATCTGATTGAAAATCCAAAAGCTCTCGTCCAGTTAATATTTTATCAAGTGCAATGTCCTGGGCAACATAACCAATTAATTCTCTAATTTTCCTTGAATTTTTTATCAGATTAATATTATTTATTAAAACTTCTCCACAATCAGGCTCTATTAAAGTTGCGAGTATTTTTATAAGTGTTGATTTGCCAGCACCATTTGGACCTAGTATTCCGAATAATGTTCCAGCTTCAATTTCCATCGATAAATTTTTTAAAGCCTTGATTTCTGAATAAGATTTTGAGAGCCCTTTAACTTTTATATAATTCATCAAACTTACTATTTTTTAAAAACATTTTACATCTAATTTAATTACTAAGCAGGGATACTATAGATAAAAATATTTGCATAGATTGCTGCTCAAATTCAACGGATAGTTGGGTTCTGGAAATTAATAACAAAAGACAAATACCAAACATATAGAGAATAGACCACCTAAAAAGAGACTTCGCTCTTGAAATATCATCAGGAGATTTCTTTAATTCATTTATTAATTGCAAAAGTCTTCCATTAAATGGCAATAACATAATTCCGTATAATAGACCCCCTTCAGGTAAAGCAAAGACTCCCATAATACTCATTAAAACTGTTGCCCATCCGTAACGAGAAATGGCTTTAGCAGTAAAAACAGATCCTTTAACAGAAGGGAGCATAGGAATACCTACAGATGCGTAATCGTCCTTCAATAAAATTGCAAGTGCCCAAAAATGAGCTGGAGTCCATAACATTACTAAACCAAACAACCACCAACCACTAAGGCCAACATGCCCTGTGGCAGCAGATGCACCAACTAAAGGTGGTATCGCGCCAGCAACTCCTCCGAAAACAATATTTTTGGTTGTACGGGGTTTCAAAATAACTGTATATAAAATTACGTAGCTAAATAAACCAAGAAGAGTTAATCCCGCAGCCAAATAATTTACACCACTTACTAAAAGCATCGAAGCTGCCAAAGTACATGATACGGCAGCTAAAAATACAGTCTCAGAGGACAACTTTCCTGCTGGCAAGGCTCTCTTGCTAGTTCTTGTCATCCTTTTATCTAATTCCATTTCCCACAAGCAATTAAGAGCTCCTGCTGCTGCTGCTGCCAAAGCGCCACCTCCTAAAGTGCAGATAAGCTTCGGTGAAGACAAAGGCCATTCCTCTGTTAAAGCCATTCCTCCTAAAGTTGTTGCCAGTAAAAGTGGGATTAATCTAGGTTTTGCTACCTCAAGCCAAGGTGGCAAAGTTAATCTTTTTCTTGAAGGTATAACTTCATCCCTAATTGAAGATTTATAGTTCAAGTTTTCTAAGTTACTACTGTTCATGAATTGATACCAACCATTTGAGAATTGAGGGAGTGGTTTATACCTTTTTTGGTAAACGGATTTCTAAAAATTAATGTTGTTAATATCGCAATAAATAAAGAAGCGTTAAGTTGATGACCGATAATAAAAATAGGTTCATTCAAATTTGTTTTAAGACTTAAAACACCCAAAACAATTTGGGAAAACAAGAGAAAAATAAGTGCTGAGAGATATTTCCAATTTTCAATAAGCAAACTTCTCTTATAAATTGCAGTAGCAATAATCAATAGAATTGAAAAAGTAATTGGAAAAGCAAATAATTTATGAGTATTTAAAATTAGGCATTGTTTATTAAAAGATAAGCAAATATGTGCTGACCAGGTTGATGAAAGCCTTACTCCAATAAAAGATTGAATGAAGGTAAGTAAAAGAGGAACAAACAATAACAATCTCCACCAAATTAATGGCTCTTCAATTTCGTCATTTTCTAAATTTTGATTGATTGAAATTGTTGTAATGAGAAGTAGAAAAGCTATTAAAAGATGACCAGTAACAGTATATGAATTAAGAAGGTTTATTACTGTTAAAGCTCCAAAAGATCCTTGGACAATAACAAGAAAAAGTAGTAATGAATAAGTTTTAGGTAACCAATTTGGAATTTCATTTTTCCAAATAATTGAAAGGGTAAATTTAAAAAGAATTAATATCCCAACCAGAAAAGCATCTAGACGATGAAACCACTCTAGAAAAACTCTTAGGTTCATATGATTGAAGGGCAAAAAAGACCCATAACATAACGGCCAATCTGGACAGGCAAGTCCCGCCTCCATGACTCTAGTAGCACCTCCAATTACAATTAGTGCTATAAGTGCAAGTACACTATGGCTTCCCAACCTTTTAAAAATTGTCAGATATTTTGATTTATATAATTGGTTATTAATCAAATGGATAAAACCTATTATTTTGCATAATAAATTAGATTCAAAAACCAAACATTAATTAAAAATTAATATGTTTAATTTAAAAAATAATTTACTAATTTAATCTTTTTTCCCTGACAATTAACTCTAAAAAGTTATTAATAATACGCCTTTTATTTCGTAAATATTAAGAAGTTGTGAATTTAAATGATTTTCTTTTAACAAAGTATGCAGGATTAAAAAAATTGAATATCTTGAGGATAGAAATACAAATTTTTAGAAATCAATTGTTAAATAAAAACATTTATTTAATACTAATTATTTCGCTCGTTTTTGCTATATCTTTTTGGATTGGTTTTAATGTAAATTTGCTCCCAGCCGAAGCAAGTATTAATGCACCAATTTACGATGAACTTTTTAAAATTCTTTTCATCATTGGATTAATTATTTTTATTGGAATGACATTAGCAGTTATTTATAGCTTATTTAAATTTAGGAAAAGAAATGATCAGATAGGTGATGGTATAGCTTTAGAGGGAAATTTAAGCTTAGAAATTATATGGACAATTATTCCTTCAATAATTGTTTTATTAATAGGTTTATATAGCTACAACATCTACGATCGAATGGGAGGGATGAAAGAATTAAATCATAACCATGAAATGATGAGTTCTAATGCTGAAAAAATATGGGCTGGTATAAGTCAAACATCTGATAATGAAAAAGCAATAAATAATTTATCAATTGAAGTTTCAGCTATGCAATTTGCATTTCTATTCAATTATCCCAAGGGCAATTTCATATCAGGAGAATTACACGTTCCTGTTGATCAAAAAGTATCAATGAAAATGGAATCCAAAGATGTCATTCATGCTTTTTGGGTACCAGAGTTCAGAATTAAACAGGATATTATTCCTGGGCAACCGACTATTCTAAATTTCACTCCTACAAAAGTAGGAAAATATCCGATAATCTGCGCAGAATTATGTGGTCCATATCATGGAGGAATGAGAGCCTCGATAATTGTTGAAGAAGAATCTGATTACAACGAATGGTTTAACAAAAATAAAAAACCAGAGGTAAATTTATGACAATATCAATAGATCCACAAAAAACTAATAATGAAAGTCTTCAACCTAAAGGCTGGCTTAGATACTTTAGTTTTAGCCTTGATCATAAAGTAATTGGGATACAATACTTGGTTTGTGGTTTTCTCTTCTATTTAATAGGAGGAACCTTAGCCAGCGCTATAAGAATTGAACTAGCTAGTCCAATGTCTGATTTTATGCCAAGAGATGTTTATAACCAAGTTTTAACTTTACACGGAACAATAATGATTTTCCTTTGGATAGTGCCTGTAGTTAACGGTGCTTTTGGAAATTATTTAATTCCATTTTATGTAGGTGCGAGAGATATGGCATTCCCAAGATTAAATGCCGTAGCTTTTTGGTTAATTCCTCCTTCAGGTTTGATGCTTGTGGCAAGCTATTTTGTTGATGGTGCTGCCCAGGCTGGATGGACGGCTTATCCTCCTTTGAGCATAACTACTCCTCAATCGGGACAAATTATTTGGATTCTGAGCGTGCTTTTATTAGGAGGCAGTTCTATATTTGGTGGGATCAACTTTATCGCGACCATTATCAAATTAAGAAGGCCAGGATTAAAACTTATGCAATTGCCAATGTATTGTTGGGCAATGCTTGGGACAAGTCTATTAGTCGTTTTGTCAACTCCTGTTTTAGCAGGCACTTTAATTCTACTTAGCTTCGATATCATCGCTAATACAGGTTTTTTCAACCCTGTTTTAGGTGGCAATGTCGTAGTTTATCAGCATTTATTTTGGTTTTATTCTCATCCAGCTGTATACATTATGGTACTTCCTGCCTTTGGTTTAGTAAGTGAAATACTTCCTGTACATGCTAGAAAACCACTTTTTGGATATACCACAATGGTTTTTTCAATAATGGGGATAGTTGTTTTAGGTTTAGTTGTTTGGGCTCATCACATGTTCACTAGTGGAACGCCTCCTTGGATGAGATTGTTCTTTACTATCGCGACAGCATTTATTGCTGTTCCGACAGGGATAAAATTTTTCAATTGGGTTGCAACATTATGGGGAGGTAAAATTTCAATCAATAGTGCAATGTTATTCTCTTGCGGATTTATTATAAATTTTGTTTTTGGAGGTATTACAGGAGTTGCTTTGGCACAGGTCCCTTTTGATATTCACGTACATGATACCTATTTCGTTGTAGCCCATTTTCATTACATAGTTTATGGCGGGACTGTTTTTATTATTTTCTCATCGATATATCATTGGTTTCCAAAAGTAACTGGGAAAATGCTAAATGAAAAATTCGGAATATTGCATTTTATCATTACCTTTATTGGATTTAACTTGTGCTTTGCTCCTCAACATTGGCTGGGTTTAAATGGAATGCCGAGAAGAGTCGCTGAATATGATCCTCAATTCCAGTTCGTTAATCAAATTAGTAGCCTTGGGGCTCTTTTGATGGCAATAAGCACAATTCCTTTTTTAATTAATGTTTTCCTATCTGTGAGGAATGGGAAAAATGCTGGTGATAACCCTTGGAATGCTCTTACACCTGAATGGTTAACATCTTCTCCACCTCCAGTTGAAAATTGGGAAGGAGAAGCTCCATTAGTTGAAGAACCTTATGGTTATGGTAAAGAAATTTCTGAACAAAAATAAAAACATATGACAACTCTAGATAGCTCAAAAGAAATTCAAAAAAATAATTCTGAAGTCAATGAAACACATGAAGACTTCAGAATGTTTGGACTTATAACTTTCCTAATTGCGGACGGAATGACTTTTGCTGGATTCTTTGCTGCTTATCTAACTTATAAAGCAGTAAATCCATTACCTGATGGAGCTATTTATGAATTAGAGCTTCCAATACCTACACTCAATACAATTTTATTACTTGTTAGTAGTGCAACTTTCCATAAAGCAGGTAAAGCACTTTTAAAAGATAAGAACTCTGATTCCCAAAAATGGTTATTTTTTACTGCTTTTCTTGGAATTATATTTTTAATATGTCAACTATTTGAATATTTTCATTTACCTTTCGGATTAA
>CABZHQ010000007.1 GCA_902525585.1 uncultured Prochlorococcus sp. | reverse complement strand
ATTTTCAATCTCCATAAATTTTAAATGGATAAAATAGGCGTCTTACTAATGAATTTAGGAGGGCCTGAACGCATTACTGATGTAGGCCCATTCTTATACAATCTTTTTTCTGATCCAGAAATAATCAGGACACCATTCCCTGTTTTTCAAAAGCCCCTTGCTTGGTTAATTAGTACGCTTAGGAGTACTACTTCACAACAGGCCTACCTTTCTATTGGTGGAGGTTCACCTATCAGAAGGATAACTGAACAACAAGCAAGAGAATTACAATCTAAATTAAGGGACAAAGGCTTCAACGCTACTACCTATATAGCTATGAGGTATTGGCATCCTTTTACCGAATCAGCAATTGCTGATATGAAAGCAGATGGCATAGATCAAGTTGTTGTGATACCGTTGTATCCACATTTTTCGATAAGTACTAGCGGTTCGAGCTTTCGGGAATTAAAAAAATTGCGAGATTCTGATAATGAATTTAAGAAGGTTCCAATGAGATGTGTAAGGAGTTGGTTCAGTCAATCAGGTTATTTAAAGTCTATGGTCGAACTAATTTCTGAACAAATTTCACTTTGTGAATCACCTTCAAAAGCCCATATATTTTTTACTGCTCATGGAGTTCCTAAGAGTTACGTAGAGGAAGCTGGAGACCCTTATAAACAACAAATTGAAGATTGTTCTTTATTAATTGTAAATGAGCTGGAAAAATGTTTAGGGCATAGTAATCCTCATACACTTTCTTATCAAAGTAGAGTTGGTCCTGTTGAATGGTTAAAGCCTTATACAGAGGAAGTGTTAGCTGAACTTGGAAGGTCAAATGTTAATGATCTGATTGTGGTCCCTATAAGTTTCGTTGGAGAGCATATCGAAACATTGCAAGAAATTGATATTGAATATAAAGAAATTGCTGAAAAGGCTGGTATTAAAAACTTTCGGAGAGTTAAGGCCTTAAATACTCATCCTACTTTTATTGATGGCCTTAGTGATCTAGTAATTTCCTGTTTGGAAGGACCTCTTGTAAATATAGAGGAGGCTTCTCAATTGCCTGAAAAAATTAAACTGTATCCCCAAGAGAAGTGGCAATGGGGTTGGAATAATAGTTCAGAAGTTTGGAACGGGAGGGTTGCAATGATTATTTTTCTTGTGCTTTTTATTGAACTTATTTCAGGCTCTGGACCTCTACATAAATTAGGCATTTTATAAAGAGCAATTGGAATTCATTTGAAAATTTTAAATTTATTGAAAGATTTTTTCGAATAAATTTCTGACATTACATTTCTAAATGAGGCAAAAGTATTTAATTAAGTTTAATATTTATAGTAAATATTGAATTTCTTTAGTGACCCTTACTTCGAGATCCTTTTCAAAGGGTAGTTCAAAACATGAAAATCCAGTTTGGATAACTGGTGCAGATGCACTAATGGATTCCTTAAAAATTCATGGGGTAAGAGTTATATTTGGATATCCTGGAGGAGCGATATTACCAATATATGATGCTGTTCACAAGGCAGAAAAAGAAGGTTGGTTAAAGCATTATATGGTTAGGCATGAACAAGGTGGTTCTCATGCGGCTGATGGATATGCAAGATCTACTGGTGAAGTAGGAGTATGTTTTGGGACCTCAGGACCAGGTGCAACAAATTTGGTAACTGGAATTGCCACTGCTCAAATGGATTCAGTCCCCCTGGTTGTAGTTACAGGTCAAGTCCCAAGAGCTGCTATAGGGACAGACGCTTTTCAAGAAACTGATATTTTTGGTATAACTCTACCAATAGTGAAACATTCATGGGTAATAAGAGATCCTTCTGATATCGGGAAAGTAGTTTCTGAAGCTTTTTTTATAGCCTCATCTGGAAGACCTGGCCCTGTCTTAATTGATATACCCAAAGACGTAGGTCAGGAGTTCTTTAATTACCAAAGAGTTTTGCCTGGTGAGATTATTCCTAAAGGTTTTAAAAGGAATGGAGAAATTAATGATTGCGATATTAATAAAGCAATTAAATTAATAGAAGTTTCTGAAAGACCTCTTCTATATGTAGGAGGTGGGGCAATATCTTCAGGGGCTCATGATGAAATAAAAACTTTGGCTAAGAATTATCAAATACCAGTTACTACCACCTTAATGGGGAAGGGTGCTTTTGATGAAAAAGATAATTTATCAGTAGGGATGTTAGGCATGCATGGAACTGCTTACGCAAATTTCGCTGTTACAGAATGCGATCTTTTAATTGCTATTGGAGCTAGGTTCGATGATAGGGTGACAGGAAAATTAGATACTTTTGCACCTAATGCAAAGGTAATTCACATAGATATTGACCCGGCAGAAGTTAATAAAAATAGACGCGTAGATGTTGCAATTGTTTCTGATGTTGCAAAAGCTGTTCTCAAAATTAATGAACAAACTCTAAATAACAAATTCACTTGTAAGACGAAAAACTGGTTAGAAAAAATTGATTTTTGGAAAAATAAACACCCTTTATATGACCCACCTAAAGAAGGAGAAATTTATCCTCAGGAGGTTCTTTTAAAAGTAAGGGAACTTTCACCCGAAGCTTATGTAACTACAGATGTAGGACAACATCAGATGTGGGCTGCTCAATATCTTAGGAATTCTCCAAGAAAATGGATTAGTAGTGCAGGCTTAGGGACTATGGGTTTTGGATTGCCAGCTGCAATTGGAGTAAAAGCAGCATTACCTATTTCAGATGTGATTTGTATTGCAGGAGATGCAAGTGTTTTAATGAATATTCAAGAATTAGGAACTTTATCTCAATATGGTCTAAAGGTGAAATTGATTATTATAAATAATCGCTGGCAAGGGATGGTAAGACAATGGCAGGAAAGTTTCTACGATGAAAGATATTCCTCATCTGATATGAGTTGTGGCGAACCTGATTTTGTAAAACTTGCTGAATCTTTTGGAGTTAAAGGATACTTAATTTCTGATAGAAAACAATTACAGAATGAATTAAAGAATGCGCTTGATCATGACGGCCCTGCCTTGATTAATATTCTTGTCAGAAGGGGTGAAAATTGTTATCCAATGGTTCCTCCTGGTAAAAGTAATGCTCAAATGGTTGGATATGTTAATTGTGAAGACTAATTTTTTTAAAATTCATCATTTTAAAAAATTAACTTTAAGATAATTTTAAGACTTAGATATTTCTGAATTGAAAAAATTATCAAAAATTTTAATTATATTCTGCTTGATTGTTTTTAATCCTGTAATAGTCAACTCGGCTGAAATTCTTCAAATTAAGAGTTCAAATACTATTTTGGTGGGGGATCAAAATAGGAATTTAACTATTGGATTATTTTGTGTAGATGTAAATGAAAATGATGAGCTTGATGCAACTAATTTACTTAAGAGTGAATTCCCAAGGGGAACCAAAGTTAAAATAAAACCTTTTGGTTTCAAAGAGAATGTTTTGTTAGCCAAAGTTTTTCATATTAAAGATAGTAAGGAGATGACTGAATTATTAGTAGCTAAAGACCTAACTAGTGGAATTTGTCAAAGTTAACTATCTCTTTGAACAAATAAAATTCCATTGTCTCGAAATTGTTTTGTTCCTTCTCCAGGAATTAAATTCATTTTTTAATTTGTATGTGCATAAATTTGAGATGTCTATATTTGTATTAGGAATGTTCTCATTTAAAAGTTGTCTGTAGGCATTTTTTTTAAGATCAAGTTTATTTAAGTTTTGCTCTTTCAAGTGATTTGAATCACTAAAACAAAGATCTTTTTCAGTTTTAGTCAAATTGACTGTGAAGCTGTTGTTTTCAGCCTTTCTATAAAATTCTTTGAGTGTCATTTTATCAACTAGATAATGTTCCTTAGAAATCGCTGGTCCTATTGCAACAAGTAAGTCATCTCTAAATGTCCCAAAGTTATCGAAAATTTTAATCAGATTTTTTATTATTTTTTTTTCTAAACCTTTTCTTCCACAATGCAAGGTCGCTACATTTTTTGTCCTTTTATCTGCAAACAATATTGGCATGCAATCAGCTGTGTAAACCCATAAGTTTTGATTGCACTTATTACCAACAAGACCATCTGCATCAGTCTTAATCCCTTCTTCCGAATTAGATCCAAACACTATCGCATTACTGTGAATTTGATTGGGGACACAATTTATGTAATTTTCATTAAAGTGATCCCCTAATAATTGGAGAAATTTCTCAGAGCTTGACTTAGTAAAAAATGCATGTTTGAAATTATTTTGACTAAGTAAAGGTGATGCATAATACTCAAATTTTTTGTTTTGAATAAAAATTTTAGTTTTTGCGAAATATATTTCTTTGTAAGAAATAGTTCCTGCTCCTTAACTTAATTTAGGAAATTAATTCAATATCTCTCAAGATCCAGAATCCTGCAAATTTTTCGATGAATGGCGTTGACTGAATGGCAATAAATTGATAACCAAAAGAATTTTTTTTATTCTCTGAAAACTTTGTACTCAAAATGTTTGCATCTTTTTCTGGTAAATCAGTTACCAGCCACTTATCGTCTTCTGAAGCCTCAAGTATGAGTTGGTTCTTATTTACGACTAATTTAATAGGTTCTAAACAACTAAACCATGCAGAAAGTGCTAAAGATCTATCTTTGCTAAAAAGTCTTAATCCTGGAACTAAGTAATTATCATCTATATCTTGGTGAATTGGGAAAATATCTCCAAATTCTATAGGCCAATTTTTTGCTGATTTTAATTCGCCAATGGATATTTCAGAGATAGTTAAAGCATCACCCCTTACTGCCTCTGGTAGAGGTGTAGGAGGGTTTTCCATTTTAGAAGTAAAAGTAGGAGCTAATACACCTCTTACATAGCCTTTTTCCTTTGGATAAATCTCTTTTTCAAGAAATTCGATTCTATCTAATAAATTGTAAGTTCTTCTACTTACATTAGCTTCAATACTTACGGCCTCCAGCGATTTCTTAATGATCGATTTCATTGACGACCTCCAGAATCTAACTATAGAAGGTTTCTCCCACCCTTGTTTTTTTGCTTCACTTATTGCTTCATTTAGTGCTTTTGTAAGCCACACTGAATTAACTTCATTAGCAGGGCACTTTTTATTCCAAAGAAAAACACCCTCTGTCCTATAATTTCTGGTAGAGCAAATAATTAATTCCCACCTTTTTTTCCCATTTGATTCAATAATTGGTCTTGAGTAAAAGTCTAATTCCCAATCTGAAATTTTTAATTTAAGACTTGACTCCATTTTTTTATTAATGTTCATTTATTTTGTTCTTTTTTATCGAAGAGTGCTTTAGTTTTTAGTGCTCTCTCTGTGGCTTCTTGCATAACTTTTTGCTTATCAATAATTAATTCTCCCGCGGAGTTTTCTAGGAGTGCTGTATTGAGACCAATACGACCTTTTTCGAGGTCTATTTCAGATATTAAAGCTTTTATCATTTCCCCTTCTCTAAAAACTTCTCTTATAGAACGAATCGATCCATTTGTTAGTGAGGATTGATGAAGAAGTCCACTAGCTCCTCCTAAATCTACAAAGAAGCCATATGGTTTTACTGCTAAAACTTCTCCTTCAATTAATTGGCCTAATTCTAAATTTGTAAGTTTAGAGACTAATGATGCTTTTTTTTCAGAGAGAACTAATTTTCTGGATTCTGGATTCACCTCAAGAAATGCTACTTTTACAGTCTTGCCAACAAAAGATTGATAATCTTGACCATCTTCAAGTTGGGATCTTGGAATGAATCCTCTTAATCCATCTACATCACACGTAAGCCCACCTCTGTTAAATCCATTAATTAAAACGTTAATTAATTCTCCATTTTTTGCTGAGCTTGAAACTTTCTCCCAACTTTGTCTGAGAATTAATGCCCGAGCGCTCACTGTTACCATTCCATCAGCATTTTGTTCTTTTATAACCAAAACTTCCATTTCAAGGCCTATAGAAAACTTTTCTTTAAAGTTAGTGATGACACCCAAACCACATTCTTTTTTGGGCATATAACCAGGTGCTTTTCCGCCAATGTCAATATATAGTCCATCACTTTCGATTGCTATGACCTTACCTGAAATTGTTTCTCCTGTAGCCCCAATTGGCTCATTTGCATTTAAAGCCTCCAAAAAAGCAATTTCATCAAAATCGAATTCATCAACTGTTCTTTCTAATTGAAAATCTGTGCTTTGCTCAGAAAAATTAAAAGGTCTATTTAAGTCTTGATGAGTTGAATTTTGTTGAGAAATATCAAAATCCTTGGTGTTTTCATTATTGTCCTCAATTTTTTTTACTGAATCATTTTTAATGATTTGCGGTTTGATTGCGATATCTTCTTTTTTAATTTCTTCTTGCGAATTGCTTTGCTCATGATCTATTTTTTGAGTATCTTTCTTGCTTATGTGAAGTACCTGAAGAGGTTTTTTATTGCCCTTTGGTTTCATATTATTTTGGGCATTTTTATTACTGACTCCCATCGTAGGTAAAATAAGGATAATTTATTATTAACATACTCTAAATGTTAGTACTCAAAATTAAAATTAATGAACTTTAAACCAATACCTAATAAATTTGAATATTTAAATTGGCAAGAAATTGAGTGTGTTGCAAAAAATAAAAGATCAACAGTGATTTGGCCATTCGGTGCTGTTGAGCAACATGGGCCGCATTTGCCTCTTGCTACAGACAGTATTTTTGTTGATGAAATTATTAGCGAAGTTTTTAAATTATTCTCTTCCGATATTCCATTAAAAAAACTTCCAACTCAATATATTGGTTTTTCTCCAGAACATAAGGGTTTTGCAGGGACAATTTCACTTTCCTCAAATTTAATAACCTCAATGATAAGGGAAGTCGGAGGTCAATTATCTGAAATGGGTTTTAAAAGATTGATATTAATAAATGGACATGGAGGGCAGATTTCATTACTAAATACAGCTGCAAGAGAGTTAAGAAGTGTCGCACCAGGGATGGCAGTTTTTCCTTGTTTCTTATGGAGTGGTGTGAATGGATTGAGTGAATTGTTAACAAAAACTGAGATTGAAGATGGGCTTCATGCTTCTTTAGCTGAAACAAGTTTGATGCTGGCTTTGAAACCAGAATTAGTAGGTGATGAACGCCCAAATGAGGGTAATAAAATAGAGATCCCTGAAGGTTGGAGTCTAGAGGGCAATGCGCCTACTGCTTGGCTTACTAACGACTTCAGTAAATCAGGTGTTATTGGAGATAGTAGAGGAGCAAATGAGTCTTTAGGGAAAAATTTAAAGGAATTATTGATTAATCATTGGTTCAAATTGATTATGAATATGATGCAATCAGATTGGCCAAACAATTCTTAAATAAGCTTAAGTAAAAAATGTGACTTAACAATTGAAACTATTTTCATGATATTTAAATAAACTCTCTATAATCATGTAATATTCATGCATAATGAGCAAAAGATTACTGTCATGCAAACTCTAGAATCAAATAAAAAAACTATTGAAGAATCGACTAATCCGATTTCTTTAGATTTGCCCGACTTTACTACAGATTCTTATAAGGATGCATACAGCAGAATAAATGCAATTGTTATAGAGGGAGAGCAAGAGGCTCATGATAATTACATTTCAATAGCAACTTTAATTCCAGATGAGTTAGAGGAGTTAACTAAATTGGCGAGAATGGAAATGAAGCATAAAAAAGGCTTTACTGCATGTGGAAGGAATTTAGGTGTAGTAGCTGATATGGATTTTGCAAAAAAATTCTTTTCAAAACTACATGGTAATTTTCAAGTTGCTCTTGAAAAAGGGAATTTAACAACATGTCTTTTAATACAAGCTATCTTAATTGAAGCATTTGCTATTTCTGCTTATAACGTCTACATAAGAGTTGCGGATCCTTTTGCAAAAAAAATAACAGAGGGAGTTGTTAAAGATGAATATCTCCATTTAAATTATGGTCAAGAGTGGCTTAAAGAGAATCTATCTACTTGTAAAGTGGAATTAATGGAAGCTAATAAGGTTAATCTTCCGTTAATTAAGAAGATGTTAGATGAAGTAGCAGATGACGCATCAGTTTTAGCTATGGACAGAGAAGAATTAATGGAAGAATTTATGATTGCTTATCAAGATACATTGATGGAAATAGGTCTAGATAATAGAGAAATTGCAAGAATGGCTATGGCAGCTATTGTCTAATTACGTTACTAATTTATTTAGGATTTTAATAATAAACAATTCTATTTAAGTAGTTACCTCTGTGCTATTGTTCATAACATCGTATAGAAACCATTTATAAATTTTAAATGTTTGGGTTAATAGGCCACTCAACCAGTTTTGAAGATGCAAAAAGAAAAGCTTCGATGCTAGGCTTTGATCATATTGCTGATGGAGACTTAGATGTTTGGTGTACTGCTCCTCCCCAGCTTGTTGAAAATGTAGAAGTTAAGAGTGCTACTGGAATATCTATTGAAGGTTCTTATATAGATTCTTGCTTTGTTCCTGAAATGCTTTCTAGGTTTAAAACCGCTAGAAGAAAAGTTCTAAATGCTATGGAACTAGCTCAGAAAAAAGGGATTAACATTACCGCTTTAGGAGGATTTACTTCTATTATTTTCGAGAATTTTAATCTTTTACAGCATAAACAAATTAGAAATACATCATTAGAGTGGGAAAGGTTTACTACTGGCAATACTCATACCGCCTGGGTTATTTGTAAGCAACTAGAGATAAATGCGCCTCGTATTGGGATTGACCTTAGAAAAGCAACTGTTGCTGTAATTGGTGCTACAGGTGATATTGGTAGTGCTGTCTGTAGGTGGCTTATCAATAAAACTGGGATTTCAGAGCTTCTCATGGTAGCAAGACAACAAGAACCACTAGCGCTGTTACAAAAAGAATTAGATGGGGGCACCATAACAAGTTTAGATGAGGCATTGCCTCAGGCTGATATTGTTGTGTGGGTTGCAAGTATGCCTAAAACAATTGAAATTGATACTGATAACTTAAAAAAACCATGTTTAATGATTGATGGTGGATACCCCAAAAATCTTGATGAGAAATTTCAGGGTGAAAATATTCATGTTTTAAAAGGAGGGATAGTAGAGTTTTTCAATGATATTGGTTGGAATATGATGGAACTTGCGGAAATGCAAAACCCTCAACGAGAGATGTTTGCTTGCTTTGCGGAAGCTATGATTTTAGAATTTGAAAAGTGTCATACAAACTTTAGTTGGGGAAGAAATAACATTTCCCTTGAAAAGATGGAATTTATTGGAGCAGCTTCTTTAAAGCATGGTTTTTCCGCAATTGGACTTGATAAGCAGCCCAGAGTATTAACTGTCTAAATTATGGCTAAACGTTACCTCCTTGATTTTGAAAAGCCTCTAGTTGAACTTGAGAAGCAAATAGAGCAAATTAAAGAATTAGCTCGAGATTCAGAGGTAGATGTTAGTCAACAGCTTCTACAGCTTGAAACCCTAGCTACTAGGAGAAGGGAAGAAATTTTTAAATCTCTCACTCCTGCTCAAAAGATTCAGGTGGCTAGACATCCTCAAAGACCAAGTACTTTGGACTTTGTTCAAATGTTTTGTGATGACTGGATCGAATTACATGGAGACAGAAATGGTGGCGATGATATGGCACTAATTGGAGGGATAGGTTCGATAAATAATAGACCAGTGTTGATGTTAGGGCATCAGAAAGGAAGGGACACAAAAGAAAATGTAGTAAGAAACTTTGGGATGGCAAAACCAGGAGGTTATAGAAAAGCTCTTAGATTAATGCAGCATGCGAATAGATTCTCTTTGCCAATTCTTACATTTATTGATACTCCGGGAGCTTATGCTGGCTTAAAAGCTGAAGAACAAGGTCAAGGGGAAGCGATTGCAAGAAACCTTCGAGAGATGTTTGGATTGAAAGTCCCAATTGTGGCTACTGTCATTGGAGAAGGAGGTTCAGGAGGCGCACTTGGAATAGGTGTTGCAGATAGGTTACTAATGTTCGAACACAGTGTTTACACAGTGGCTAGTCCGGAAGCATGCGCATCAATTTTGTGGAGAGATGCTGCGAAGGCACCAGAAGCTGCATCAGCACTGAAAATAACAGGTAAAGACTTACTTAAATTGGGAATTATAGATGAGGTATTACCAGAACCTTCTGGTGGGAATAATTGGGCTCCTTTAGATGCTGGTAACACACTAAAAGAGGCTATTGAGAAACATCTTAATTCTTTACTGAAAATGCCTGAAGACGAATTAATTGAGGAAAGATACAAAAAATTTAGGGTTTTAGGTAAATTTATCGAAGCAAATAATATTGAAGAGATTTATAGTGAAATCCCCCAAAAAACTGAATAAATTGAAACTAGCTTTTATAACGGGTGCTACGAAAGGTATTGGTAGATCTACCGCAATTACTTTTGCTAATGCTGGCTGGGATTTAATCTTACTCTCCAGGAATATGGATCTAATGGAGAAACTAAGGAGTGAATTGTTGCCTACTAAATCAAAAATTAACCTAGTAAAATGCGATTTATCTAATCCTCTAGAAATAGAACATTATGTTAAAGAAGCAATTCAGAAGTATGGGTGCCCTAAAGTATTGATAAATAATGCCGGTTGCGCATTTAATGGCCCTTTAGTTGAAACGGAATTAGGTCAATGGGAACAAACTATTCAAATAAACCTCACAAGTATTTTTCAAATTTGTAGTTCAATAATTCCTCAAATGAGAAAAAATGGTGGTCTAGTTATTAATGTTAGTAGTCATGCCTCTTATAATGCATTCCCCCAATGGGGAGCTTATTGTGTTTCAAAATCTGCACTAGCTATGTTTACTAAATGCTTGAGGGAGGAGGAGAGATCTAATTCAATAAGAGCGTGCACAATAACTCTTGGCTCAGTTAATACTCCTCTTTGGGACTCCGCATCAATCAATTCTGATTTTGATAGAACTTCCATGCTCTCCTCAAAAGAGGTATCAGAAACTATTCTCTATATGGCTCAAAAACCTGAATCACAATTGATTGAAGACTTGACTTTGATGCCTTCTGGGGGAGCCTTTTAAACATTATGTTTATTTGATTAATCTTAAAACAGTGATTTTTTTTAGTACTATTTGAACCCGATTGAACAAGAGAATGTGATATAGTGTATAAGCAATTAAGCTTTTGGAAGATACAGTTAATTAAGTTGCATACAATTTTCTGTTAAAAATTTTATGACCTCTACATTACCCAACGATAATATTAGAAACTTTGATGACCAGATTACTAATAAACTAATTTCAGAAATTATTAGAGACAGAATTAAGAATTCTGGGAAAAGATTTAGTGCTAACGATAATATTTCTGATTTTATAAATCCTGGTGAATTAGAAATTTTAGAAAAAGAGGTAGCCTCAAGAGTTAAAGACTTACTAAAGTCCCTCGTAATAGATGTTGAAAATGATCATAATACTCAAGAAACTGCTGAAAGAGTTTCAAAAATGTATTTAAATGAAGTTTTTAAAGGCAGATATTATGAACAACCTAAAGTTACAAGTTTCCCTAATGATAAAAATCTTGATGAAATTTATACAGTTGGCCCAATTTCTGTCAGATCTGCATGTTCACATCACTTAGTTCCAATTCTTGGGGAGTGTTGGATAGGTATTAAACCTGGAAATAAAGTCATAGGGCTTTCAAAATTTGCGAGAGTTGCTGATTGGGTTTTTTCAAGACCTCATATTCAGGAAGAAGCTGTAATGATACTTGCAGATGAAATTGAAAAACTATGCGAACCTAAAGGTTTAGGTATTATTGTAAAGGCCCAACATTATTGTATGAAGTGGAGGGGAGTCAAAGAACCAAATACAAGCATGATTAATTCTGTGGTGAGGGGCGATTTTAGACACGATTTAAGTCTAAAACAAGAATTTTTTGAGCTTGTAAAACAGCAGTCGGCTACTAATAATTACTAATTTCTTTTCAAAAACTTCAAAAGATCCTCTGTTTTTTTAATATCTTTTAATCCTGGAGATATTTCAATACTACTTGAAATATCTAATCCATCTGGTTTGAAATCTGTGAGGATTTCATCAATCCATTCAATTGATATTCCACCTGCTAACCACCATGGTTTACTAAATTGCAAATTCTTTAGATATATAGAATTTATTTTTTTCCCTGAACCTCCATAAGTTTCTTTATTCCAAGAATCAAGAAGTATCGCATCTACAAAATCCTCAAACGGTTTTATTTTATCTAAGTCCTTTTCTGTTTTTATTCTGAAAGCTTTCCATAGGCCAATATTTGGAATTTTTTCCCTTATTTTTTTGCAATAATCAATATCTTCATCTCCATGTAATTGAATGATAGTTTCAGTGGGGTTTCCTAAGAAATTTTTAATAATTAAGTCTATTGGACAATTTTGTACAACTGATACCCTCTCGATTTTTGGATAAAAATTTTCTAGGGTTTTAAATATTTTTTTCTTAATTTCAGCTGATACATGCCTTGGAGACTCTTCAACCGAAATAATACCAATAGCATTCGCTCCTAATTTAGCGACTTGAAGAGCTTGTTCTTCAGATGTTAGTCCACAAATTTTAACTAGAGGATTAGTCTTGGGCATATCATTAGCCTGCATGTAAGATTAATATTATTGCTAAATATAGCGGAGATTATTTTTGAGAAGTTGGCAAATTTTTAAAATATGGGGAATTCCCTTTAAAGTTCATCCCTATTGGTTTGTTATTCTCTTTTTATTCTCATGGAGTATAAGTAATCAGGTCAATTTATCTTCCGGCGATATCTATAATAAAAAAGAAGCTTGGATTATAGGTTTTTTAACTTCTTTTTTCTTATTATCTTCAATTATTTTTCATGAGGTTTTTCATACTTTTGTTTCACTTAATCAGGGTGTAAAAATAAAAAAAATTACTTTTTATTTTTTAGGAGCAATTTTTCAAATAGATAAGTATTGTCAAACTGCCTTAGGTAATATAAAAATTGCAATTGTTAGACCTCTTTTATGTTTCGCTACAGCATCTATCCTACTTTTAATTAGTAATAACGATGCATCTCAAGAACAAATAGCATTTAATGTTATTTCAAGAGTAGGTATATTTAATTTATTCTTAGGCTTCTTAAATTTGATTCCAATTGGTTCTTTAGATGGGGGGAATTTATTAAAAAGTATTATTTGGTATTTCTCAGGGAGTAAAAATAAAGGAAGAAATTTCCTCAATAAAGTAAATTTATTATTATCTTTTGTAGTTTTATTTTTTGGGATAATTTGTTTATTCAGATTTAACTTTTACTTTGGTTTTATTCTTTCTTCTTTGGGCTTGTTTGGAGTTAATTCTTCAAAATCTGAAAGCCAATTTTTTAAAATTGAAAACATACTAAAATTTAGTAAAGTTTCTGAGATTAAACTAAAGCCTTTGAGGAAAATTGAATACGATTCAAATTTCTCAGAATTTAATAAATTAATAAAAAATAAAAAGGATGTATCGGATAAGTATTTTTTTGTTACGAATAATGGTAGATGGACCGGTTTTGTTGATGAGAGTATTTTAAAAACTGTTTCCTTAAAAAAATGGGAACGGAACTTTATTGGAGATTTTATGAAACCAATCGATAGTTTTGAAAGGGTATCTTGTAACGATAAATTATGGAAAACTATAGAAAGACTAGAAGCAAAAAAAGAAGGTTTTTTATTGGTTCTCAGTACTGCAGATATGCCTTTGGGGATAATAGATAGGTCAAAAATTGGAAACTTTGTATTGAATCAATTAGGGTTTAATTTGCCTTCAGAGATTGTTAACAAGTTAAATATTAAAAATCATTATCCCTTAGGGATTGATTTGCCAAGAATAATTAATTCAATGAAGCAGAAAGGAGATCTTTAATAATTCTTGTCAATTAAAGTTTCTATTTTTTAATATGTAAGGCAATATTTTTGAAATTTATATTTGATTTATTTTTCACGAATGTATTTCTCAAATGTTTAACTATTTCATCATTTGTTAGTTTTAAATTTACTTTTGGAGGAGCTTCTTCTTTGAATAATTTGAACCACAAATCTCTTGAAGGATTTGTTTGAATTTCTCCATGTTGAAGGAATGCGCCTCTTTTTCGAAATTGAGCACTACCTATTCTCTTAAAACCATCCTGATCAACTAAATCAGAAATTAATGAAGTCCCAAAACAATTTGTTTTAATGCTTGATTTTCGTAAATTACCATATTGTAAGTTTAGACCTAATTCTCTAAAACTTTTAATTAACCAGTTATTAACCATTTCATAGCTAAAGAATTTATAGTAAGTTTTTTTAAATGTTAATGCATATGTTATGCCTCCTGAATGCAGAACAGCACCCCCTCCAGAGGGACGTCTTACAATATTAATTTCCCCATTTGATAATAAATTTTTCCAATGAAGAGGAATTTCCTTTTGGTGATAGCCAATTGAAAGCCAATCCCCAGTCCAATAGTAGAACCTTAATGTGAGAATTATTTCGGGATTCGAAATTGTCTGATCTAAAGAATTTAAATCTAAAGCCATTTGATCAAATCCAGGTAAATTATTTGTTGAAAAAATTAAAGCCTGATTTTCAATTCCCAAAATTAACTTTGTAGATCTATTTATGATAATTTTCAATAAATTTTTTCTTTCAATTTGTTAATTACGTAACATCATTTTGTAATAGTGTTTCAAATCTTCTCTTTTCGGTGGAGAATATAGAAAATAATTTTTTTACCATGGAGCCTACTCAAACAATAAATCTTATTGCATTAAGTCTCATAGTTGTTATGCATGCAGGAGTTTTAGCATTAAGACTAGGAATTAGTTTAGGAAGGAACTAAGTTCTATTAGAAAATTTAAAATTTATAAGGTAATAATAAAGTAAGACTGAATTGATTTATTCAGTAAAAATATCAAGTACTTAATTTGTCAAAATCTTTTAATAAAAATAGTATTTTCATCAAAAAATATTTTGGGTCTGTATTTATAAAAAGACAACAGAAAGAGGATAATTTTGTATTATTGATTTTTTTAATTATAAAAATTAGCTTTTCCCTTTTAGCAATAATAAGCCTGATTAAGCTTGGCTATAGTTCTAAAGTAAGGTTGACCAGATTAAGGGAAATTGAAGAATCATTTTTATACGAAAAATATAGATTTAATCTTTTAACAGATAAGTTTGATGATTTATTCTCTTCTGAAGGTGAGCAAAGATTTATGAAGGATCAGGATCAAATAATTTCTAGGGACATTATCAGAGTAATATGGCGTTGATAAGGATGATCTAGAATCATTCTGCTTTTAATTTTCTATTAACTTTTTTGCTAGTGAGTAAGAACATTCAGGGTTTAGTCCTAATTACAGGAACAACTTCAGGAGTTGGATTAAATACTCTAAAACCTCTATTAAGATTTGGATGGGAAGTTATAGCTGTTAATCGATCAAATAAAAAAGCTATGAAAATTGCTGAGAAGTTCTTGACAAAAGAGGAAGTTAAAAATGTTCACTTTATAGAAATAGACCTTTCTAACTTGGATGATGTGAGAAAAGGTTGTGATGAAATATTAGAAAGATTCGAAAAACCAATAAATTCTCTTATTTGTAATGCAGCAGTTTATAAACCCAGACTAAAGAGACCTGAAAGGTCTCCTCAGGGATTTGAAAATTCTATGGCTGTAAACCATTTTGGCCATTTTCTTATGATAAACCTTCTTATGGAAAATATTTTATCTTCAGAAAGAGAAATTGTCTTAAATGGAAAATCTACTTTATTCAAGCCAAGAATTACAATATTAGGGACTGTTACGGCAAATTATTCAGAACTTGGAGGAAGGATCCCCATCCCTGCCCCAGCTGACTTGGGAGATTTATCTGGATTCAAAAATGGTTTTTTATCTCCAATTAGTATGGCGAACGGAAAGAAATTTAAACCTGGTAAGGCTTATAAGGATAGTAAACTCTGTAATATGGTGACCGTTCAGGAATTATCGAAAAGATATCCTGCAGAGAAAATTATTGTAAATTCTTTATATCCTGGATGTGTTGCTGATACAAAACTTTTTAGGGATACTCCTTGGTTATTTAGATTCCTTTTCCCTATATTTCAAAAATTCATAACAAAAGGATATGTGTCACAAAGATTGGCAGGAGAAAGGGTCGCTCAAGTGGCAACTTATAAAGAATTTGCTAAACCATCAGTCCATTGGAGCTGGGGAAATCGTCAGAGAACTGGCAGAAAAGCTTTTTCTCAAAAGTTGTCAATAAGAATAATTGATACGAAGACTTCTCAACAAACTTATGATTTAACAAGCAAATTGGTTGGATTAGATTAATTTAAACTAATCAAATCCTAATAAATCAAAAATTTCTCTATCTTTAAGTGGATTGCCTTCTAATGGTTCTACGTTTTCAAGCATATTTTTAGCAAGAGATAAATATTCATTTTGAACTTCAATAACATCTTCAGTTGGTTCCATTTCAAAAATAGTACATTTTTTTAGCCTTGATCTTCTGATGGCGTCGACATCTTTAAAGTGGGCCATAGTTTTTAAACCTGTTCTTTCATTGAATTTATCTATTTGGTCTGTATCTTTTGATCTATTTGCGACTACCCCTCCTAGTCTGACTTTATAATTTTTTGCTTTTGCTTTGATTGCAGAAACTATTCTATTCATTGCGAATATTGAATCGAAGTCATTAGCAGTAACAATTAGACAGTAATTTGCATGTTGCAATGGAGCGGCGAATCCCCCGCAAACGACGTCTCCAAGGACATCAAAAATAACAACGTCAGTATCTTCTAATAAGTGATGTTCTTTTAATAGTTTAACTGTCTGACCAGTTACGTATCCTCCACACCCTGTCCCAGCAGGAGGACCTCCACTTTCGACGCACATTACGCCATTAAAACCTTCAAACATGAAATCGGTTGGTCTTAATTCTTCGCTATGAAAATCTACCTCTTCGAGAATATCGATAACTGTAGGAACCATTTTGTGCGTCAAAGTGAAAGTGCTATCGTGCTTCGGATCACATCCAATTTGTAGAACCTTTTTCCCTAATTTTGAGAATGCTGCAGAAAGGTTTGATGATGTAGTTGATTTTCCTATGCCACCCTTCCCATAGACGGCAATAACTAGAGCCCCTTCCTCAATATTTAATTTTGGATCTTGCTTTACTTGAACACTTCCTTCTCCATCAAGAGGTCTATTTATGGTACTTGTCATTTAAAGCTTAAAACACATTATTATTTATATTCTTGCAGCGCAAATACACATGAAATATGTTTCTAAACAAATATGTATTTAATTGTATTAAAAGTGTGAAATATGTTCTTATAACTGAATTTTTAGGATTAAATCTATTAGATTATGAGTGAAAATACTCATGACTTAATTATATTTTATTAGTAAAAATTAACTGAAATATGCTTTAGCATCGTAAAGAGTTTCATCGCTTATCTCTGGAATTCCTCTTAAGATTGCGTATTTTTCAGTATTTGTTTTAACTTTACCTCTTACAAAAAATGGAACTTTTGTTAATTCAGCTCTACCAGATTCAGTCCAGATAATTCCTTCTTTACTATTTTTTTCTTTTTTCTTGTCAGAATTTAATATGTCATTTGTGTTTGTCGCTGTATGTCCTAAATGGCTTTGATGACCATCAACAAACTCAAAGTCATGTTTGAACATGTCAATAAGATGCTCTTCTAAGCCCATCATTAGGGGATGTACCCAGTCATCAAAAATTACATTTGCTCCTTCCCATCCCATTTGAGGACTATATCTTGCAGGAACATCTTGAACATGCATTGGAGTACTAATTACTGAGCATGGAATTCCGAGTCTTTTTGCACTATGCCTTTCCATTTGGGTCCCTAAAACTAGTTCAGGGGCGGCCTTTCTCATGGCATCTTCCACTTCTAGATAATTGTTAGTTATAAGAGCTTCTACATTAAGATCTTTTGCAGTAGCTCTTACTTGCCTGGCCATCTCCCTGCTGTATGTTCCAAGACCCACTACTTCAAAACCCAATTCCTCCTTAGCAATTTTGGCTGCTGCAATTGCATGTGTTCCATCACCAAAAATAAAAACTCTTTTACCAGTTAGATAATTTGAGTCAACTGATTTTGAGTACCAAGGAAGTTTTGATTTATTTTCTAATTCTTCTTTATTCGTTAAAGGAAGATCTAATTTCTTATGAACTTCATTTATAAATTCAATTGTATTTTTTATTCCAATAGGAATAGTATTCGTATATTCCATGCCAAAGTTCCGTTTAAGCCACTCACATGAAGCTTCAGCAATTTCTTGATAAAGACAGATATTTATTTCAGCATCAATTAGTCTCTCAATATCATCAGGACTAGCACCTAAGGGAGCAACTACGTTTGTATCTATACCTTGTTCCGAAAGTATGCGTTGGATTTCGATTACATCATCTCTGCATCTAAATCCTAGTAATGAAGGGCCAAGTATATTAACTTTTGGTCTCCTACCTAATTCCCTCCACCTAAGGGGATTTATTTTGTCTGAAGAACTTACTTTTTCTTTTAAAAGGGTTCTTGTTAATTGATAAAAGGTTTCTGAGGCCCCCCAATTTTCTTTCTTGCTATAAGCAGGTAATTCAAGATTAACAACCGGCATATCAAACCCCATCCCTTTCGCAAGTGCTCCAGGTTGGTCTTGGATAAGTTCTGCTGTGCAACTTTCTCCGACTAAGAGAGTTTTTGGTTTGAATCGTTCAACCGCTTCCTTAATATTTTTCTTCACTAATTCAGCTGTATCGCCTCCAAGGTCTCTAGCTTGGAAAGTTGTATAAGTTACTGGAGGTCTTTGCCCCCTCCTTTCAATCATTGTAAAAAGAAGATCTGCATATGTATCTCCTTGAGGGGCATGAAGAACATAATGAACATTTTTCATTGAAGAGGCAATTCTCATCGCACCAACATGTGGTGGTCCTTCATATGTCCATAGAGTTAATTCCATATTCTTTTAATGAGTTACTAATGTTTTTGTAGTTAGTATTTGATTCCTTCTTAAAGGTTTAGAGAAGAGACCTGCTAAGTCTGCGGCTTGATCAATACCATGAATTGGACTAAATACCATTTCTATTGACCACTTAGTACTAATTCCTTCGGCTTCCAGTGGGTTAGCTAAACCCATTCCACAAACTACTAAGTCTGGATTAGATTCCCTTACTCGATCTAATTGTTTTTCTACATGTTGTCCTTCGACAATTTTTGTATTATCAGGCAATAAATTAATCTCCTCTTTCATTAAATCTTTATTTAGATAAGGAGTGCCCACCTCTATAAGATCCATTTCGCATTCATTATGCAAAAATCTTGCCAAAGATATCTCCAGTTGCGATTCAGGAAGAAGAAATAATCTTTTCCCCTTAAGTATTTCTTTGTGAGATTCAAGAGCAAGTTTTGCTCTATTAATTAAAGGCGAAATAATTTCATTAACTTTAATTTCCTTAATTTTGAAAGCTTTCGCTGCAGCTAAAAACCATTCAGTACTTCCTTCGATACCAAGAGGAAATGGAGCCGAAATTATTTCACAACCACGATGTTTTAGGTCTCGAACGGTATCACTTAAATAAGGCTGAGTTAATAAAACTTTTGTATTTTTGCCAATCTTTGGTAATTCTGTTGATTGACGGGGCGGGAAGCTCTCAATATTTGAAATTCCTAAATTTTTAAAAATCTTTTTAAACCTATCCTCTACATTATTTGCAAGGGTCCCAACTAATAATAATTTTTCCTCATTTGATGACTCCATTAATGGAATTAAAGCTTTTAAGGCGCCATCCTCTCCTTGGGTAAAAGTTGTTTCTATCCCACTGCCAGAGTAATTAACGAATCTCACTTGACCTAAAAATCTTTTATTTAATTTCTCTGCGACAGTGGCAAGATCTAATTTGATTACCTCACTTGGACAAGATCCGACTAGAAAAAGAGTTTTTATTTCTGGTCGTCTCGCAATAAGATCATTTACCACTCGATCTAATTCTTCATGAGCGTCAGCAAGACCAGCAAGATCTTTTTCTTCAAGAATAGCTGTCCCAAATCTTGGCTCAGCAAAAATCATAACTCCAGCAGCGCTTTGAATTAAATGAGCACATGTCCTTGAGCCTACAACTAGAAAAAATGCATCCGGCATTCTTCTGTGGAGCCAAACTATTGAAGTTAACCCACAAAAAACTTCCCTAGGCCCAGTTTCCTTATTAAATTCAACTTTACTCATTAAAAATTTTCAAGAGCTTATAGTTAAAGCTTGCATACACTTTTTAATTTATGAAAGTAATTAATAAGTTCTCTTACAAAATGAACACATTTAAAAAACTTATATGAATGTTTAAATACTTAAATGGGAATTATGAAAAAAACTTTTGGGACGTATTTTAATTTCTGTAGAAGGAATTTCCTTGACTTATTTTTGAAAGCTTCCACACATTTCTAGCTATTTTAGTTGCTAACAATCCTGCTCTTTCTAACTTAGATTTCCCGGGCTTTGCCCCAATTAAAGCTGTCACTTCTGAAGTGGTTAAAGGTGCTCCAGTATTTATAGCTAATTGGGTTAACTCCAATCTATCTCTAAGGTTCTTAAGATTTACTTTCTCAATTTTATCTTCTTCTAACCAGCTAAAAGATGGGTCTTTCTGAGATAGTTTTTGCATCAGGCTTAGGCTAACTAATCCAAGAGTTTGATCAGGAGTTAATTCTTTTTCAGTACCAGAAACAGTTGGTTCTTTTTTTTGAGAAGTTCCCATAAAAATGCATATCTTTTACTTGAAGTTATCGTTTTGTGGTAAGCATGCAAGTAAATTTAATAGAAAAAATGAACCATTATCCGTTATAGTCGCCTCAATGGAACCAACTTCTAGCTTAAACAGAGGGGAACGAAAAAAGGGGAGTTCTCTAGTCACAGGATCTGAGGTGCAATCTCAGGCCAGTGGTGCTAGCTGTTTTATTACTACTGATTCAGAAAAGTCTTTGGTATCCAGACAAGCAAGTCAAGTTGAGCAAATTGAGTTAAGAACTTATGTTTTTTTAGATTCTCTGCAACCTCAATTAGCCGCATATATGGGAACTGTTAGTAGAGGTTTTTTACCTATTCCTGGTGATTCATGTCTTTGGATGGAAGTTTCACCCGGGATGGCTGTTCATAGAGTTACTGATATTGCCCTAAAAGCAAGTAATGTGAGACTTGGTCAGATGATTGTTGAAAGGGCATTTGGATCTCTTGCTCTTTACCATAAAGATCAAAGCACCGTTTTACATTCTGGAGATGTTGTTCTAGATGCTATTGGGAGTGAAGTTAGAAAAAGAACAAAACCTGCTACGAGTTGGACTGAAGTTATTCGAGCAATTACTCCAGATCATGCAGTTTTAATAAATAGACAAAACAGAAGTGGATCAATGATTCAATCTGGAATGAGCATGTTTATTTTAGAAACTGAACCAGCTGGTTATGTTTTAAAAGCAGCTAATGAAGCCGAAAAGGCATCTAATATAACTGTTGTTGATGTTAAGGCAGTTGGGGCTTTTGGTAGATTAACTCTTGCAGGGAAAGAAGGGGATGTAGAAGAGGCTGCAGCTGCTGCCATAAGAGCAATTGAAGAAATTTCAAATTATTGAGAATTTTTAATTTAAACCAATTTCTTTTTTGAGGTAAGGCGACATAATTTTGGCGGCTTTACCTCTACTACCTAATTTATTTAGTTGTGATTGTGATAGCTCACCGTAAACACAGTTAGCCTCTTTTACCCAAAAAATAGATTCGAATTCCCCATTTGGATATTTGGGGTTCTTAAGAATTTCTCCCCAGCATATTCCTGTTGTATCTTTTACTAACTTTCCTGAGGGATCGCACAAAACCATGCAACTTATAAATCTTGCACTCCTGTAAGGACTATCAGAAAGTTCATTAATTAATTTTTTAATTTTCTCATCATTATTTTTGGCATATCGAGCAGAATAAATTCCTGGTCGACCATCTAAAATATCTACTTCAAGACCAGAGTCATCAGCTAACGCCCAAGTTTTAGTCTCTAAAGCCGCTGCTTTTGCTTTTAGAAGTGCATTCTCAAAATATGTATTTCCAGTCTCTTCGACACTTAAATATTTTGGTTGCTTCTGAACCTTTAATGACAAAACATCCAGCATCTCTGAAATTTCAGATACTTTTCTTTGATTGCCACTAGCAATAGTTAGAACTGGAAGGTTCAAAATAACAAATAAATTTATTGTGAATATTATCTTACTTCAAAGCTTGATACGGAGACAGGAAGGGTTGAACATTCCACACCTGTGTAGACAGGGCCTGCCTCGTACGGAAATAACATAATGTAAATTTTTTCTTAACACAACAGTATGTTTTGATGCACTAACTAATTTGCATAAGTATTGACATATCAATAGTACCAAGGGTGATAAGTTTAACTTATGAATGATAGAAAAAACATTAATGGAGATTTTGTCGAAAACGCTTGACTTATAAGTACTTAATGAAGCATTCTTCGAATTGAACATTCCACATTTAGTATTTAGTAGACAATGGCTACAGAAACAATGGGTATCGCTCTCGGCATGATCGAGACACGCGGACTTGTACCTGCAATCGAAGCAGCAGACGCAATGACAAAGGCAGCAGAAGTTCGCCTTATTGGTCGTGAATTCGTTGGTGGCGGTTATGTCACAGTATTAGTTAGAGGCGAAACAGGAGCAGTTAACGCAGCTGTAAGAGCTGGTGCAGACGCTTGTGAAAGAGTTGGTGACGGTTTAGTTGCAGCTCACATTATTGCTCGTCCTCATAGAGAAGTTGAACCTGCTCTAGGTAACGGTGAATTTCTTGGTCAGAAGGACTAATTAAGTAAAGCAAGATTTATAAATTTTGCACAATAATTATTTTCCCTACACAGACCTAAATTTATCCTTATGAGTAAGAAGTATGACGCAGGGGTAAAGGAGTACAGAGATACCTACTGGACTCCAGAATATGTACCCCTAGACACCGATTTACTAGCCTGTTTTAAATGTACAGGTCAAGAAGGTGTTCCCAGAGAAGAAGTTGCAGCAGCTGTTGCCGCTGAATCTTCAACAGGTACTTGGTCAACAGTTTGGTCCGAGTTACTTACAGACTTAGAATTTTATAAAGGACGTTGTTATCGAATCGAAGACGTTCCTGGAGATCCTGAAGCTTTTTATGCTTTTATTGCATATCCTTTAGATCTTTTTGAAGAAGGCTCAATAACAAACGTATTAACATCTCTTGTAGGAAACGTTTTTGGATTTAAAGCTCTAAGACATCTACGTCTAGAAGATATTAGATTCCCAATTGCTTTCATTAAAACTTGCGGTGGTCCACCAAATGGAATCGTAGTTGAAAGAGATCGACTTAACAAATACGGAAGACCTCTACTTGGTTGTACCATCAAACCTAAATTAGGATTATCTGGTAAAAACTATGGTCGAGTTGTATATGAATGTCTTAGAGGCGGTCTTGATTTAACGAAGGATGATGAGAATATTAATTCTCAACCATTCCAACGTTGGAGAGAAAGATTTGAGTTTGTTGCAGAAGCAGTTAAGCTTGCTCAGCGGGAAACTGGAGAAGTTAAAGGTCATTATCTAAACTGTACTGCTAACACTCCTGAAGAACTTTATGAAAGAGCTGAATTTGCAAAAGAGCTAGATATGCCAATCATCATGCATGATTATATAACTGGTGGTTTTACTGCAAATACTGGATTAGCTAATTGGTGTCGTAAAAATGGCATGCTTCTGCATATTCACAGAGCTATGCATGCTGTTATTGATAGACATCCAAAGCATGGTATTCACTTCAGAGTTCTTGCAAAATGTTTGAGACTTTCTGGAGGAGACCAATTACATACTGGAACCGTTGTTGGAAAACTAGAAGGTGATCGTCAAACAACCCTTGGTTATATTGACAACTTAAGAGAGTCATTTGTTCCTGAAGATAGATCAAGAGGTAACTTCTTTGATCAAGATTGGGGTTCAATGCCTGGAGTATTTGCAGTCGCATCAGGTGGTATCCACGTTTGGCATATGCCTGCACTTCTAGCGATCTTTGGGGATGATTCCTGCCTTCAGTTCGGTGGAGGAACACATGGTCACCCATGGGGTTCAGCTGCTGGAGCTGCAGCTAACAGAGTTGCATTAGAAGCTTGTGTAAAAGCTCGTAATGCTGGTCGCGAAATCGAAAAAGAGAGTAGAGACATTCTCATGGAAGCTGCTAAGCATAGTCCTGAATTAGCTATTGCTCTAGAAACTTGGAAGGAAATTAAGTTTGAGTTTGACACTGTCGACAAACTTGATGTTCAGGGTTAACTCAAGTTTCGAAATCGAGGAGATTTATTCTCCTCAGACTTATTAAAATCTCGTTTTTACGAGTACTTTCATTCACATTTTGATTAATTATGCCTTTCCAGAGCACAGTAAGCGACTATCAAACAGTTGCAACCCTGGAAACATTCGGTTTTTTACCACCGATGACCCAGGAAGAAATATATGACCAAATTGCGTACATAATTGCTCAAGGTTGGAGTCCAGTTATTGAGCATGTTCATCCAAGTGGATGTATGCAAACTTATTGGTCTTATTGGAAACTCCCATTCTTTGGGGAAAAAGATCTTAACTTGATCGTGAGCGAATTAGAGGCATGCCATAGAGCATACCCTGATCATCATGTAAGAATCATCGGATACGATGCTTACACTCAAAGTCAAGGAACAGCTTTTGTAGTTTTCCAAGGACGTTAAAGCTACTTTTCGTAGTTAATATCTTTCTCCAAAAAAATTTTTGGAGAAAGTTTTTCAAAAGTCTTTTTAAAGAATTTAAACTTGAAGATCATGTCAAAAAAAACCAGTAGAGAGATTGCACTTGAAAGAAGAAAGGCGATGAGTGATAGCGGTAAAAAAGCTGCTGCTTATTCTTCAACTACCAAAGATAGAGTTCGATCTTCTCAAGATATACAGATTTCTGGGACTCAGTCTTCTCCTAATAATCATAATATTTCTAAACCAGCTACAAAACATATTCCAAAAACTCAGGTAAACATAAATTCTTCAACAACTTTATCTAGTAAAGAGTTAGTAATAGAGAGAAGAAAAGCAATGTCTACCCATGGGAAATCAGCTATAACTTCATCTGATAGAACTCGTACTGATGTTAAAAAAGAAAGTCCTGCAAATATAGTTAAATCAACTATAAGTAAAAATCAAGAAATTCAGGATTCAACTAGTACAGAATCTAAGTCCCTAAAACCCAACGTTAAGAGAAGAATTAATCAGAAGAGAAAGCCTATTACTAATACAAGTAGAGATATTGTTTTGGCGAGAAGAGAAGCTCAATCTAAACATGGTAAATCAGCAACTAAACAAAATACTAGTGCCGCTTCATTAGCTAGAAGGGGAGACCCAGATTTAAGTAGTAGAGAAATTTCTCAGAGAGTGAGAGAGCTAAGAAGTAAAACTGGTGCCACAGGCAAAAAAGGTAATGGTAAATGTAGACCATGTGGTCCAAACAAAAATGGTGCCAAACAAAATATTGCAGATGCTAGCTGGAAAGTTGGTAAAAGTGAAACTGATTCAGGTCAAATAGTTACTGGAACTCAAGCTAATAGATCTGTAAAAACTACAGGTAATGAAGCAAGTACATGCAGAATTGTAACTGGTACCCAATATATGGGAGCAGAAGTTGCTGATCAATTTTGTCAAGATAGACCAAGTTATAAACAGCCACTTAGATCTACTGTTACCTCTACAACATCAGGTAATAAAGTAACTGGAAATGAAGTTGGTAGATCTGATAGGGTCACAGGCGATGAGCCAGGGACTTGTAAAAACCTTACAGGTACTGAATATGTATCTTCTAATCAATCGCAGAAGTATTGTGGTGATGTCCCAAGAAATCCTTCAAAGGTTAAACACAGCACTACAACCGATGGATTAAAAGTATCTGGATCACTACCTGGTAGATCAACCTTAGTTACTGGAGATGAATCAGGTTCTGGACATCAATTAACTGGAGATCAATATCTTGGCTCTGAGCCAAATCCAAAAGGTAAAGCATTTGAAAAAGTAGGCAGTTACAACACTCTTAATGGGAATAATGTAACTGGTACAGGGGTTGGAAGATCAGACCATATGACAGGTAATGAACATGGGAGTTGTAAGAATGTAACTGGCGATGAGTACATAGGATCTCAACAATATGAGAAGTTTTGCGGTTCAAAACCAAAACCAGAAGCTAGAAAAGTAGGTTTAAGCCTTTCTTCAAAGTCAAATTTAATAAGCGGCACTATGACAGGAAGATCAGAAATAGTAACTGGGGATGAACCAGGTTCATGCAAAGTGTTAACAGGAACACCATACGCAGGCTTAGATCAGATTAATGAAAATTGTAGTACTGAGATTTCAGAAGATATGAAATCCCGAGCAACAGTTAATTCTGGAAATAATTCAAATGCCAGACTTACAGGACAGCAACCAGGAATTGGCGGAGTAATGACAGGTGCTAAGAAAGGTGCTTGTAAAAATCTAACAGGGACTCCCTATGTTGGTGGAGATCAGCTCTCACAAGCTTGTGATAATCCTGCACATGATGCGGCTTATGCGAATCCGGAAAAGTCGTCAGGTAACTCTTGGAAGGAATTCTCTGTTAAATCACCATCAAGAGATAAATATTCTGAAAAAAATACTCAAGGTGTTACAGGTAATGAATATGAAAATGGTTCAAAGGTAACAGGACCTTTTGATATGGCAGTTGATAAGGTCACTGGTACTGAAAAATTTAGATTTGAACCGAATAAAAATATTACTTATAAACAAAAAATGGAAATTGAAGAGGTAGACCGTGCTGCAAAGACACCAGAAAAAAGAGTCGCATCAAGGATTACTGGAGAAGGACAATCAGTAGGAAACGTAACTGGTGATGATTGGGATCGCGGTGATAAGGTAACAGGCACAGAGGGAGCTTCTTCTAGAAAGCGAAATCCATCAAGAGCAGGATTCATGAGCGCAATGCCCCCTATGGAAGTTAAAAGGAATGAGGAAACAGAAAAACCAGATTTCTTGATAACTGGATCTAGTGGAAATACCCGTGAAGGACAACTTGTTACCTTTTCAGGTGGTGCAAGAGGTTAAGTAAATAATGCCTTTAAGAGGACTGGCTAAAGCCAAGAATTTCACATTGGGGCCAACCGCTCCAATGAAAACCTTTACTGAAAATATACATATACAAACTAAAGAATCAAATAATTTCCGAAATTCTGGAAAGTCTCATAAATTAACCAATAATATTCAAAATGAAAATCTATTTAGGTATGAAAGCAAAATAAAAAGTGATTTTGACGAAATTGTTCCAACTCTCAAGGAAATTGCTCGAATCCAACATCACGAAGATTTTATAAATAAAGCTCAGAAAATATCAAGAAAAAATTTGGGAATAGATTTACCTCTCCATGTATTAGATAAATCTTGGGTGAAACCTCTTGATATGAGAGCTTTATATGCATGGTGTGCTTTCAAACAGCATGAGAAACTTAGCGACAATTTTTTTAATAATGATCCACTTGAAGGTGCTGCTGGGAGTAGGGATGCGGAAGACTTTGAAAAATTTCTTTTAGATTGTGGAATACATTTACTTGATATAACTCCTTGTTCAGACGGAAGATTAGCTCATTCAGTTGCTTATGTAATGAGAATACCTTTTAGTTCAGTAAGAAGAAGATCCCATGCTGGAGCATTGTTTGATATTGAAAATACCGTCAATCGATGGGTAAAAACTGAACATAAAAGATATAGAGAGAATGTTCCTAATGAAGCTCATAAAGATACTAGGTACTTAAAAGTTGTAACTTATCATTTTAGTTCAGTAGATCCTTTGCATCAGGGATGCGCAGCTCATGGGAGTAATGACGAGTTAGCTGCAGCAGAAGGAAGAAATAAATTATCTGCTTTCAAAGAGGCTGTAGAGAATAGCTTTTGCTGCGGGGCTTCTGTTGATTTAATGTTAATTGGACTTGATACAGACACTGATTCATTAAAAATACATTTATCAACTAGAGATGGCGGTATAGATTTAGCAAAAACTATTTCTACATTAGAAATTTATAATTCAACAATAAATTTTTCAAAAGAGGATGCGGAAAGAGAAATTTGCCAGACAATTTCTAAGCAATCTTCAAAAGATAAACTAAGTGGAGTGGGAAAATTTATGTATAAATTAATTGTTAATAATATTTCTCAAATTGATTATGTTAAGAATTTTCATAACGGTTCTTATAAAGATATTGGACATGCTGAGAGGTTTATTGGGGTTGGCATTGGTTTTAAAGAAGTACATCTAAGGAATTTAACTTATTTTGCCCATTTGGACACCGTCGAAGAAGGGGCGCCTGATTTAGATGTAGGAGTAAAGATTTTTACAGGATTAAATGTTTCTCAAGATCTACCTATTCCAGTGGTAATAAGATTTGATTACTCTGGCAAAGTACCTGGAGCAAAAGAGAGAGCAATAAAAGATTGTGAAAGAGTTAATAATGCGATATCAATTAGATATAAAAATTTAGTTGATCAAGGTTTGTTACATACTTGCTCTACTATTAGAGATAGGGACAACATTCATTCCGCCCAAATTATTGGAATGTCTTTAGATAAAAAACCAGGGGAGGCTCACTAGTTATGTTAATTTGTAAGGTTGTAAAACCGCTTGTATCAACCAATAGGATCCCTGGTTTTGAACATAAACATCTTCAGGTTGTCTTAGATGGTTCTTCAAAAAAGGTTGCTGTAGATGCTGTTGGCTGTAAACCTGGAGATTGGGTTATTTGTGTTGGGAGTTCCGCTGCTAGAGAAGCTGCAGGAAGCAAATCTTATCCAAGCGATTTAACGATTGTAGGAATAATAGATCATTGGGATCCTGAAAAGTCGTAAAAAAAGGAGGATAGAAATTGTGGAAATAATGAAGGTACTTGGAAGGATGGTATGTACTCAAAGAGTAGCTGGCTTAGGCCACATGAATTTGAGGATATTAGAAAATAATAAAGGCAAGAAATTAGTTGCTGTTGATCCTGTTGGCGCTAGAGAAGGTAACTGGGTTTTTACTGCTAGTGGCTCTGCCGCTAGATTTGCATGTCCTAATCCAGAAGTTCAAACCGATTTAACGATAGGCGGTATTATTGATTATTGGGAGAGTGACTAAAAAATTTTAACTTCAAAAATTTATTGAGAAACTTTGTTGAAGGTATAGTGTAATTAGTCTTGAATAAACAATTAAATGTGGAATGAAAGAGAATCACCTTTGAGGATTGAAAAAAGATTTGAATTTGAGCAATACTCAAAAATTAGTAAATTTATGGAGAAAATTGAGAAATTATGCAAAGAAAAGGATATCTATCCTAATATCAGCTTCGGTAAGAATTTTGTAAGTCTTTCAATATTTTTAGATAATAAAAAAATATCAGACAAGGAAAAAGAATTTTCAATGGATATTGATAAATTTTATTTAGAAGATTAGTCCTTTTTAATAATTATTTGGTTTTGCAATATCTCTTTTGATTAAAGCCATTAAATATGTTGGTGCTTTATATCTTCCAGGTAAACATCTATTTAAAGTTTCAAGATGACTCCAACACACTGTCTTTTCTATATCTTTAACTGAGTTCCCTTTTAAAATTAATAGTCTAAGAGCTTTGCAAAATAAAGGATAACCTGCTTCTAGTTCATCAATATTAAGCTTTGCTGCTGACATAGATCAATGATGAATTGTCATCTAATAATCTATACAACTATGGTGCACAATTGGTTCATATTTCAAATTTCTCAATAATTAGAAATTAATCTAGAAATGCGATGCAATCTATCTCAACTAAAACTCCTTTTGGTAGAGATGAAACTTCCACACAGGCCCTTGCTGGAGGATTCTCTATATTAAAAAAATCACTATATATTTTATTGACAATTTGAAAATTACTTAAGTCAGTTAAGTAAATAGTTGTTTTTATTACATCCTCTATTTTTGCTCCACCGGCTTTAAGAACTGCTGCAAGATTTTTTAAAACTTGAATAGTTTCCTTCTCTATATCACCTAAACATGTTATTTCATTTAAAACTGGGTCTATAGCAATTTGACCAGAACAATAGATAAAATCCCCAGCTTTTATTGCTTGATTATAAGGTCCGACAGGATCTGGAGCATTTGATGTTTTAATTACTTGTTTGGAGGACATTTGTTTAAAAAGATACCTATCTATTTAAACCCATAAATCTTTATTTGCTCTTAAAAAAGTAAATTCTTCTAAATTTTTTGCTCTTAAGAAAAGGTTTATCTTCATCTCTTCATCAAGTAAAAATGGAATTGTCAATTCATTAAGAGAAAGTTTTTTTTCAACTTCCGAAAGTTTATTTTTTATATCTTGATCTTTAGGTTTGAGATTCAATGCCCACAATATATTTGACTTAGTATATTCATGCGCACAATATATAAGAGTATTTTTTGGTAAAGATTTGATTCTTTCTAGTGAAGAATACATTTGTTGATAAGTTCCTTCAAAAATTCTTCCACAGCCTCCAGAAAATAAAGTATCACCAATAAAAAGAACAGGATTTCCCCCATTCAAAAAGAAGGCAATATGTGAGCTTGTATGCCCTAATACTTCAATTATTTTTACTTCTTCACCTAATAAATTTAAAGTTTCTCCATCCTCTACAGATACATTTTGCAAAGGTATTCGCTTTTTTTCTTTGGAGGAAGCAATCACCTTTACATTTGGCCATCTTTCAATAAGAGACTTAGTACCTCCAATATGGTCTGAATGATGATGAGTTTGCAAAATAGCTTCTAAGTGAAAATTATTTTCATTTATATATCTAATAACTGGTTCGTGAACAGATGGATCTACAACGACAACGGATTTATCTTTTACCAACAACCAAATGATGTTATCACTTAAAACCCTAAGTCCGATTATATTTCGAGCTTTATTAAATTCCATTGTTAACTTAGAATGAAGGATCCTTGGAAGAAATTGATCTATGTTTACTATAGCTTTACCAAAAGGAGCTCTGTTAGAAGATTCAATTTCAACTTTTAAAAGAGCTGGGTTAGATTTCTCTGATGCGTTGGAAGAAAGTAATAGATCATTAACCTTTGAATCAAATTGCAAACGGGCAAAAGCTTTATTAGTGAGAAATGGAGATGTGCCTGTTTATGTAAGTTATGGTCAAGCTGATTTGGGTATAGTTGGGTATGACGTTTTAAGAGAATCTGAATTAAAAGTCGCAAAGTTATTAGATTTAGGATTTGGTGGCTGTCATATGTCATTAGCGGTTAAGAAAAATAGCAATTATTCAAAACCAACTGATCTTCCAGCGAATTGTAAAGTAGCAAGTAAATTTATAAAAACAGCAAGATCTTATTTCGAAGAATTAAATATTCCTGTAGAAATAGTTCATTTGACAGGATCAGTCGAGCTTGGTCCTATTACAGGTATGGCAGAGGCAATAGTTGATTTGGTAGCAACCGGAAAGACTCTTAAAGAGAATGGTTTAATCAAAATAGATGATCTTTATTACTCGACTGCAAGACTAATTGGAAATCCTTTATCTATGAGGTTAGATAATAATCATCTCAGAGATATTATTTTATCAATAGAATCAACTAATTCTTTATAGAAGGTTAGCTAATGTTTTTTAAAGATTTTAGAAGGATTAAAAAGTTAGGTAAATATTTAACTAAAGATAAAAAAACAATCTATCTAATCTTGATAGTTTTGTTGCCTGTTTCTTTTTCTGGAGCTATTCAACCATTATTAGTTGGTCAAGCAATTACTATTCTGAAGAACGAAACTACAGATGTTTGGCTAAGTAAAACTTTCTTTGGGCAGTCAATAAATGCCATAATCCTAACTTTATTTATAACTGTATTATTCAGATTAGTTCTGCAGGGATACCAAACTTACAATATCCAAGCAGTTGGACAACGTTTGACAGCGAGAATAAGAAGAGAACTTTTTGATCATTCAATATCTTTATCTCTTAAGTATCACGATAAAATGCCTGTGGGTAAATTATTAACGAGATTAACAAATGATGTTGATGCTTTATCTGAGGTTTTTGGTAGTGGGGCAGTTGGAGTCATTGCTGACTTCGTCAGTCTGATAGTAATTTCTTTGACAATGCTGTCTATTGATCGAGGGCTTGCCATTTTATTAATTTTGACTCAAATCCCAGTTTCATATTTTATAATTTGGCTTCAAAAACGTTATAGAAAAGCCAACTATCAAGTAAGGGAAGAATTGTCTCAACTCAACTCTGATTTTCAAGAGAATCTTCAAGGTTTAGAAGTCGTTCAGATGTTCAGAAGAGAGGATTTTAATAGCAAGAAATTTTCCAAAACTGGAGTTGCTTATAAGAAAGCAGTTAATGGAACAATATTTTATGACAGTAGCATTTCAGCATTTATAGAGTGGATTTCTCTTGCCGCAGTTTCCTTGGTTTTGGCAGTTGGAGGATATTTTGTTACTTCTGGAAATATTGGTTTAGGAACATTAACAACTTTCATTTTATATTCCCAAAGACTTTTTGAGCCTTTAAGGCAGCTTGCAGAAAGGTTTACTCAAATACAAGGAGGTTTAACAGCTGTAGAAAGAATAAACGAATTATTGGATGAAGAAATACAGATTAAGGACTCTACTTCTGCAAAACATTTTTTAGAAAGTGCTAAAAATGTAAATAAAAAATTTAAGGGCAAAATTGAGTTCAAGAATGTAAATTTTTTCTACAACGAAGGAGAACATATCATAAAGAATTTATCTTTCAAGATCAATCCAGGCGAGCATGTGGCTTTTGTAGGACCAACAGGTTCAGGAAAGACGACAATAATAAGACTATTATGTAGATTGTATGAACCTCAATCAGGTCAAATTTTAATCGACGATATAAATATCAAAGATATTCCCATTGCAACTCTTAGAAATATGTTGGGAGTAGTTTTGCAAGATACCTTTATCTTTAGTGGAAATGTAGCAGATAATTTAAAATTAAATTCGAATTTGGACAATCTTGAATTAGAAAATCTTTGTAACGAATTAGGGTTAGATAATTTGTTAAAAAAATTACCAGAAGGTTTGAATACCTTACTAAGAGAAAGAGGGGGAAATCTCTCTTCTGGAGAGAGGCAACTTCTTTCCGTCGCTCGAGTAGCGATTAGAAATCCTGTTGTTTTAATAATGGATGAAGCAACAGCGTTTATGGATCCCTCTACAGAGGCTACTTTGCAGAAGGATCTTGAGAGAATTCTGTCAAAAAGAACAGCATTAGTAATAGCTCACAGATTAGCAACTATTGAAAGTTCTGATAAGATTTTAGTCTTAAAAGGGGGATCATTAGTTGAAGAAGGGACACATAGTGAATTGAGACTGAAAAAGGGTTTATATTTTCAGCTCTCTGAGCTTCAAGAAAAAGGATTCGTGAATTTTTAATGATTTTTAGAAACCAAGGACCGTTAATAAAAAAATCAAACAATATATCAAGGGATGAGCTTATAGATCTCTATGGTTTGAATTCTTATGAGTTTACTCAAACAAATAAAGAAGAAATATTTGTATGTAGTAAAAATAAAGATTTAGATCTTATAGAACTAGATCAACTCTTGCAAACTGTTGGTTGGAGCAGAAGACCTATAAGGAGGGTAAAAAGAGCTTTAGATTTCAGTATTTTGGTGGTTGGGTTATGGCGTCATGATGATAAATTCCCCAGACTAGTAGGATTTGCAAGATGCACTGGCGATGGAATTCTAGAAGCAACAGTTTGGGATGTGGCTATTAACCCTGTCTATCAAGGACTTGGATTGGGGAAAGAGTTAATGAAATATGTCCTAAAAGAATTGAAAAATATTGGAATTTCTAAAGTTACCCTTTTTGCTGATGCTGAAGTGGTCTCATTTTACAAAAGACAAGGTTGGATATTAGAGCCTAGAGGCTCTAAATGTGCTTTTTGGTATGCAAATTAATCATTTTTTGTAGTAGTCAGAATATATAGATTTTAAAGATGCACCTTTTAACCATCTTCTTCTAAAGTGCCAGTTCTTAATAGCTTGGAGAAAAATATTAGTTCCTTCCCATTTCCTTGAACTTATAAAAATAGGTAAATTTAATTGTTTTAAATCTTTTTTTTTGTTTAATCTCCTTAAAAAATCTACATCTTCCATCAAAGGTATCTTTCTAAAACCATTATTCTTAAAATAGGTAGTTCTATGAATTATTAACCCTTGATCACCATAGGGTTTTTTAAAAAATTTACTTCTAAAATTTACGAGAATTTCGAGGACTCTATAAATTATCTTTTTGTGATTGATTTTGAATTCAAAATAGTAAATGATATTCTTGTTTCCCTCTAAATATGAATTAATTTTTCTAAACCAATCATGATTTAATCTCGTATCCGCATGCAAAAATATGAGCCAGTCTCCTTTTGAATTCTTGGCACCAATATTTAATTGTAAACCTCGATTCCTTTCTTTGGATATAAATACTTTCGCTCCATAAATATTTGCTATATCAATAGTTTTATCTTCACTTCCACAATCAACAATTATGATTTCGCTCTCTTTCTGAATACTTGTCAAGTCTGAAAGCAATAATGGCAAATTATTAGCTTCATTAATAGTTGGAATGATAATTGAGATTTTAGACAAGTTGATTACTTCCTATTTTCAATATCAAATATTGTATCTATATCTATTTTTTTTTCTAAAAGCTTGTATTTTAATTTTGTAGATGCAAAATTATCAATTGTATTTTCAAGAACATTCTCTGTACCCCATCTAATGTTAATAAAAGGTAAATATAGATGCGTTGAAATTATTTTTTCTGATAACCCAATAAGCCAATATCCTCCATCATTGGATGGCCCTAGAATAAGATCATTTTGTTGAAGCTCTTCTAGAGTATTCAATAAATCTTGATGGCATAAATCTGGAAGGTCAGTACCAATAAAAATAATATTTTTGATCTTATGTCTAGCACAAAATTTTTTATTGAAAATTATTTGCCTTTTCATTTTTTCTCCCAAGCAGCCTTTCCCCTGCAAATTATAATTTTTGACGCCTAATTCTCTAGACCATTTTCTACAATTTCCTACTCCCAAACCTGTTATGGCAATAGAAATATCAATCAGTTTATTTTCTTGAAGAAAATTCGCGACTGAAATTGTATGTTTGGTCATCGCACTTTGTATTTTCGCCGAATTACTTTTACCTATATCTTTTGATAATCTTGTTTTGCATCTTCCAAAACCATGCCATTTCGCCATGATAATAAGTAATGCTTTATCCAATACTTTAGTGATATTTAAAATAATTATATGCCTATTAAAAAAATATAAAATTTATTTCTATAAATTTAGTCGATGCTTTGTTAAATAATTTTAAATTTGTCGTGATCTTATGATTTGATAATGGCCAATTATTAAATTCCAACTAGATTAATAATCTAGATAATAAAACTTTGCAAGCAACTAATCCAATTTGGGCGGAAGTTCAACAATCACTCCAAAAAACTTTAAGTAAGCCTTCATTTGAGACATGGATAAGGCCTGCTAAATTTAACTGTTTTGAAAATGGCCTATTGACTTTAATCGCTCCAAATACATTTTCCAGTGATTGGTTAAGAAAGAATTATTGTGAAACTATTGAAAAAGCTGCAAAAGAAATATGCGGCTATGAAGTAAAAGTTGTTTTTAAGTCTGAAACGAATACAAGCAGTAATTTAACAAATGAAGATAAAACTAACGAACAGAACTTTCTTCATAAAACAAGATCTTTTTCTAGTAATAATCAAAATAATTCTTCAAAAAATCAATTCAAAAATCCTAATGGTTTAAATTTACGCTACGTATTTAAAAGATTTGTTGTAGGCCCAAATAGTAGGCTTGCTCATGCCGCAGCTTTAGCCGTTGCCGAATCTCCTGGGAGAGAATTCAATCCATTATTTATTTGTGGAGGAGTAGGACTTGGTAAGACTCATTTGATGCAAGCAATAGGTCATTATCGAGTAGAAATAGATCCAGAAGCGAAAGTTAAATATGTATCTACAGAGACTTTTACAAATGATGTTATTAGTGGTATTCGAAGAGATGGAATGACAGCTATTCGAGATAAATATAGAAATGTAGATTTGATTTTAATAGACGATATACAGTTTTTAGAAGGTAAAGAGTACACACAGGAAGAATTTTTTCATACTTTCAACGCCCTTCATGAATCAGGAAGTCAAATAGTTATTGCAAGTGATAGACCACCAAATCAATTGTCCGGAATTCAAGAGAGATTAATTTCTAGGTTCTCAATGGGTATGACCGCAGATATTCAACCACCTGACCTTGAGACGAGGACAGCAATCCTTCAAAAAAAGGCAGAACAAGAGAGGATGAGTCTTCCAAGAGATTTAATTCAATTTATAGCAGGAAGATTCACTTCGAATATTCGAGAGTTGGAAGGAGCATTTACTAGAGCTGTTGCATTTGCATCAATAACAGGCTTGCCAATGACAGTTCAATCAATTGCTCCAATGCTTGATCCTAATAGTGTTGGAGTAGTTGTTACTCCAAAACAAGTTATTAATAAAGTCTCAGATTTTTTTAAAGTTTCTACCGATGAATTGATTAGTTCAAGTAGAAGAAAACCAGTTAGTCAAGCGAGGCAAATAGGCATGTATCTTATGCGACATGGAACGGATCTAAGTCTACCAAGAATTGGAGATGAGTTTGGTGGCAAAGACCATACAACAGTTATGTATGCTATTGAACAGGTTGAAAAAAAATTGTCTATTGATCCTAATATTGCAAGTCAAGTTCAAAAAATAAGGGATTTACTTCAAATAGATTCAAGAAAAAATTTATAGTTTTGTTAACTAGAAATAAAATTTCTAGGATCTTGATCATATCTATGCCTGAAAGGTATCTTATCCATTTCATTAATATCACAAAGCGATTCAATTTTATTTAATGATTGCCTTAATAACCTTGCTGAAATAATTGGCATATCTCTTGGAACTGAGATTCTATTTTTTAGGTATCTTAGAGAGATTCCTGAAAGTTTTTTTGGGATTAATACTTCACCTGTGATCATATAGGTCAAAGCTGATCTCAATGATTCCTCAAATGATTCTTTATTGTATGGATTTACTTTTATTAAATTGTCTTTATGCTTTATCACTCTTTTAAGTGCAATTTTTGCGAAATATTTTGACTCATAATTTTTATTGAATTCATAATTACCTAGACCCTTCCCAGTATCTATTAACTTAGAAAAAGTAATCTGTTGTTCATTGCTTTCTTTATAACATCCTCCCATTTGTGGGGGCAAATCATGAGAATGAGTATGAAAATCTCCTTGAGTGCCTCTATAAGCACTTGTACCTTCAAAAAGAGTGAGCCAATTATCTACATGACGATAATTAGATCTTAAATTAAACCCTTTATAATAAATCAGTGATGCATTCATTCTCTCCATATAGGGAATAAAAATTATATCTCCAACACCAGGCTCTATATCGCCCGTATTAGATACTGATGGATCAACAAAACCTGATTTTGATCTACTTAAGATTTCATCAAGTTTAGAAATTGATTCTTTAAATCTTTTTTTTCTAAAAGAGTTATCTATAAAATTAAAGCTTTCTCGGCAAAGCCAATTACACCAAGATCTGAAAATTTCTCTTTCTAATTCTCGAATTTTGATAAGGTGACTAGATGTTATAAAAGATCCAAGTGCTCCAAATTCATTTTCTAAAAAAGCTATGATATCGTCACTTTCAGTTATAACTTGCCCTTTAAATTCAATTGCAGGTAATTTCCCCGATCTGACTTTTTCAAGGAACCAACTTTCTTTTTGACCGTAGCAAAACATATTTATTTTTTTGACTCTGTATGGAATTCTCTTAAATTCAAGCCATAACCATATTTTTTGACAGTAAGGACACCAAGAATGCCTATCTCTATAAAGGATAACTAATACATCATTTTCACTTTGCCCAAATAATCTTAAATTTGCGTATGAATTATTTATACCATTGACTCTATCAAAATCTTTAACTTCAAATTTATTTAAATCATTCCATGTCAAAATCCCATTCATTATTTGAATTAAAGCTATAAACTAACGTTATAATAATTGATTAAAAAAAGTCTTGGAATTTGAATTTGATTTAATTGTTGTTGGTGCTGGATCTGGAGGACTCGCGGCTGCTAAACGTGCGGCTAGTTATGGAGCAAAAGTAGCAATCATAGAAGTAAATCAAATAGGAGGAACTTGTGTGATAAGGGGGTGTGTTCCAAAGAAATTGATGGTTTATGCAGCTAAAAGTAAAAAAAATATGGATTCTTCTGAAGGATATGGATTAAAAAATGAAGGTATTAATTTTGAATCAAATATTTTATTGAAGAATGTTAGAGAGGAGGTTTGTAGATTAAGTAATTTACATAGAAATTCTTTAAAAAAATTGAATGTAACTATTTTTGAGGGCTTAGGAAGATTTATAACTCAAAATGAATTAGAAATTATTTGTCCAAAAACAAAGAAAATTAAAAATAAAATAAGTTCAAAAAAAATTCTTATTTCAGTTGGAGGTAAACCAAAGAAATTAAATATTCCAGGAATAGATTTGGCATGGACTAGTGATGATATTTTTGAATTAGAAAAGTTTCCCAAATCAATATTAATAGTAGGAGGTGGATATATTGCTTGTGAATTTGCTTCTATTTTCAGAAATTTAGGTACTGAAGTAACTCAATTAATTAGAGGTCAACATTTACTTAATGGTTTTGATGAGGATCTTTCTTCATGCCTAGAAGAATCACCTACTTTTACTGAAATCAATATAATCTCCAATACTCAATTAAAGTCTATCAAGAAAGTAAATAGAAATCTGGAATATACCCTAGACTCGGGAGATAAACTCCTAACTAATAATATCCTTATTGCTACAGGAAGAGAACCAAATCTTTTGCCTTTAAATTTAGATTTTTTAAATCTAAAGATGGATGGCCAATATTTAGATGTTGATGAACTTAATCAAACAAGCAACGCAAATATTTTTGCAGTCGGCGATATCATAAATAAGCCAAACTTAACTCCAGTAGCAATAGAACAAGGGAGAGTTTTTTCGGATAATTTTTTTAATGACCAAAAAAGAAAAGTAAATTATGAATATATCCCTAAGGCCGTTTTTACTATTCCAGAAATTTCAACAGTTGGCTTAAGTGAGAAAAGAGCTAAAGAGATTTACTCTGAAAAAAATATAAAAATTTTCAAATGCAAATTTACTCCTATGTCCAATACCTTTAAAAAGAATAAATCAAAATGTATGTTGAAGATTGTAGTTCATAAGTTAACTGACAAAGTCCTGGGATGTCATATGTTTGGAGAAACATCGTCTGAGATTATTCAAATGGTATCAATTTCATTAAATGCAGGGATAACAAAAAAAGACTTTGATATTACTATGGCTTTGCACCCAACTATCTCAGAAGAATTTGTGACTATGTATGGATAAAATTATGAATTAGAAAATTTTAATTTTTCTTGAACAATCAGAAATACTATAAGTAATGCAAAGTAAATAAATAAACCTATCCTTAATTCAGAAAGGAAGTTAAATTCATTCAGGAAAAGTATCTTATCGAGAATGTAGAAAATATAAAGATTAAGCAAAATAAATCCTTCAATTCTTGTGATTTTCCCTTTGCTCCAGAAAATTGGTAAGCATGCAAAGGTAGTTAAAACCATAAAAGGTAAGTCAACTTTTATTAGACTCTGTTCAATTACTAAACCTTTAAATCCTGAAAAAATACTGCAACTTCCAAGGATTAAAAGTTGATTGAGTAAATTACTTCCTATTACATTCCCAATCGCAAGATCTGTTTTGCCTTTAAAAGCAGCAATAATTGAAGTTACTAATTCTGGTAAAGATGTCCCAGTTGCGACGATAGTTAAACCAATAACAATTTCATTTACACCCAAAAGAGTAGCGAGCCTTTGAGAACCATTTACTAAAATATTTGAACCAAAGCTTAAAAGAAATATTCCCAATATTAACTTTAGTAAAATATTCATTTTCCCCTTATAGTTATCTTTTAATTCTTCTATCTCTGGTTCAGCATCTTTTGTCTCCTCTCCTCTCTCATTGATGGTATTGATTTCCCATATTGTGTTTAAGATTAAACAAAATATTAGAAATACTCCTGCTTGCAATGTTAATAAGCCTGTTGATGACATAGCCCAAACTGCACAAGAAATTGCCATTAAAAGAGGTACATCTCTTCTGACTATTCTGCTTTTTACTTTAAGAGGTGTTATCAATGAGCTTATGCCCAAAACAACGAGAACATTAAAAATATTGCTTCCAATTACATTGCTTGCCGCAAGCGAATCACTGCCTTTTAAAATTGAACTCAAACTTACCAACAACTCAGGAGAGCTTGTTCCAAGAGAAACAACTGTCAAACCAATTACTATTTGAGGTATTCCTAAAATTAAAGATAAAAATATGGCTCCTTGAATAAAGAACTCTCCTCCAGCAAAAAGTAGAACTATGCCTAATAATATTTCTATTAATGGAAATAAAAAATCACTCATATTTAGGATTTAATTCAGATAATAAAAATTTTCATAATTGGTTAATATCTATCCTCGAATATCTATAATTTATTGTCAATTTTAAATTGCTGTTAAAATTAATTAAATAGAAAAAATTTTGAAGACTTTAAACATAATAAAACCTGATGATTGGCATTTACATTTAAGAGAAGGTCTTGTATTAAAAAATATCATTCAGTTTACTTCGGAATATTTTGGAAGAGCCATTGTTATGCCAAATACTAAAAGTCCCATAACATCAATCAATAGCGCTATTTCTTACAGGAAATCTATTGTTGAAGCGATACCAGAAAGTTCTAAGTTTGAACCATTAATGACAATTTATCTTACAGATGATACTGATAAAGGTGAACTAATTAATGGTTTTAAAAATAATGTTTTTTTTGCAGCAAAATTATATCCTGCTAATGCCACAACAAATTCCAGTCATGGAGTTAGGAAAATAGAAAATCTATATAAGATCTTTGAATTAATGCAAGATTCTGGAATGCCTCTTTTAATTCATGGGGAAGTGACTGATTCTGAAGTAGATGTATTCGATAGAGAAGAAGTTTTTATAGATAAAGAACTTTCTCAAATAACCAAAAGATTTCCAAAATTAAAAATCGTTCTAGAACATATAACCACCTCTACCGCAGTGGATTTTGTGCAGGAAAATAATATTGGGGCTACTATTACTCCTCATCATTTGCATATAAATAGAAATGCAATGTTTTTTGGAGGCTTAAATAGTGATTTTTACTGCTTACCAGTTGCTAAGAGGGAAAATAATAGACTCGCTTTAAGAAGAGCGGCAACAAGTGGGAAAAAATGTTTTTTCTTGGGGACTGACTCTGCTCCACACCTTAGGAAGTGGAAGACTTTTTGTGGATGTGCAGGCATTTTTAATTCACCAGTAGCAATAGAAAGCTACTTAACAGTTTTCGAAGAGGAGGATGCTCTAGATAATTTTGAAAAGTTTGCAAGTTTGAATGGCGCTAATTTTTATAATGTCCCACCAAATAAAGAAAAATTGAAATTAGTTTCTAGACCTAACAAAATTAAAGAATATATTGATGTGGTTGAAGAAAAAAATATTGTCGGACAAATAAAACCATTTCATGCAGGTGAAACTTTACAATGGCAAGTAGAAGGAATAGTAAATTAAAAAATTAGATTTAATCTGACAATTAAAAGTGTAAATATTACAATTTTTCTTGGTTAAATGGGTTACTTTCAGCTACGATTAAATAGCGCAAATTCCTTTGGGAGTGTGGCGGAATTGGTAGACGCGCCGGACTTAAAATCCGTCGAGCGATTTAGCTCGTGGGGGTTCAAGTCCCCCCACTCCCATTATTTAATTATTTATTTTAGTTCTGACGATAACTCCCAATAGTTGTTATGTTTTAACTAAGCAACCATAAATTAAAATGGAAAGTTTTTTCAATAATTCATTCGCTACTTTAATTGCTTATATCGGAATTATTTCTACCTATTTATTGGTTATCCCATTGTTACTATTTTACTGGATGAATAATAGATGGAATATTATGGGCAAATTTGAAAGATTAGGAATTTATGGCCTTGTATTCCTTTTCTTTCCAGGTTTAATTTTATTTTCTCCATTTTTAAATCTCAGACTAAAAGGAAGTGGTAAAGGGTAAATAATTGACTAAAGGAAAAGTTATACAAATAGGTTTATTTATTTCATTAATAGGATTAATTAGTTATAAATTTGCACCGCAAATTGGTATCGATAATTTTACAGCAACTACTCTATCAAGTTTCATCTTGATTTTGATTGTTATTACTTGGGTAACATCTTATGTTTATAGAGTTGTAAATGGAAAAATGACTTTTATGGAACAAAGAAAGCGTTATAGAAAAGAGTATGAAAAAGTTGTTAATGATAAACTAGAAACCAAATTCAACTCATTGTCAAAGGAAGAGCAGCAAAAACTTATGGAAGATTTAGAGAAAAATCCATAAATTTTTTATAGAAAAATACTTAAAAATTATGAAAGATAACAAAGTGCAAATTACTAAAAATAAATCTTTATCTAAGGTAGATGAGATGTTTTGTGAGTTAAAAAATAAAAAAAAATTTGCTTTAATGCCTTTTATAATGGCTGGGGATCCCAATATTGAAATAACGTCTGAGATCTTATTAAAGTTACAAGAAAATGGAGCTGACCTTATTGAATTAGGTATCCCGTATAGTGACCCACTTGCAGATGGACCTGTTATTCAAGTGGCGGCCTCTCGCGCCTTAAAGTCTGGTACTAGCTTAAGAAAAGTAATTAAACTTTTAGAGTCTTTAAAAGGTAAATTAAATATTCCCATCATCCTTTTTTCTTACTTGAATCCATTACTATGTTTTGGCTTTGAAAGGTTTTGTGAGATGGCATCTGATGCTGGAGTTTCTGGACTAATTGTTCCTGACCTCCCTTTGGAGGAAGCTTATAAATTTTCTAAAATAGTTAGTAACCATTCTATGGACTTAATTTTATTAGTAGCGCCAACTACTCCTTTTGAAAGAATGAAACAAATATCAAATCATACAAAAGGCTTTACTTATTTAGTAAGTGTTACAGGTGTCACTGGTGAGAGAAACAAAATGGAAAATAGAGTAGAAAATCTAATTGCTAAATTAAAAGATGTAAATAGCAATCCAATTGCTGTTGGTTTTGGAATATCAACTCCAGAACATGTAAATAAAGTTCGTGAGTGGGGAGCAGATGGAGTAATTATTGGCAGTGCATTTGTAAAACGAATCTCGAGTTCAAGTGAAAAAGATGTTGTCGATCATGTTGGTGAGTTTTGTAAAGAAATGCGTTTAGCTGCTGATCAAAAAAAATAAACACAAAGATAATTTTTTAATTAAAAGTATTATTTATAGAAAATTAATTGAAAATGTTATGACCAATTTATTTATGTTATCTTTAAGATTCTTCTGTAGGTAATAATCTGATTTGTTTTCTTCCGAGCTTAATTTCGAATTCATCACCTGCTTTTAAATCAAGAAGTGCTGTATATGCTTTCCCAATAAGAAGATTTCCATTGCCTTGAACTGTTGCAATATAACTAAGTTTTCTTCCACCTTTTCCAATACCTGCAACTCCAGAATCACCAAGATTAACCCCTTTTGCTTCTAAAAGTGCTTCATAAAATGCTGTAAAGTTTAAGCGTTCACCTCCATTTTTCTTAGTGGAAACATATCCACAGGCGCGAACTAGGTCAGATTTGCTAACATCACCAAGTTCTTTAACTTTTGCAAGGAGATCGCTACCAGTTAGCATAATTAATTAAAAGAAAGTTGTATTAAATAACATAGCAATCTGCGTGTAATATATGCAATTATTAAGTATCTATTTATTCTATTATTTATATTTAAAAATGGAAAAGTTTGTAGTCTTTGGAAGGTACTGTGAAGATGCAATTATTAAGAGGGAACCATTTCGAGAACAACATCTTAAGAGACTTAAAAACTTAAAAGATAGCGATATTTTAGTTACATTAGGGCCAACAAAATGTACCAAATATTTGTTTGGAATTTTTAATGCTAATGATGTAAATGAGTTGAAAGATCTTATTGAGGAGGATATATATTGGGAAAAAGGTATATGGATTAATTATGATATTTATCCCTGGATTCAGGCATTTTAAATATGATTTACGAAAAAATTTTGTAATTATTAACTATTTATTAAAAGAATAAATTTAGCTTAAAAATACATAATATATTTGCTTTAATAATTCAATTATTTATCTTATTTTGGAGTTAAAACGATATTAATTAAAACGTAAGTTTTAAGAGGTTATATCATTTTTAATTAAAAATTTATTATTTTAAATAATATTTATTTACTAATATCTTGATTTATCTGGTTTACTAATGAGTCGATATCTAATTGATTATATGGTGGTGTATGTTTTGTTTCTTGATAATCGTTCTTGATATTGTTTAACCATTTTTTCTCAATCTTTATAAGATTTTTTGCAATATTGAACATGCCGCCTTTTTTATATAATTCTTTAATTTTCAGAACAATCTCGGAGGTTCTACTCGATTTAATATTTAATTCATTTGCTAAGTCTTTTTGGGTAAATCCATGCGTTTTTAACCAATCTTTAATGAAGGAGAGGAGTTCTTTTTCTTCCTGTATAGATAATTTACTCATTCAATAAAAAGGAAATAACTTATTAAGCTTATTCTCTGCTCTAGCTCTTATAGAAGGAGTCATGTATTTGCTCCATATACTGAGTACTGCTGTGAGTGCTACAAAATCATCACTAAAACCAACTAAAGGCATAAAGTCAGGGAAAAGATCAAATGGCATAATCAAATATGCTAGAGCAGCCATTAATGAAACTCTCACTTGTGCAGGAGTATAAGGATCTAATGCCATCTCCAAAACTTCTAAGGCAGGCTTGGCAATTGTTCTTCCCGCTTTAATAAGAATCTTTATAAAAATATTTTCATCAAATGTTGAACTTTCTAAAACTTCAGCATCATAGATTTTTTCTTGAGTTTTGTAATTCTCTCCCATCCTTAATAAATGTAAATATTTTTAATGGAATTTTTAGCTAATACTATCAACTAATCCATTCTGTATTCCTGCTTTTCTAAGTTTTCTTAAAGCACGTTGAACAACTTGTCGGCAATATTCCCTGCTACAACTCATATGTCTTGCAACTTCAGCTAAAGTTCTCCATTCATTTGAGCCGTCTAAACCAAATCTTAAGCTTACTATCTTTCTTTCTTTCTCAGTTAAATTTGCTTTATCTAATAACTTCCAAGCCGAGTCTGTTCTTTCAGCTAATTCGGCTAATTCCATTGGGGGAGTTTGATCACTTGGGAGAATATCAACTAACTCAGAAGGATCTGATTTTGATTTAACAGTACCTTGGAGACTAACAGTGATGCTTCTCAATTCACAAGAAAGTAGTTCGTCAATTTCCTCTTTAGTTATTTTCATTTCTTCAGCTAGCTCATCACTAGTAGGTGGAATACCCTTAATTTGCATAAGCTTTGATTTTGCTGATCTTAGTTTTGTAAGTTTTTCATTAATGTTAACAGGGATCCTTATCGTTCTACTTTGAGTTGACAATGCTCTATTTAAACCTTGCCTAATCCACCAATAAGCATAGGTGGAAAATCTATGTCCTCTAGACGGATCATATTTTTCTACGGCCCTTGTAAGACCTAATGTACCCTCCTGAATTAAGTCCAATAATTCTAATCCTTTCCCTTGGTATCTCTTGGCGAGGTTGACAACTAGTCTTAGGTTGGCTGTTATCATCTCGTTTTTAGCTTTTTCACCACTTTTTATCTTTTTTCTCTCAGCTTCGGAGTACTCACAAGCTGGGCCTTTCCCTCCTGCTTCTTGACATCTATTAATAAGTACAACCATCTCCTGGACTTTTCTGCCCATTGTGAGTTCTCTTTCGGGAGTCAAAAGTTGATGACGACCTATTTCACCAAGAAAATCGCTTAATGAACTCACGATTTACCTCATTGTTAATATATTTAACTTATAGTCAATTCAGTAATAAGCCATACATGTAATAATTAATTAATAATTAATTAATAATTATTGATTAATTAATTAACATTATTTTTTAAAATTTTTAGATTTATAAAAAATAAAAAATTATAAATTTTAATTATTTAACTTTTTCTTCTTGATTCTAGAATAGCAAGTACATCTCTCCACTCAACCCCTTTATGCATAAGGGCTACTTGCATATGAAAAATTAAATCAGCAGCTTCATTTGAGATTGAATTTTTATCATTATCTTTGCAAGCCATTATAAATTCTGCAGATTCCTCTCCTATTTTTTTCAAAATAGTATTACTACCTTTTTTTAATAAATGATTTGTGTAACTTTTTTCTGATGGATTTATTGACCTTTCGTTAATTGTATTGAATAATTCAGAGCAAATATTTGAGAAGGGAGTTGTTTTTTTCTCTTTTTTATGACCTTGATTAATTTTGATTTCGTTGAAAAAACAACTTTTTTCCCCAGTGTGGCATGCTCCTGAACCATTTTGTTCAATCAAAAGTATTAGTGCATCATTATCGCAGTCGAATCTTATCTCCTTAAGTATTTGGGTACTTCCACTTGTAGCTCCTTTTCTCCAAATTTCAGATCTTGATCTACTCCAATAATGAACGTTTTTGGTTTCAAGTGTCATTGTCAAAGATTCTTTGTTCATCCAAGCAAGCATAAGAATTGATCCGTCAAGCCAATCTTGTGCTATTGCAGGGATTAATCCATAATTATCAAAGCGTAGATCTTCTATCGAAAAATTAGTTGAATAAGTCATTATGTTCGTTATGTTAAATCCTACTCAATGTGTTTATTAAAAATTATCCTAACAGTTAATTGATGTATATTCATTCTCTGAAATTTTCATGCAGCAAAAGTTACGAGGATTTTCCCTGTTCACATAGGCAATGGCGCCATGAAGGCCACTGCAGATTTGTGCATGGATATTCAAGATCATTCACCTTTTGGTTCACTGCAAAAAAATTAGACCTAAATGGTTTTGTTGTCGATTTTTCAAGTCTAAAGCCTCTAGAAAATAGACTAAAGGAGCAATTTGACCATACTTTTTTAATAAATAAAGATGACCCTTTGCTGAATTACTGGGAAAAATTACATGACTTAGATGCTTTAGATCTGAGAATTATGAATAATGTGGGAATGGAGTTCACCTCTGAATTAATTTGGAGATGGGCTAATGAATACTTACAGGATAAGGATAAGGGCAGAACATGTTGTTGGAAAACAGAATCAAAAGAAAATAAATCGAATAAAGCAAGTTATGAGGAAATTCCTGATTGGTTCAAATCTTAGATTAAAGTTGTTAATTTTAAAGTCATATAGGATTCTTTAATTAGATATTTAATCAACATTTATCTCACCATTAACCAGATAAATATTAATCTCGTCTTTATTAAGGTAATGATTATTCAATATATTATTTGAAATTTTTGTCTCAATTTGTTTTTGAATAATTCTTTTTAAAGGCCTTGCACCATAAGCATGATCGAAACTTTTTTCGACAAGTTGGTTAATTGCTTCATCAGTAATTTTGAATTTTAAGTTTTTTTTGTTAAGTCTTTTTTCTAGGTGTTGAAGTTGGATTTTTGCAATTTCTTCTATGTCATTTAATTCTAAATTATTAAAAATAACTATTTCATCAAGTCGATTTAAAAACTCAGGCTTGAAAAATTTTTTAATTTCATTATCTACAACTTTTTTAATTTCATTTGTATCTTCTTTTCTAACTGATAAATCATTTATTGATTGACTTCCTAAATTACTTGTTAGAACAATGATTGAATTTTTGAAATTGATTGTACGACCTTGACCATCAGTAATGATTCCATCATCAAGAACCTGTAAGAGAATATCTAAAATATCTTTGTGAGCTTTCTCTATTTCATCTAGGAGTATTAATGAATAAGGATTTTTGCGTACAGCTTCAGTTAGTTGACCACCTGATTCGAAACCTAAATATCCAGGAGGCGCTCCTATAATTTTGCTCACTGAATGCTTTTCCATATATTCAGACATATCCAGTCTTGTAATTGAAGAATTTGAATCGAATATTATTTTGGCTGTTACTTTACTTAGCTCTGTTTTCCCAACGCCAGTTGGACCTAAAAAGAGAAAACTGGCTAGTGGCTTGCTTGGATCATTTAGACCAGTCCTTGATCTCTTAATGGAATCTGTAACAGCCCTAATTGCACTATCTTGACCAATGATTTTTTCTTTAAGGATTGACTCGAGTCTCAAAAGTTTATCTTTTTCTGACTGGTTTAAGTTCTGTACTGGAATAGAGGTCCACTTTGAGACAACTTCTGCAATATCATCAAAAGTTACCTCTTGTCTTAAAAGACTTGTATCTCCATTTTTTTGGGAATTTACTAAGGACTTACTTTTTTCTTTCAATTTTTTTTGCAAAGAATTTAAAGTTCCAAATTCTAATTCTGCTGCTTTGTTGAGGTCAAAACTCCTTTTGGCTTGATCTATTTGCAATTGAACAGATTCAATTTCTTCTTTTATGGTGCTAATCTCATCAATTTCATCTTTTTCTTTTTTCCATTGAGCACCTAATTCTGCCTGTTTATCTTTAAGGGATATAAGTTCATTATTGATTTTTTTTAATCTTTCTATTGAAAAATCATCCGTTTCTCTTTTTAAAGATAATTTTTCCATCTCAAACTGTAGAACTTTTCGATCAATTTCATCAATTTCTTCAGGTTTGGAAGTTATGACCATATTTAATCTTGAGGCTGCTTCATCAATTAGATCTATTGCTTTGTCAGGAAGAAATCTATCGTTAATATATCTTTCGCTAAGGGTTGCAGCAGCAACTAAAGCATTATCCGAAATTCTCACACTATGATGAACTTCGTATCTTTCTCTTAATCCTCTTAAAATTGATACGGTATCATTTATTGAAGGAGCATCAACTTTTATCTTTTGAAATCTTCGTTCTAAAGCAGGATCTTTTTCTATATTTTGTTTATGTTCATTAATAGTTGTAGCACCAATACATCTAAGTTCTCCTCTCGCAAGCATTGGTTTTAATAGGTTGCTTGCGTCTAAAGAACCTCCACTAGCGCCTGCACCAACTACCGTATGAATTTCATCAATAAAAAGAATAATCTTACCGTCTGATTCTTTAACTTTCTTTAGAATATTTTTTATTCTTTCTTCAAATTCTCCACGATATTTTGCTCCAGCTAAAAGTGAACCCATATCTAATGAAATTAGTTTCCTATCTTGTAGCGCAGAAGGTACATCGCTATTAATAATTCTTTGAGCTAACCCTTCTACAATGGCTGTTTTGCCAACCCCAGGTTCTCCAATAAGAACTGGATTATTTTTTGTTCTTCTACTCAATATTTGAATTGTTCTTCTAATCTCTTCATCCCTACCAATAACTGGGTCTAAAATCCCATCTCGTGCAGATTGAGTTAGATCAATACCATATTTTTCCAAAGACTCATTAGAACTATTAAATTCATTTTTTACTGTAGGATCTGACTTCATTTTCTTTATAATTTCAAGAAATTCTGGAATACCTTTTTGATTTAAAATTTGAAATCTATATTTATCATCATAAGTGAAACAGTAAACTAAGTGTTCTGTTGATATCACTACATCATTTAAAGTATTTTTAATATCATTCGCCTTCAAAAATATTTTGTGAAGAGTATCACCAATATATAAATTATCTTGTTTATTTTTCATTTTTGCCTTTGCATTTAATGAAGAAATTATTTCCCTCTCAAGATCTTTTAGATTTACATTATTTTTTTTTAAAATGTTTTTTGTAATATTGTCCTCTTTTATAAGAGCTAATAATAAATTATCAGAGTCTACGTTTTGTTGATAATTTTTATAAGCAATTTTTTTGGCAAAAATAAAACAGTTCCAAGCAGAACTTGAAAATTCGCTTGGAACTATTTTCATCAATCAAAATTTGGGTAAGACCGTAATTAATATTAAGTCAAAAGGGTGTTTAACTATTTAGAAGATTTATTCAACAATAACTTTACCTACCATTCCAGCGCCTCTGTGAGGCTCGCAATAGTAATCATAAGTTCCAGCAGTATCAAATGTTTCTTCCCAAGACTCTCCTGGAGCAAAAGCTAGGTCTGCATGACTTAATTCCTCATGCCCATCAAAAACAGCATTGTGAGGGGCAAGTTTATTATTGACGAATTTAACTGTATCACCAGCACTAATGGTTACTGTACTTGGTTCAAATGCAAGCATTCCAGCATCTGTTCCAAGTTTTACTTCAACAGTCTTAGCTGAAACTGATGAAATACCTAGACCTAGAGTTAAAACTATTGCAAATAACCCTGCAAAGATTGAACGTAACATAATAAAAATTTGCTTATCTATATATATTACAAGGCTTTGGTAACCTAACTGCGAGAATTTTAATTGTTATTACAGCTTGGTAACTTTGATAACCTTAAAATATCATTCAGTGACTTGGCATAACTTTTAAGTTTAAAAGTCTCAGGATTAGTGATGGGAACATGATTAAAGTCATATTTTTTGATACTGAAACTATCCCAAGGAGTAGTTTGGATGGGGAGAATTCTTAATAATATTTTTAGAATTTTTTTTGTAAGCGGTATCGCAAAAAATCTCCTCATATTGTGTCTTTTTAACAGTGTAATTATGGCATCATCAATTGAAATGAATTGTTGACCTAGCACAAATTTTCTAAAGCCTTTGTATTGCTCTTCTTTATAATTTTTAATTAAAAACCCGCAAATCTGGGCGATATCATTTGCGTGTATAAAGTGAAATTTAGAATCGAGTTTTAAAAATCTTGCTAACCAAAGCCATTTCCCAATTTCTTTCAATCCACTAGTTAAATAACTCACAGGATATTTACTTTTTTTTCCAAGATTCCCTCCAAAAACCAAGGTAGGAAAAACAGCGAATGTTTTTTCTGCAAATGAGCTTTCTCTAAGTCTCTGGAAACATTCATATTTTGTTTGAATGTACTCTGTTCCATAAATCAATGATTCCCTCATTAATTCTGTTTGGCTATCAAGAATACTAGCTGTTGAAAAATAAATAATCTTTTCTAACTTTTGAATATCAAGCATTTCTAGTAATTCTTCAAAAGCTTTAATATTTACTTCATAGGCTCTTTTTGGATCTCCCCAAGCTGTAGCAGCATGTATTAGGTAATTAATTTGACTAATTTCCTTTTTATACCTACTTGATTCCCTGATATCACACACCATTAACTTGACTTTTTTATTTTTTTGAACAGAAATTGGTAACTTACTTTTGTCTCTTACCATGAGATAAAGTCTTAATTTTGTGTTTTTCAAAAACCAATCAACTAAATATTGGCCAACACATCCATTAGCTCCTGTTATTAATAAGTTTTTATATGACAAGACTTTGATTAGTAAGTAAGTTTTTTCCCATGTTCAAAAAATGTTTGAGCATTTTCTTCTGGAGTCCCAGGTAAAATCCCATGACCCAAATTAAGAATATATTTTCTGTCTTTAATTTTATTGAAAGTATTATCTATCCTTTCTTTTATTGATTCTTTGTTTCCGAATAAAATGCCAGGGTCAACATTACCTTGAATTCCAATCCCCTTGGGGATTCTTTTACAAGCCTCTTCAATATCTACTGTCCAGTCTAATGAGATTATATCTACTCCAGTTTTTGCCATTCTTTCTAGTACCCCAGCACTTCCTGAAATGTACAGAATTATTGGTGTTTCAGGGTATTCTGATTTTACAATTTCAATAACTTTTTTTTGATACGGCCCAGCAAAGATATCGTAATCTTGGGGACTTAGTTGGCCTGCCCATGAATCAAAAATTTGTACTACTTGCGCTCCAGATTTTATTTGATACTTAAGATATTCACCAATAGATTTTGCAAAATGATCAAGAAGTTTATGAAGTAAATCTGGTTCATTAAAAGCCATTGATTTTATTAAAGAATAATTTTTACTGCTTTTACCTTCAACTACATATGCAGCAAGAGTCCAAGGTGCGCCAACAAAACCTAAAACTGTTGCCTCATTATTCACATCTTTTTTTAGTGAAGTAAGAACTTGTCCAACAAAACCTAAACTCTCACTTGGATTTAATTCTTTTAAATTTTCTACCTGGTTAAGGGTTCTTATTGGGTCTTCAATAATTGGACCTTTACTTTCTATTATTTCAAAATTTATTCCCATCCCTGGAAGAGGTGTGAGAATATCTGAAAAAAGGATCACACCATCCGGTTTGAAAGCATGAAAAGGTTGCATTGAAATCTCATATGATAGTTCTGGATTCTCAGACCTCTCTCTAAAGCTTGGGTAACGCTCCCTTAAATCTCTATAGATTTTCATATATCTTCCTGCTTGCCTCATCATCCATACTGGAGGCCTATTTACTTTTTTACCTTGTGCGGCAGAGAGTAGTAGTGGTAAATCTTGACCCATTTTCAATTCGATATTTTAAAAAAAATTAAAATCCAACTTAAAAATCTTACAATGTAAAGCAGAGCAAAAGCGTTATATGAACTTTTATATGAAGCACTAAGTTAAATGAGCCTTCTTATTTTTTTGATTGATGTTTGAAGATACTTACGCTTAATGGTGGCAAAGCAAGTTCTAGAGCATTTTGATAATCATGAATATTGTAATTTATAGTTTCTTTACCCCCCATATTTCCTTTGTTACTGCCCCCGTATCTAGAGCCATCTGAATTGAATATTTCTCTATAGAATCCTTCCACAGGAACACCTACTTTGTATGACTCATGAGTATTAGGTGTAAAGTTTGCAACAACAACAAGCCACTCATTGGTATCGTTTTCTCTTCTCATGAAACTTATAACCGAATTAGATTTGTCATTACAATCAATCCACTGGAATCCATAAGGATCAAAGTCATTTTTCCATAATGCAGGTTCATTTTTATAAAGAACGTTTAGGTCATCAATCAAGTTTCTGATACCTTTATGAGGCTCAAATTCTAGTAACTCCCATTGCAGATCATCCCAAACATTCCATTCTTGTCTTTGCCCAAATTCCATTCCCATAAATATCGTTTTTTTACCAGGGTGGGTCCACATATAAGTTAGTAATGCTCGAGTATTTGCATATTTTTTCCAGTCATCGCCAGGCATTTTATGCAAAAGATGACTTTTCCCATGGACAACCTCATCATGACTAAGTGCAAGCATAAAGTTCTCTGTATAGTTATATGTAATTGAGAAAGTTACACTATTTTGGTGGAATTGCCTAAACCAAGGATCTATTTCAAAATAATCAAGCATATCGTGCATCCATCCCATATTCCATTTCAAGTTAAACCCTAACCCTCCATTGTCAGTTGGTTTGGTTACCATTGGCCAAGTTGTTGATTCTTCAGCAATAGAAAGTGCACCTGGGAAATGTTGGAAGAGTACATGATTAGCCTGTTGAAGAAATTTAACGGCTTCTATATTTTCATTCCCACCATTTTCATTGGGTATCCATTCTCCATCTGGACGTAGATAATCTCTGTAAAGCATTGAAGCTACAGCATCTACCCTTATGCCATCAATATGAAACTCTTCAAACCAATAAACTAGGTTAGCTACTAAGAAATTTCTTACTTCGTTTCTGCTGTAATTGAATATTAAGGTTCCCCATTCTTTGTGTTCACCTATGCGTGAATCTCCATGTTCATAAAGATGACAACCATCAAAAAATGCTAAACCATGCTTATCTTTTGGGAAATGACCAGGTACCCAATCAAGAATTACGCCTATGCCCTCTTGATGACATTTATTTACGAATTCTCTAAATTCATTTGGGGTCCCAAATCTACTTGTTGGTGCATACCAGCCTGTGACTTGGTATCCCCATGAACCATCGAAAGGATGTTCAGATATTGGCATTAGTTCAATATGAGTAAATCCTCTCTCTTTTACGTAAGGGATGAGTTTCTCGGTTAATTCTGGATAAGTTAAAAATCTTGTCCCAGGTTTTAAATCAGCTGCAGGCACTGGATCTCTTGGTTCACCATTGTCCTCCAAATATTTATTATCTGTTGATTCATGGAGCCAACTTCCTAAATGCATTTCATAAACTGAAATTGGCTTGTTAATTTGACTAGAAGAATCTCTATTTGAAATCCAAGAACTATCATTCCAATTAAAGTTTTTTAATTGTGAAACTATTGAACCATTTTGAGGTCTGATTTCATGAAGGAAACCATATGGATCAGCTTTCTCATAAATATGGCCTTGTTGAGTTCTTATTTCATATTTATATGTATCGCCCTCTTGCATTGTTGGCATGAATAGTTCCCAAATCCCCCCTAATCTTTTTTGCATTGGATGATGTCTTCCATCCCAAGAATTTGTATCTCCAATTATCGAGATTGATTTTGCATTTGGAGCCCAAATGCAAAACATGACTCCTTTTTGATTCTTTTCTTCAATGAGATGTGCTCCCATTTTTTCCCAAATATGATGATGATTACCTTCTGCAAAAAGATGTCTATCAACTTCTCCCATCCACTCATCTCTATATGACCAAGGGTCATGTTGTGTATGTGTGATCCCTCCTCGTGAAATATTTATTTCGTAATTACAATTTGGATTTTCAGGCAGAATAGCTTCAAAAAGCCATTTATGGTTTATGCTTTCGGCATTATAGGTATTGTTTTTAAAATTTATTTTAACTTCGTCGGCTTCAGGCATCCATACTCTAATTACCCATTGTTTTTCATAAAAATGAGGACCTAATATTTTCAATGGATTATCATTGCAACAATTTTCTAGGTTGATAGCTTCTGATTTAATCCAGTCTGCTTGAATTGTCTCGATCATGACTGGTAGATATTAACGATTAATAATATCAAATGATTAACCAAAAAAATAATTATTTTAAAAAAAAGGGTTCATTTTCATAAATGTTTTATCAAGGCTAAAACTTAGAGTAATAACCCTATGATTTGCTGAAGGCGATCCAACATTTCCCTCCCCAAATCCAGGATTAACTCCAATAGCAGGATAAGCTGCTGCAGAAATAGATAAGCGAAGCTTGCTATCTTTAATCAAACAAATATTTGTTGGCTGCATTGTGATTTGATAAATGCATTCTTCACTTATTTTGGAGTTTTTAACCCTTAAGAATCCGGTTGAAAATTGATTCACCTTTTCATTACCTTCTTCAACTAGAGATAAAGCAAGGCAGATATCGAAATTGGGCTGATCACTTTTTACTTGGATTTCTAATGTTGGAATTCCTCTAAAATATTGATCTCCTTCAAAAGAATTGGTTTGAAAAACACCTACATCCAGGCGTTTATCAATAATACTTCTATTAAACTTTCCGGGATTTGGACCTAAATGACCACCGTCAGTTGGAGTAGGTCTCCATGGGTCATTAACAATTGTGAACCATCCTGATCCTTTTGAATTTATGGTCAGACTTCCATCTTCAACCTCTACATTTGCTGTGCCATCGCTTTTGAGCCCAAAAATAAATTCAGGGTAAAATTTATTATCTAATTCTTCCCATTTATTTAATGAAATATTCCATATTTTTTTCTGATCTTTATAGTTCTTAGAATTAAATTCTTCATCTGATTTTAAATATTTATCAAAAAATTTTAATAAAGATTCTTGTGATCCCTCCCACCAATTTAGATGTGTCGCATTCCCAATAATAATCTCTGGGCTTCCACCAGCTTCTTTAGATTTTCTATAAAGATCAAAGGCACCTTTTAAATGTGGATCCCAAAGTCCTCCAATAATTAACATAGGTTGCTTAATCCATGTTGAAATTGGTTTGAATTCTTCAAATGGGAGGGATTCATTTAAATTTTTAAGCCATTCCAAAACAAAGCTATTAGGATCATATTCATTTAAAATATTAAATCCTTCCCTTAAATAACTTTTATTTTCTAAGGCTAATCTTATCTTTTCCCACTCAAGCAATTTATTTTCTCTTTTCATTTTTAGTGCTGCGATTTGAAGTCCCCATGCAATATTGTTATGCCACCAATATGCTCCTCCATCTGAGCACCAATGATCCTTAATATTTATCCCAGTCATTGCTGGAGATAAACAATCGGGCGGCTTTGAAGTTAATTCACCTGTTAGTTGAGTAAATCCTTGATATGAAAAACCATATAATCCAAGTTTTCCATTACATTCTTTTAGAGACCTTACCCATTCATGTGTTTCTGAAGTATCGCTAGCTTCTTGAGAAAAACCATTAAAAACCCCTTCAGAAGAACCCATACCTCTAACATCTTGAATTATTACCATATACCCCTTGGTTGCCCACCATTCAGGGTGAGAATAGGTAATAGTTGAAGCTATTTCCCTGCCATATGGTTGTCTCATTAATAACGCAGGCCATGGCCCATTACTATTAGGTAACCAAATCCTGGATATAAGTCTTAATCCATCTCTAAGAACTAGAGACTTGTCAAAACATCTTGAACAAGACATTTAGGCTTTAAATAATGTCTGGGCAGTGCAGCCCAATAACGTAGATAGAAAAGATCTCTGCGTTAACGGGAGTTAACTTTTTTTTGTTTGATACATACTCTATAGCTTGATCTGAACTAGCTGAAATCCCTTTGGAATTAAACTCTCTAAATTTATTACATAAATTCCTAGCTTCGTTTGGATTCTTTTTTACAGTTTCCAATAAGTTAGATTGACTTAAAACAGGGGATAAAGAGTTGAAAAACAAAAATAAAAAAAATAACAAAGGTTTCATTAACACTTTCTTTTTCTAAATTCTACATTAAAAATTTTTTTTATCCAAGATTTCATATAGATTTTTCAATTTGACTAGCTTTTTTAATCCATTCTTTTAAGAGAATCAAAGTTGTATATGTCTCAGTTTTTACTCTAAGATTTCTTTCTAATCTACCTATTTTGCGTTCTAATTCGTAAGGTGTAGATAGTGATAATGATTTTATAGAAGATATACCGCAATGTAAAAGTAGATATGCTTGCGGTGGAGAAATTCCAATTTCTTTTTTAAAAATAGCTATAGCTCTAATTTTTTTTAGATTATTCAATGTACATAGTGAAGATTTTCTTTGAATCTCATTTATATCCAAGTCCGAAAGATTACTTAATTTTTCAAAGTCAGTTAGATTATTTTGAATACAAAAAGATTTTTCATGTCTAAAATTAGTTGGCAAAAAATCTAAAAAAGTCTTACTTTCCATTTTTTAAAAGACTAATTCATTTTGACATTTTTCTGAACTTCTCCTATAACCACTGGTTTCTTTACACCATCTGAAATTTTTTCAAGTTTTCTTATCTTGATTTTTACATTTGCACCAGATCTGCTACCTTTCCTTAAGTTTTCTGATAATTGTTCTAAAGTTGGTTTGATAGATTCTTCTGGGAAGTCATCATCTGCTTTAGCAATAATCAAATCGAAACCATTGTCATAAACAATTGGAACATATTTTGCACCTTCTATTACAACTTTTTCGGAGTAACTTTGTATAAATGCCCAACTACTCAAAGAAAGCAATAATGAAAAGATAGTTGCCCCAATTATTCGAAATTTAAAACCAAAATTAAATATAAAAGCTGCTATTGTGCAAATAAAAAGAAATATTCCAAAGAATCCAAAAATTTTGGGTGTATTCTCTAATAGTTCAAAAAAAGACATTTAGTGGCTTTGACCTGATTAATTTCTTATATTTTGTAAGCCTACTCTATTTTTGGGCTCTAACTTGAAAAAAATTAGATCTCTAAATTTAAATACTAAGATTCTTTTAGTAGGGATGCTTTTGCCTTTAGGTTTTTTAGGCACTTTTTTATTAAATAATTTTTTAAAAGAAACTTATAGTTCTAGGAAATTAGAATTAGAAAAAAGTATTGAGAATCTTTTAGATAAAAATGTAGATTTAGGTGATTATGTCGGGATTAGATTTCTAGGTATTTCTTTGGGTAATTCAAAATTTAATGATAAAAAAAATATAGATTCTGAAATTAC
>CABZHQ010000006.1 GCA_902525585.1 uncultured Prochlorococcus sp. | reverse complement strand
ATCTTTAAAAACTATTTTTTCATTTATTTAAAATCATGACTTCATCTAAACCTAAAAAAACATCAAGAGTACGTAAAACTACTAAAAATTCCAAAAAGAACAATCCAGTTATAATGCCTCCTCTCGCTAAAACGCCTCCATCATTTAAGAATAAGGTAGTTGATAAGAAAGCCTTAAAAAATTTAGTCTCTTGGGCTTATAAAACCCATGGAACTGCTGTTACTGCAGCCATGGCTGATAATCTAAAGGATTTAGGATTTAAATATGCTACCCAAGCTGCTGTCTCTATCTCAGTAGATGATTTAAAAGTACCTGAAGCTAAACAAGATTTAATAGGACAAGCTGAAGAACAAATATCTGCTACAGAAGAATGTTATAGACTTGGTGAAATTACCGAAGTTGAAAGGCACACAAAAGTTATAGATACATGGACTGAAACTAATGAAAGATTGGTAGATGCTGTAAAGAATAATTTCAATCAAAATGATCCTCTTAATTCTGTTTGGATGATGGCTAATTCAGGAGCAAGGGGTAATATGTCTCAAGTAAGACAACTTGTTGGTATGAGGGGATTGATGGCTAATCCTCAAGGAGAAATAATTGACCTGCCAATAAGAACTAATTTTAGAGAGGGACTTACTGTTACTGAATATGTAATTTCTTCCTATGGAGCTAGGAAAGGTTTGGTTGATACTGCTTTAAGAACAGCAGATTCTGGTTATTTGACTCGAAGATTAGTTGATGTCGCTCAAGATGTAATTGTTAGAGAAGAAGATTGTGGAACAGAAAGATCAATAATTGTTGAAGCTGAAGATGGTAAATTTGGAGCAAGGCTTCTTGGTAGGCTTTCCGCTGAGGATATTTTTGATGCTGAAGCAAACCTTATTGTTCCTCAAAACACTGCAATAGATCCAGCATTGTCAGGAGAAATTGAGAAAGCATCTATTAATAAAGTAAAAATTAGATCTCCATTAACATGTGAAGCTAATAGATCTGTTTGTAGGAGATGTTACGGATGGGCGTTGGCTCATAATCATTTGGTTGATTTAGGCGAGGCAGTTGGAATTATTGCTGCTCAATCTATTGGTGAGCCAGGAACTCAATTGACGATGAGAACTTTTCATACTGGAGGAGTATCAACTGCTGAAAGTGGAGTAGTAAGATCAAAAATTTCTGGAAGGGTTGAATTTAGTTCAAAAGCCAAGGTTAGAGGTTATAGAACCCCACATGGCGTAGAAGCTAAACAAGCGGAAGTTGATTTCTTCCTAAAGATAGTTCCTCAAGGAAATAATTCTGGCAAAGCTCAAAAAATTGAAGTTTCTAGTGGATCGCTTCTATTTGTAGATGATGGTGAAGAAATTAATTCTGATACGACCGTTGCTCAGATTACTGCAGGAGCCGTGAAAAAGAGTGTTGAAAAAGCAACAAAAGATGTTATCTGTGATTTGGCTGGTCAAGTTAAGTACGACAAGGTTATTCAACCAAAGGAGGTAACAGATAGGCAGGGTAATATTACCTTAAAAGCTCAAAGATTAGGCAGATTGTGGGTTCTAGCCGGAGATGTTTATAACTTGCCACCAAATGCAAGACCGGTCATCTCATCTGGAAAATTTGTAGATGAAGGAACTGTTTTGGCAGAAGCAAGTCAATCAAGTGAGTTTGGAGGACAAGTTCGATTAAGAGAATCAAAAGGAGATTCCAGAGAAGTTCAGATCGTCACTACTTCAATGTCTTTAACAAATTTTAAATTGATTGAAGAATCTACTCATTCAGGTCAAAAATATAATTTGGAATCTAGTGATGGTACAACTTATCGTTTAAATATTTCCCCTGGAAGCAAAATCAGTAATGGCGAAGTAATAGCAGATTTAACAGATGAAAGATTCCGTACAAAAACAGGTGGTTTAGTAAAATATGCACCAGGATTAGGGGTCAAAAAAGCAAGGTCATCTAAAAATGGTTTTGAAGTAAGTCAAGGAGGAACATTACTCTGGATTCCTCAAGAAACACATGAAATTAATAAAGACATATCTCTTCTAATGATCGAAGATATGAAATGGATTGAAGCTGGAACAGAAGTTGTAAAAGATATTTTTAGTCAAACATCAGGAATTGTTACTGTTACACAAAAAAATGATATCCTTCGTGAAATAACTGTGAGAAATGGAACTTTTCATGAGTGTGATGATGAAGAAGTTTTGAATAGATTTACAGAGGAAGGAAATCTTGTAAATCCAGGTGAAAAGATTTTAGATGGTGTTGAAAATAAAGAAATTTTATTTGTTCAAAAATTAGAAACTCCAAAATGTCGAGGATTGTTACTTAGAACTGTTGAAGAATTTACCATCCCTGACCAAGCGGAATTACCACAATTATCACATGTCAAGCAGGAAAAAGGACCATATTTAGGCTTAAAAGCTATTCAAAGGCTTACCTATAAAGACGGTGAATTGATAAAATCAGTTGAAGGAGTTGAACTACTTAGAACACATTTAAGTATTGAAAGCTTTGATGCTACTCCTCAAATGACTATTGACGTCGAGTCTATTGAAGATGAAAATGATGCATCAATAAATAGACTAAATTTAGTTATATTGGAGTCTATTCTTGTAAGAAGAGATACTATATCTGACTCCAGTCATGGCTCAACACATACAGAACTGCAAGTCAATCATAGCCAAGTAGTAAAAGCAGGAGATGTAATAGCTACTACTCAAATTCTTTGTAAAGAGAAGGGATTGGTTCAATTGCCAAATGTTGTTGACGATGAGCCCATAAGAAGGTTAATTGTTGAAAGAGAAGAAGATAAAATTAAAATTAATATTAGTGATAAAGCAGTTGTTAAGGTTGGTGATCGTGTAGTTGATGGTGATCCTATTAGTAAGTCTGTAAAATCAACTTCTTGTGGAGAAATAGAAGAAATTTCCAATAGTAATGTAACCTTAAGACTTGGTAGGCCTTATATGGTTTCTCCTGATTCAGTATTACATGTTAAAGATGGAGATTTAGTTCTTAGGGGAGATGGTTTAGCTTTACTTGTTTTTGAAAGGCAGAAAACTGGAGATATCGTACAAGGATTGCCTCGAATTGAAGAGTTATTAGAAGCTAGGAGACCGAGAGATTGTGCAATTCTATGTAAAAAATCTGGAATTGTTCAGATTAAAGAGGGTAATGATGAAGAATCTGTTTCCCTATCGGTTATCGAAAAAGATGAACTTGTTAATGAATATCAACTACTAATTGGAAAAAATATAATGGTTAGTGATGGACAACAAGTTGTAGGTGGAGAATCCTTAACTGATGGTCCAATTAATCCGCATGAATTATTAGATTGTTATTTCAATGATTTAAAAGATCAAAAACCTCTGATAGATGCAGCTCGTGAATCTATATCAAAACTACAAAGGAGTATGGTAAGTGAGGTACAAAATGTTTATAAATCACAAGGTGTATCAATTGATGATAAGCATATTGAAGTTATTGTTAGACAGATGACAAGTAAAGTCCGTATAGAAGATGCCGGGGATACTACTCTTTTGCCTGGTGAACTCATAGAGTTGAGGCAAGTGGAAGATACAAACCAAGCAATGTCAATCACAGGAGGAGCTCCAGCAGAATTTACACCCGTTTTACTGGGGATCACCAAAGCCTCTCTAAATACGGATAGCTTTATTTCAGCTGCCTCGTTCCAAGAAACAACAAGGGTTCTTACAGAAGCTGCAATTGAAGGTAAATCTGATTGGTTAAGAGGTTTAAAAGAAAATGTTATAATTGGTCGATTAATACCTGCAGGCACTGGTTTTAGTGGCTTTGTGGAGGAGTTATCCTCAGAGGCTGGTCCTCATCCCGATATTCTTGCTGAGGAATCTGGTGGCTATAGAAGAGCACAGAACTTGAGGCCAGACTATACAGTTGATATGCCACAATCACCTGCTGTAAGTTCTACTGCAATACTTGATGATCCAAGTGATGAAGATTTGCAGACAACGAGAAACAGACATGGAATTGATCCTTCTTCGAGTAATTTTGCGGCTTTCGCAAGGCCTAATGCTGAAAATCAATTTTCTGAAGATCAATTACCTGATCCTGCTGCATTGGAGGGATTGCAGGAGGAGGGCCTTCTGTCTGATGAATAAATATTATCTATTATTATTTTTAGCGACTAGAATGAACTTTTAAATTTTTTAATTGATGATTAAGCCAGAAATTTTCCCCAAAAGAAAATTACCTCGTTATGGATTCCATTTTTATAATGAGAGACTTAATGGAAGAATGGCAATGATTGGTTTTATTGCGCTTATTCTTACAGAATTCTTTTTAAAACATGGTTTGCTGTTATGGTGAAAATAATTTTGAACTAAAAAAATAATTTGAAAAATCTTCTTGGAAGTAGTATCAAAGACTTAGAAAATGTAGCTTTAAACTATGGTCAGGCTGCTTTTAGAGGTAGGCAAATTCATAACTGGTTGTATAACTATAGAAATAAGAAAAAAAATATTGAACAAATAGAAGCTTTACCTTTAGATTTTAGGAAAAAGTTGAAGGAAGATGGTTTTAAAGTAAGCGAACTTAGTCTTCAGGAAAAAAATCTTGCAAATGATGGCACCCTAAAGTTATTACTATCTACATACGATAATGAAACTATAGAATGTGTAGGCATACCAACTGAAAAAAGACTTACTGCATGTCTTTCTAGTCAAGTAGGCTGCCCTATGGATTGCAAATTTTGTGCAACTGGAAAGGAGGGTTTAAAGAGATCTTTAAATTCTAGTGAAATACTAGATCAAATTTTATTTATTGAGAATGAAATGAATAGAAAAGTTACTAATATTGTTTTCATGGGTATGGGTGAGCCTCTTTTAAATGTTGATGAATTGCTTTTATCAATTAGATCTATAAATGAGGATTTTCAGGTTAGTCAGAGAAAGATAACTGTAAGCACTGTTGCTGTTCCAAAAATGATAAATAAATTATCAGAAAAATCTTTTCAAATTTTAGGTAATTGTCAGTTTACATTAGCAATAAGCCTACATGCTTCAAACCAAAAAACAAGAGAGAGCATAATACCAAGTGCAAAAAACTATGAGATCAAAAATATAATTGAAGACTCTAAGAAATTTGTAAGAGATACTGGTAGGAGGGTAAGTTTTGAATATTTAATGCTAAGTGGGGTTAATGACAAATTAGAACATGCAAATGAATTAAGTAATTTGCTAAAAGGTTTTCAATGCCACGTAAATTTAATTCAGTACAACCAAATTGATGAGGTTGATTTTAAAAGAGCTTCTTTAAAAAATCTTCAATTATTTCAATCTATACTTTCTAATAATGGTATAGCTGTTAGCTTACGAAAAAGTAGAGGTCTAGATAAGAATGCTGCATGTGGTCAGTTAAGACAAAATGCAAGAAATAAATAATATTATCTAAAAACATTTTTTTAAAAGTCTCTTAAACAGGTTATTATTGACTTAATTAATTTTGATTCTTTGGGTTTTATTAAGACAAAAATTTTACCTTTCGCTATAGTCTCACTTTTTGGGATTGCCTTCTTTGCAGTTAGTGCAAGAATTTGGTTGCCAGGAGATATGATGTCGCCTGCCCCCATGAATTAATATTTTTAGGTTTTGAAAATGACGAAAAATAGGGATCCTAACAAAGAAAGCCTAGCTGAAATTGCAGTTGATCCAGATGTTTTAGCCAGAGAATTAGCTTTAGAGATTGAAATAGATCCTTTAGAGCAAATTGATGAAGATGCTTTTTCTAAAGGTTTAAACATAACTCAAGAGTGTAATGAAGCTCTAAGAATGCTCGAAGGTAAAAGAGAAGAAAGAATACAGGGCTTAAGAATATTTTGTGAATATAGAGATAAAAGATCGCTCCCCCTTTTGTTACCATTACTCGATCAACCTTGTCCTGTTGAGAGAATGAGTGCTGTATACGCTTTAGGTCGCAACCCATGTCCTAGTGCTGTTCAGAAACTTGTAAGTCTTTTGGAGTCTGACGATAACGCGTATGTCAGAAGAGCAACTGCATGGAGTTTAGCTAATTATGATGACCAAATTGTTTTAAAACCACTAATAAATGCTTTGAAGAATGATGTTGCTGCAGTCAGGTTATGGTCATCTAGTTCTTTAGCTGAAATTGGAAATGTTTGTTTGGAAAACGCACATTTAGCAGCAGAACAGCTTTTAATAAGTTTAAAGATAGATAATGAATCAGGTGTTAGGAGTAATTGCATTTGGTCATTATGTAGGTTGTACGAAAAATTAAACAATACATTTCAAGAAAGTTTCGTTGATGAATGTACCAAGATAGCACTTTTCGATAAAGAACCTTCCGTCATGGAAGAAGCAAAGACTGCCTTGGATTCAATGGGCATGCAAGGTTTTTATAACTAAATTTCTTAATTTTTTTTTAGCACACTACTGAAAAAGTTTATTTATCAGATATTCAATATAAAAATTAAAATTAATTAACTTGTACCAACTGAAACAAAAAAATTTCGTTATTCTATATAAAGTAAAAGTACTCAGTACTTGAATTTAATGCCTCAGAAAACATTGAGATTCAAAATTCATCAAGACGGAAGAGTTGAAGAGACTGTCGAGGGATTTACTGGTAATTCATGCAATGAAGCTACAAAAAATCTCGAAGATGCTCTCGGTAAAGTAACAGTTAAGAATAAAACATCTGATGCTTTCATCTCTAATCAAAGTGAAAACTTAACACAATTAAATAACGAATCTAATGTCACATTTTAGTACGATTAAAACCCAGCTTAAAGAAGCAGAGCCACTAATTAAGGCTTTGAATCATTTCGGTTATAGAATTAATCAAGAAGAAAAGTTTGTAAAAGGATATAAAGGTCAATTCACAGCCGTTGATATAAGTATGCATTTACCAGGTGATACCCAAGTTGGATTTAAATGGGATAAAAATACTAATGCATATGAATTAGTTACTGACCTAGATCTATGGAAATTTGAGATTCCTGTAGAAAGATTTATATCAAAAGTTACACAAATGTATGCTTACCAGACAATCATTTCTAAAACGCAAGAAGATGGATATCAAATTTTAGAGCAAAAAAATAAAAATGATGGTTCTATTGAATTGGTCTTAACCAAGTGGGAAAACTAATGCCAAGATATGGATTTTACGGATCCATTTCATAATACTGAAGAAAATATTGATATTACTGGCCATGAGCCTGTTTTAGGTGGGCAGTTAGCCGAAAAGGCTGTATGGGTTGATGAAGCTAAGTGTATTGGTTGTCAGTACTGTGTTCACGTCGCTTCGAACACTTTCACTGTTGATGAATTTCATGGTAGAAGTCGAGCTATTAGGCAAGATGGAGATAGTTCTGATGTCATACAAGAAGCAATAGATACATGCCCTGTTGATTGTATTCATTGGGTCAAATTTGAAGAATTGGATGATTTAGAGAATAGTCTCGATAGGGATATGTTTCAAACATTTGGAAAGCCACCGAGAATGAATAAGCACTAATATCAAAAAGATGCAATATCGTAGATTTGGTAGGACCAATCTGAAGATTCCTGTTTTATCTTTAGGTGGTATGAGATTTCAAAAAAGTTGGGATCAATTAGATTTTTCTGAGGTTTCATACGAAGAACAAAATAAAGTAGAAAATATATTAGATCTTGCAACAAAATATGGTTTAAGTCATGTAGAAACTGCCAAGTACTATGGAACTTCTGAGGTGCAATTAGGGATGTGTTTTAAGAATACTAAGAAAATTCCAAATATAATCCAAACAAAGATTCCACCAAATAGTGATCCGGAAATTTTTGAGCGAGATGTATTATCTAGTATTGAGAAATTGAAAGTTAAAAAAATTGATTTGTTAGCAATACATGGTATCAATACTGCTGAACATTTACATCAGGCTATTCGAGATGGAGGTTGCATTGATATTTTGAGGAATTTTCAAAAAGAAAATTTAATTGGATCTATTGGATTTTCAACCCATGGAAAATCTTCACTTATTGAAAAGGCCATATCAACAAACTTATTTGATTATGTAAATTTGCACTGGTATTTCATTAATCAGGAAAATACAAAGGTTATTAATTTAGCCAATAAGCATGATCTTGGGGTTTTCATAATAAGTCCCACTGATAAAGGGGGACATCTTCATACTCCCTCAAGAAAAATGTTGGAATTTTGTAAACCACTTCATCCTATAGTTTTTAATGATCTTTTTTGCTTAAGAAATCAAAATGTCCATACTTTGAGTGTGGGTATTGCAAAAGAGACAGATTTTGCTCTGCATTTAGAAGCTGTCTCATTGTTATCAGAATCTGAAAAGTATGTGCCTAAGATAATTAACAAATTAAGGCAGGAATCAATTAATTCATTAGGTTTAGAGTGGCATCAAAATTGGAATAGAAATTTACCAAGTTGGGAATATACGCCGGGAAATATTAATATTCCTGTTCTGCTTTGGCTTTCAAATTTAATTGATTGGTTGGGTATGGAAGGATATGCAAGAGCTAGATATCAATTGCTTGGTAATGGAAGCCACTGGTTCCCAGGATTCAACGCAAATTTACTAGATGTAGATGTTTCTGAAGGACAATTATTGAAAGTATTAGAAGGTCACATAAATCCAAAAAAAGTTATAAAAAAATTGAGAAATTTAAAAGAAAAGTTTGGAGATAAGAATGCTAAAAGATTATCAAGAAAATAATTTCATAATGGATTTTTTTCAGGTTTTCCAACTTTTCTTGGGTAAATTTCAGGACAAAAATTCTTTGGTTGAATAAGAATAATATTTCGAGTGCCTTTATTTCTTGGTAATTGTATCTCTTTTTTATCTTTAACTTTCCCTTCTAATATTTCTAAAGTTTTATCTAGATTTTTGCTTTCTTCATTCGTCCATTTGCCACAATATAAAACTCCAAACCCTTCTTTTTTTAACATTGGTAGAATATATTCTGATACTGTTGATGGATTACTAACTGCTCTAGTTGTTGCAATATTAAAATTATTTCTCATTGACGATTGGTGGGCTAAGTTCTCAACACGATCATTGATTATATTAATTTTGTTTTTGAAATTGATCTGTTCAACTAAAATTTTTATTGCATCTGTTTTCTTTTTTAAAGAATCAATTAGGTATATCTCAGAATTAGGATGAGTTATTGCATAAGCTAAACCTGGGAAGCCACAGCCTGATCCAATATCTAAAAATTTTTTATTATCAAAATTAAAATTCGTGAAAGCTTTGAATGGCCAAATGCTGTCAAAAACTTGAGATACCCAATAATCATCCCCATCAGTTAATCTTGTGAGATTGGTCTTATTATTTAATTCTTTAATTTTAATTTGTAACTCTTGAAATAAATTTATTTCTTCTTCAGTTATTAAGGAAAGAACTTCTTTTGGAATGTTTTGTTTTTTCATTTCGTTATAAATATGAATTTTAACTATCCATTAAATACATTCTATTTAGTAAAAATTTATTAGAATTACAATATTAATAAAAGATTATTTTGAAAGGGGAAACTTCCTATTACAAAATTTTAGGTGTAAATGAAAATGCATCCAATAATGAATTAAGAAAGGCATTTTGTAAACTTTCTATTGAGTTGCATCCCGATACAACTTCATTGGAAATAGACGTCGCTAAAAGTAAATTTCAAGAAGTTCTTGAAGCTTATGAACATTTAAATAATAGTAATTTAAGGAAAATATATGATGACAAACTAAAAGAAAACTCTAGAAGTAAAAATCATACCAACGTTTTAAATAATTTATTAATCGATTCTAATAATCAAAATTTAATAGGAAATAGAAGACCTTTTTCGAATGGAGAATTGTTTTCTTTGTTTCTTTTAATTATCATAATTTCTGTAAGTTTAATTTGTTCAATTTTTATTGCTTCTTTTACTGGAAAAGAACTAGAGACATTACCGCTTTGGCTAATTAAATAATTTTTTAAAAAAGTCTGTGAACCCCTCTAAAAAACCTGTCAATCAAAATTCACTGCAATCATTGGAATTGTGGCTAACTGATTTAGGTGCTGTGAAGGATATTAATAATCCATCTAAATGGTATCTTTTACTTTCAAATTGGAATGCAACTATTATTTTTGAACAAGAAGATTTAAGTGTTATCTGGGAAAGTGAAGGACAAGAAACTAAAAGACTATTTTCCTATTGCATTAATAGAGAAGATGTGGAAAATGCAATATTGCAGGGACCTTAAATTTCTATCTAAAGATTTTCTAAGATTTGCCTTATTATCCAGTAACTTTTTTCTATTTGATCATCGGTTATACAGAGAGGTGGTAAGAGATAAATAACATTCCCGAGGGGTCTAATAAATAAACCTTGCTCCATTGCAAGACTCTTTATTTCTTTCCCAATATTATTGAAATAACCTTTTTTGTTCCCAATATCTAAATCGAAGGCAGCAATTGTGCCGGATACCCTTATTTTTTTTATATATGGTAAGTTTTGAAATTTAATTAAGTGATATAAATGTTTTTCTTCAAATGAAAGGTATTTCTGTGGTTCTTTTTCTAATAAATCAAGGCTAGCGTTTGCCGCAGCACAACCTAAAGGATTAGCAGTAAAACTATGTCCATGCCAAAAAGTTTTTCTTGGGGAATCATCAATAAAGGATTGAAAAATTTTTTCTTTACATAAAGTTATTCCCATTGGTAAAAATCCACCAGTTAAGCCTTTTGAAATACTTATTAAATCGGGAACGATTTTTGCTTTTTGAAACGCAAAAAGACTTCCACATCTTCCAAACCCAGTCAAAACTTCATCAGCAATTAACAAAGAATTATTATTGTTTATAATTTCTGAAACTTTTTTTATAAACTGAGGCCTAACCATATTCATTCCTCCTGCCCCTTGAACAAGTGGCTCCAGGATTACTGCAACTGTGGGAGTTTTAAGTAGAGTTTCTAATTTTTGGATCGCCTCATTTTCTTTATGTTGTACTTCTTCATCGTTCATCCAAGTTGAAGGCCAGGGGACTCTCCTAACTGGGAACATAAGATTATCGAAATTCTCATTAAACATATTTCTTTCACCTAAAGCCATTGCCCCGAATGTATCGCCATGATAGGCGCCATCAAAAGCTACTATTTGAGTTCTTGTCTCTCCTCTATTTTGCCATGATTGGAAGGCAATTTTTAAAGCGACTTCCACTGCAGTAGAACCGTTATCAGAAAAGAATAATCGTTCAAGTTTTGTTGATTCACTAAGTCTTTCCGCCAATTTTTTTGCCTGTGGATGTAAAAAATCAGCAAATATAACTTGCTCAAGTTTTTTTGATTGATTGAAAATAGCATCCGCAATGTATTGGTTACTATGTCCATGAAGAGTTACCCACCAACTACTGATTGCATCTATTAGCTCTTTTTTAGGATTTTTAGTAAATAGGAGGGCATCTTGACCATGAGTTACTTCTATTTGCGGTTTGCTGTTATTGATTTGTGTAAAAGGTGGCCAAATATTTGGGTGCCAATCTTGACTTGGAGTTTTTGAATCCAAAGATTTCATTTAAGTTATTTTTGAGTTTAAAAGTGAGATCAACTTATTATTGATGTCTAGTTCTTTCCATAGTATATCTAAATTGCTTGAGTCCATTTTTTCGATGTAAGGAAATTCAGCAATTAACGGAATACCACTAAAATCAACTAGAGTTCTTGGATTATCTAGGTGTTTTTCACCATTGACTACTAAACCTAAAATCTCAATATTCCTTCGTTTTAAGGCCTCAATACTAAGCAGGGTATGGTTAAGAGTGCCAAGTGAGCTCTTACATACAAGTATTACCGGAAGATTCCATTGTTTTATTTGATCTATTTGCAAAAAATTGCGTGTTATTGGAACCATTAATCCACCTGCAGTTTCTACAATTAATGAGCCTTGTACTTTTGGCAATCTCAATTTTTCAAAGTTAATAGTTTTTTGATCTATTTCAGCAGCCCAATGAGGAGATAGCGGTTTCGTAAAGACATAAGCTTCTTTGATGATTTTCTCTTTACTTAATTGTGCAAGTTTTTCAACAGTTTGACTATCAGTTTGCGATTCAATACCGCTTTGAATAGGCTTCCAATAAAAGGAATTTAATCCTTTAACGAAAAAAGAGCTTATTAAAGTTTTCCCAATATCAGTATCTGTTCCACAAATTATAAATTTGAAAATACTATCCTGACTTCTCATAATTTCTTTATTATTTGAATCTCAATTTGCCATGAAAGGTTAACTGTATTATTGTAATTCTTTGGCCAAAACTTTTGAATTTTTTTTAACTCCTTCACTTTTTTGTGTTTACAATTTGTTGATTGCGCCCCGACATTTTTAATGCTTCTAAAAAGCTTGTATACATCTTCAAAATTTTCAAGATAATTAAACTTTTCTGAATAATGAATTTCAGTTGATTTGAAATCTTTTAATAATTCTTTAGAGCAAAGAAAATTAAGACCACTATATTCAATATCAATTTTTCTACAAGTATCTTTCCATTCAGGAAAACAATTTTTTGTTGGATAAGAAATGATTAAAAAACCTCCAGATTTTAATTTACTAAACCAATTTTTTATTATCTTTTCTGGCTTATTTAACCAATGGATGCAAAAGTTAGATGTTAATAAAGAACAGCTATTGATTTCAGGAGGTAAATCATTATTCAAATCCCATAAAATTTTTTTGCTAGACAATTTATTCTCAAGAAGCATTTTTTTGCTGAAATCAATTCTGGCTACTTTTTGGGAAGAAAAATATTTTTCTATTTCATCAGCTAATATTCCTGGTCCTGATCCTAGATCTATCCATTCACCTTTTTTTGGGGGATTTAATTCTTTGATAAATTGAGCAATCTTTTTTGCAAAAAATTTCTGAATATTTGAATGCTCTAAATACCGATATGCAGCATCATTGAAATTATTTTTTATTTTCTCATTCCACTGTTTACTATCCATTTTCATCATTAAGTGTATTGAGCAAGATTTCGTATAAATTTAAATTATTCAAGCAATGACCTTGCTGAGCTAATTTAATTAAAATTGGATTCCTATCTATAATTTTATTTAAGGAATCTAAGAAGTTATTATTTGATTCGTTGTCTAGAATTAAATCATTATCTGATTTTATAAAAATAATTTTGCAATCTTTTCTTAAAAATAATGGAATATCTCTATTAATGTAAAGTTGTTTTAAATCACCTAAAAGAAGAGTTTTATTTAAACTCTCTAAACTTTTATAAAAGATATTTTTAAAACTATTATTCATATGATTTGGCATAAATGATCTATGCATAAATTCTTTCAACATATCCTTAGTTTCATCTTTTATGATTTTTGTTTCCATTCTTTTTAGAGATCTCAAAATAAAGTTTCTCTTATTATTTAAAGGAAGAAAATTATTAAAAGAATTTATAAGAACAATATGAGTTGCTTCTTTTAAGATTTTTTTTTGCATTAAATGAAAACCAAATGAATGGCATAAAGTCATTCTGATTTCATTTTTAGATTCGCTTTTAATCCATTTTGCTTGATAATTATTTGTTGAAAAATAGCCCCTTTCATTATCTTGCCAATGCCAATTATTTTTTAAAAAATCAACTTTATAATCATCCCAGAAATATTTATTCAGTCCCCACCCATGTTGAGTAATAATTTGTTTCATTTAAACTCTTTTAATACTGCAATGAAATTTTTTAGCAGATTCAAATCTAAGTTTCTTCGTATTGTTATTCTGATTCTTGATTGCCCAACTGGAATAGTAGGGGGTCTTATTGCAATTGCTAAAAACCCATTTTCCTCAAGATATTTTTGTAGATAAATTGCCTTCTCTTCTTGGCCAACAATAATTGATAAAATGTGAGAATCTCCCTGAATTGGAAAACCAAAATTTTTAATAATTTCATCTTTCCATATCTTCGCAGAAGATAACAACTCATTACCCCATTCTTTATTTTCTAATATTTTTTTTAAACCTTCTAGTGCTCCAGCAGCTAAAGATGGTGCAAGAGCGGTTGTGTACCTAAATGCACCACTTGTTTGGATAAGATACTCACCAATTTCTGAATTGGAGGCTATGAAAGCTCCACCGCTTCCAAATGCTTTTCCAAAAGTTCCAGTGATTATAGTTATATCTGAACGGAAATTAAAACTTAAACCCCTGCCTTCAGGTCCCAAGATCCCAATTGCATGGGCTTCGTCAACTAATAATTGAACACTATTTTTTTTGCAAATTTCCGTTATTTCTCTGAGCGGAGCAATTGATCCCTCCATGCTATAAAGAGATTCGACTACAACTAAAATAGAATTTTTTGTGGGGTTAAACTTAATAATTTTATCTTCTAAATCTTTTAAATTATTGTGTGAAAATCGAACTAGTTTAGCTTGCGCAGCTTTAACTCCAACCAATAAAGAGTTATGGATTAATTTATCTGCTATTACAATACTATTTCTGTTTGCTAAAGTCTGGATAGCGGCTATATTTGCTTGAAATCCGCTTGGGAAAGTTAATACTTTATCTTGATCAAGCCACTTAGCAATTTCTGTTTCTAATAATTTATGTATTGGTCTTGAACCTGTAATAAACCTAGAGCTCCCTGAACCAATACCTTCTAACATGCTTATTTCGTAAGCAGCTTTTATTAAATCCTTGTCCCTACTTAATCCAAAATAATCATTACTGCATAAGTCTATAAGTTTTTTATTTTGCGAATTTAAACTTAGAAGTTCGAATGATTTTTTACCTAAAGAAAATGTTTTTAATTTACGGATTCTATTTTTTGGAATTTTTATTTTTTTCATTTTGGCAAAATAAGTATAGTGGATTTAATTAAAAAGATTTAGATTTACTATTAAAGTTTGCAAGGTATTTTTTGTTTATTAATATCTATATAGATCATATATTAAGAAGTTAACTCATCCTCTCTTCAATCACAATTATTGCTTAATTTAGAGGAATATTTCCCCTTTCCACTAGATGATTTCCAATTAGAAGCAATTCGAGCTATTAATAGCGGAAATTCTGTTGTTTTAACGGCACCAACAGGTTCGGGTAAAACACTGATAGGTGAATTTGCTATATATAGAGGCTTATCTCATGATAGTAGAGTTTTTTATACAACACCTTTAAAAGCACTATCAAATCAAAAGTTTAGAGATTTTGCTAATCAATATGGTGATAATAAAGTTGGTCTTTTAACTGGAGATATAAGTATAAATAGAGAAGCACCAATCTTAGTTATGACGACTGAGATTTTTAGGAACATGCTTTATGGCGAATTTGATGAATTTGATGATCCCTTAGAGAATTTAGAATCTGTGATTCTCGATGAATGCCATTATATGAATGACCCTCAAAGAGGCACAGTTTGGGAAGAAACTATAATCCATTGCCCTACTAGAACTCAAATAATAGCTTTATCAGCAACAATAGCCAATGCTGATCAACTACAAAATTGGATAGAAAAAGTTCATGGACCCACAGTACTTATTAATAGCGATAAGAGACCAGTCCCACTTGATTTTATTTTTTGTAGTGTTAAAGGCCTCCATCCACTTTTAAATAATAAGGGTAATGGAATTCATCCAAACTGTAAGATTTGGAGAGCTCCTAAAGGGCAGAAAATGAGAGGAAAAGTGGGCCGGATAATGCAACCAAAGTCTCCATCAATTGGCTTTGTGATCTCTAAACTAGCTGAACGAAATATGTTGCCAGCTATTTATTTTATCTTTAGTAGAAGAGGATGTGATAAGGCTGTTGAGAATATAAAAGACTTAACTTTAGTAAGTTATTCAGAAGCGAATATGATATCCCAGAAATTAGACGTTTATCTTAAAAATAATCAAGAGGCAATTAAAGATAAATCTCAATGCGAGGCATTAAAACGAGGTATTGCATCTCACCATGCTGGATTATTGCCTGCATGGAAAGAATTGGTTGAGGAATTATTTCAGCAAGGTTTGATAAAAGTTGTTTTTGCAACTGAAACTCTTGCTGCAGGCATTAATATGCCCGCAAGAACCACTGTTATTTCTTCTTTATCAAAAAGGACAGAAGATGGGCATAGATTATTATTCAGCAGTGAATTTTTGCAAATGTCAGGAAGAGCTGGAAGAAGAGGAAAAGATACCCAAGGATATGTTGTTACATTACAAACAAGATTCGAAGGTGCCAAAGAAGCAAGTGTACTGGCTATTAGCAAACCAAATTCTCTAGAGAGTCAATTCACTCCTAGTTATGGAATGGTACTTAATCTTTTACAAAGTTACACTTTAGAAAAGTCTAAAGAATTAATTAAAAGAAGTTTTGGTAGTTTTTTATATTTAGGTGAATCTTCAGGTGAGAATATAATTCTTGAAAATTTAGATAAGGATTTAATTGAATTAAAAAAAATTACATCTAACGTTTCATGGAAAGATTTTGATGTCTACGAAAAGTTAAAAAGTCGTCTTAAAGAAGAGAGAAGACTCTTGAAAATTTTAGAAAAACAAGCAGCAGAAAAATTATCAGAAGAGATCACTAATGCACTCCCATATATTAAAGATGGAAGCTTAATTTCAATCAAAGCTCCTCAAATAAAAAGAAAAATTGTTCCAGGATTAATTTGTAAGAAAATATATGAATCCCAAAAAATAAAGAGTTTATTGTGTTTGACAGTTGATAATTTATTTATTCTTATAAAACCCTCATACATTGTAAGTATTTTTAATGATTTGGATGAAATTGATGTCCTAGGACTTGAAATACCAAAGATGTATTTTTCTGGAGAGGTATTTAGGGGAGATGATATGTCGCAGTGTTATGCGGATCAGATTTTAGAAGTTTCTAAAAAAAATGATTTACAAACTCCACAATATGATTTGTCAACGGAAGTTTTAGCACAACAAAAACAAATTAATAATTTAGAAGAAACAGTCAATGATCATCCCGCACATAGATTTGGAGACTCTAGGAAATTAAAGAAATATAGAAAAAGAATTGTTGATGTTGAACAAGAAATATATATGAGAAAAAAACTTCTTGAGGATAAAGAAAATCATAACTGGAGAACTTTTACAGATTTGATTAAAATTTTGAATCATTTCGGTTGTTTAAATGATTTGGAATTGACAGAAGTTGGACAAACAGTTGGTGCAATAAGAAGTGAAAATGAATTATGGATTGGTCTGGTTTTAGTTAGTGGTTATTTAGACGATTTAGATCCTCCTGAGTTAGCTGCAATTATTCAAGCTATATGTGTTGATATAAGGAGGCCAAATCTTTGGTGTAATTTTAAGCCTTCTTTAAAGGTAATAGATGTTTTTAATGAATTAGATGGTTTAAGAAAATTAGTCGCTTCTCAACAAAATAAGTTTCATATTGAAATCCCTATTTATTTAGAAACAGAGTTAACTGGAATTATTTCTGAATGGGCAAGAGGAAAAAAATGGAAAGATTTGGTTTTTAATACTTCATTAGACGAAGGTGATGTTGTGAGGATTATAAGAAGATCAATTGATGTCCTATCTCAAGTGCAATACTGTATTGGTGTTAGTAATAAATTAAAAAGCAAAGCTAAGCTAGCATTAAAAGCTATTAATCGTTTTCCTGTTTCTGAATCTAATGATCTTATGAAAGTCTCTGAAGATATTAATCCTGCAACAAAAAGAATTGACAATAATTTTTAAATTTTTTTAATCAAATCATTGAATTGATATTCATTGCTTCATCAAATTCATCTTCATTTAAATAACCTAATTTAATTGTTGCTTCTTTTAAATTTAATGATTCTTTGAAGGCAAGGTTTGCAATTTCAGCTGCTTTTTCATAACCAACTTTTGGCACTATGGCTGTAACCAACATTAGTGAATTTTCTAAATTCAACTTCATTCTCTTTTGATTAGGTTCCATCCCATCAACTAATTTTGTTCTGAAGTTTTCTATTACATTTTTAAGTAATTTTAAACTTGTAAGAATATTAAATCCAATAAGAGGTTTATATTCATTCATCTGTAAAGTTCCGCTAGAATTTGCCATTGAGACTGCATATTCAAGACCCATTATCTGAGTACAAACCATTGATAAGGCTTCGCATTGAGTTGGATTCACTTTACCCGGCATAATAGAACTTCCAGGTTCATTTTGAGGAATAATTAGTTCATATATTCCTGATCTTGGACCAGAAGATAGAATTTTTATATCATTTGAAATTTTAAATAATGCACCTGCTAGTATTTTTATCTGACTCATTACTTGAGCGAGACGATCATGCGAGGCCATGATAGAAAAATTATTTTTTGATTTATAGAACATTAGATTAGTATCATCGGAAATTGATTTTATAGACTCTTCACAAAATCCTTTTGGACAATTAATCCCTGTACCAACCGCAGTTCCTCCAAGAGGTAAGAAATACAATTCATTCAGACTCATAATAATTGCATTCTCAGCATCTTTAAGTTGCTCTGACCATCCTGATATTTCTTGCCCAAAAGTAATAGGAACTGCATCTTGAAAATGGGTTCTTCCTATCTTTATAAGGTCTTTCCATTCTTCACTTTTTTTATCAAGGACCTTTGTAAGTTCTCTGATCGTTGGAACTAAATTTTTGATAATTTCATTAACAATAGATATTTGAATAGCAGCAGGAAAAGTGTCATTAGTTGACTGAGATTTATTTACATCATCATTCGGATGAATTGGTTCATGACTACCAAGTTCTGAATTAGTTTTTAAAGCTGCAATATTTGAAATTACCTCATTAACATTCATATTTGTTTGCGTACCACTACCAGTTTGCCAAACCTTTAATGGAAACTGTGAATCGTGAAGCCCATCAAGTATTTCCGTACATGCCTCTACAATCAAATCTTTTTTCCTTTTATCTATTAAACCTAAATTGAAATTTGCAATTGAAGCGGCTTTTTTTATAAGGGTCAGTGAATAAATTAACTCAATTGGAATTAATTCTTCTCCAATAGAAAAATTTATTATCGATCTTTGTGTTTGAGCACCCCACAAAGCTGTCATGGGAACCTCTATTGTTCCCATACTATCTTTTTCAATCCTAAAGTTTTTGGTCATTATTCCTCTGAAAACACTGGTTTAACTTAGATAAGGTTTTCAGTAATCCTAGATACCTAACTTCTCCCATATTACACTTAAATTATTAAGATGAATTGAAGGATTAAAACATTCTTCTAAGTCACTTTGATTAATAAAATCCATAATTTCATTATCTCTCTCTAAATTTTGTTTGAAATTCCCATTCTGAGTATTCCAGGCCTGATGTGCATTTTTTTGTACTAAGCTATAAGCCTTCTCTCTAGACAAGCCCTTCTCTACAAGCAAAAGTAAAACTTTCTGACTAAAGATTACACCACCATATATATTTAAATTTTTGAGCATATTTTTTGGATAAACTTCTAAATTACTCACTATATCTTGCATTTCCCTGAGCATAAAATGCAAGCAGATTGATACGTCAGGCAGCATGATACGTTCATTTGAACTATGGCTTATATCTCTTTCGTGCCAAAGTGGAACATTTTCAAGTGCTGTTAAGACGTAACTCCTCAAAATTCTTGCTAAACCACTTACTCTTTCACTTCGAATAGGATTTCTTTTATGAGGCATGGCAGAACTTCCTTTTTGCCCTTTTGTAAAGCCCTCCTCAACTTCTAAAACATCAGTTCTTTGTAAATTTCTTATTTCAGTTGCGAATCTATCTAAAGAAGCTCCAACTAACGCAATAGTTTGCACATATTCTGCATGTCTGTCTCTCGATATAACCTGCGTACTTGCTGTATCAGGTTTTAAGCCGAGTAAATCACAAGTTATTTGTTCTACTTTAGGATTCGTATTAGCGTAAGTTCCCATTGCACCACTTATTTGTCCAATTGCTACAGAATCTTTCAGAGTTAACAATCTTTTCTTGTTCCTTATTATTTCTGCTAACCATCCAGCAAGTTTAAAACCGAAGGAAATTGGCTCCCCATGAATTGCATGAGATCTGCCAATCATTAATGTATTTTTATGCTTCCTTGCTAATAATCTGACCTCATTTTCTAAGTTCTCAATTTCTTCTAATAACAATTCGCAAGAATCTACTAACTGAAGAGATAAGCCAGTATCAAGTACATCACTACTGGTCATGCCAACATGTATGTATCTTCCTGAATCTCCTACAAATTCATTAACGCTTGTAAGAAATGCTATGACATCATGTTTAACTTCTTTCTCAATTTCTGTAATTCTAGATTCATCAAACTTTGCATTTGAACGTATCTCTTTAATGGCATTCTCAGGGATTTTTCCGAGGGAAAAATTTGCTTCACATGCAGCTATTTCAACCTTAAGCCAACTCTGGAATTTTGCGCTTTCAGTCCAGATTTTCCCCATTTCGGGTAATGTGTAACGCTCGATCACAATTTTTATTTATTATCAATTTAAACTTTATAACAAAATCGAATTATTGCCCTATACCTTTAAAGATGTACTTGCCATTGAACATATTTGACTGATTATTATTTTCCTATGTAACATTTTTCTGGCTAATAAAGAAAGCTTAAATATAAAAATGTTTGCATATATTCCTTCGTTATTCATGGGTAATTTTTTAGTTCTTATTTAAAATTGAAAGGTATTAAGGAATTTGGATCTTAATCTTATAGAAGTTCATTATTCAGTCTTTTTTTATTGATTAATATATGATTAAAAAAAGTAGATTAGATCTTTATCTTCTAAATAAAGGTTTATGTGAAACTCGTCAAAAAGCCCAAGGTTTAATTCTTGCGGGCAAGGTTAGAGATATCAATGGTAAAGTATTTGATAAACCTGGACAACAAGTATTAATTGGATCTGAGTTTTTTATTGATTCCGCACCTATGTTTGTATCAAGGGGCGGCGAAAAATTATTAGAGGCATTTAAAAAACTTGAAATTAAAGTAAAAGACAAAATATGTATTGACGCAGGAATCTCTACTGGGGGATTTACTGATTGCTTATTGCAACAAGGTGCAAAGTTAGTTTATGGGATAGATGTTGGTTATGGACAAACTGCATGGAAGATTAGAAATAACCCAAAAGTTATACTTTTTGAACGAACTAATATTCGAAATTTAAAACCTAATGATCTTTTATCTAGAAGTAATGAATTACCAAATTTTGTTGTTGCTGATTTGTCTTTTATTTCATTAAAGTTAGTTTTTAAATCTATTGGTAATTTATTAGAAGGTGATTGTGTTGAGGGAATATTTTTAATTAAACCTCAATTTGAGGTAGGTAAAGATAAAGTCAGTAAAGGAGGTGTTGTTCGAAATCCTAAATTCCATACTGAGGCTATAGAGTCTGTTATCTATACTGCTAAGAATTTCCAATGGAATATAAAGAATTTGATAGCTTCTCCGCTGGTAGGTCCTGCTGGAAATCATGAATATCTAGCTTGGATGACCTTAGGAAGTCAATCAAATAAAAGTATTAATAGTGAATATATACAAAATTTAGTTAAAGAAACACTTTGAATTAAAGAGCTTCTTCGTCTTTGTCGCCAGTTCTAATTCTTACAACTGAATCAATTGATGTGATGAATATTTTTCCGTCACCTATCTCTCCAGTTTTTGCTGCTTCAGCAATCGCATCTAAGACTGAATTAACCTTTTCATCTTCTACGACAACTTCTACTTTAAGTTTTTGAAGGAATTCAACAGTAAATTCGGAACCTCTATATCTTTCAACTTGTCCTTTTTGCCTTCCAAAACCTCTAACTTCACTGACGGTCATTCCAACAATACCGGAATTTACTAATGCAATTTTTACATCCTCCAGCTTAAATGGACGTATGATTGCTTCAATTTTCTTCATGATTAAAGATTGAACATTCCTATTTTAATTGTTTTTTGGGAAAACATCCAACATTGAAATATCAGAAAAACATTCAACATTAAGGCCTGCATTCTTGGCGTCTTCAATTAATAGTTGGGAATTTTCTTCAGAAATTATTACTGTACTATTTGACAAAGCTTCCCACTGATCATTTTCAAAGTGTGTTTGAAGCCATAACATTCCAATTGCAGTTTTTGGTTGAAGGGATTTATTTAAGTGGTTATCAATAGTTATCAAACAAATGTCCATTAATTTTTCATTGAACTAAACACATATAAACCTTTCGGCGTACATAATGAATGTTACTATTGATACAAAAATAAGATTTAACATCTTTTGACTTAGTCAATTGTAATACTTAGATTTGTTGATACTTTTGCGAATTTTTATCTTTATATATAGTTTTTATATAGGTTTAGTAAAAAAGTTCTACTAAAAATGAGTACAGTTAAATTAGAAGATTCGACTCAAAGACCGCTATATGGTGAAAGAATTATTGAAGAATCAAAAATAATTTGTTTCGATAATCCAAATAAGAAAAGAATTTATGAAATTTCTATTCAGTTACCTGAATTTACATGTAAGTGCCCCTTTTCTGGTTATCCAGATTTTGCAAAGCTAAATATTATTTATCAACCTAATTTGAAAGTCTATGAGTTGAAGTCTTTAAAGCTTTATATTAATAATTTTAGGGATATAAAAATATCACATGAGGAAGTTGTGAATAGAATTATGGATGATTTAGTGAATGAAGGTTCACCTCACTGGATACATTTAAATGCTGCATTTAACCCCAGAGGGAATGTTTCTATGCAGTTAGATATTTTTAGTGGGCAGAAAAGAAATTAAAAATTTTTTATTTCGTCTGATAATTTAAAAAATTCTTTTTTAAACCCAACTAGATTTTTATTACTAAGGCCTCCAATAGATAACTTTTGTGATTCTTTATTTACCAGAATCCATAATTGGTTGGTTGGTATAAGGCTTATTATTGTTCCAAAAATTATTAAGATAAAAGAAAAATAAATAAATGGTATAGACGGATCATTTTTAATTATTAATCCACTGCTGGGGATTATTTTTTTCAGAGATACTTTTGAAGAATTAACTTCTAAAGGATCGTCATTAATATAGAGCTTATTTCCGGAAAAATTTTCTATATTCGAAATTTTAAGTGGACCATTTTCATTATCTATTGTTAAAAGGAAATTTTTTTTAGTCTCCGATCCTAATTCAACTAAAACTCCCCAAACTTGATTACCGATTTCTGGAATCTCCTTTAATTGTAATTGATAAAGGATATTATCTATTTCTAAAACAACATTTGATATTGCCCAATCTGCTTGATAAATAGTTAATCCTTTAAACCTGATTGGGTGATTAACTTTGGTTGTTTTTATTTCATTTAAATTTAGATCTTCAGAAGAAAAATTTAATTTTGAAATAAACTGTTTGGGCACACCATCACTTTCACGTTCTATAGAAAAATCGACTAACTTTACATTGGCTTTTGAGTTTGTGCTCTCATTAACAAGATCTAAAGTTTCTCCAGGCAGTAAATATTGTTCTTTTGATTGACTTGTAAAACTTCCATATGCTGAACCTATAAGTAAGACTATTAATCCGATATGTACAACTAAAGGTCCGATTTTTCCAATTAACCCCTTTCTTGCAGAAATATGACTATTAAATTTGTATGTTTTCCATCCTTTTTTTTTAAGTAATAAATCTACTTTTGATAAATGTTCTCCATCTTGATTGATTGGATGAATTGTAGTTAGTTGCAGTTTGCTAAATTTTTTTTCGCTCTTATATTCAATCCATTTTAATGAAGCTTTTAATGAAGGAATTTGCCTCCTGAAACTACAAGCTGCCAGAGAAATGCAAAGAAGAATTAGTGTAAATAAAAACCAAAAGCTTGTATATATATGATCCAATTGAAGTTTTAAGACTTTTTCTCCATCTAAAAATCCAAAAATGGGAGCATTATCGAAATTATCAATATAGAATTTAACATTACCACCCTGGGGTATAAAAGTACCTATTCCACTGGCAATAGCAATGAAGATTATCAGCGATATAGCGAATCTTAAACTTGATATTCTTAAAATTAGATTCTTAAAAATAATCATTTAAATCCAATTTGAAAATAAATTTAATAACCCTAGGGAAACTAAAAATATCCCACTTAAAGTCGGAATTATTTGACTAAATTTTCTAAGAGCTAAAAATTTCTTTAAGTTTTCTGCAGTAGCCCCTGCAATGGTTAATGGGGTTACTTGGCCTATCCCAAAGAAAAATAAAAAAATAATAGATATTATAGGATTTTTAGCTTGCGATACCCAAGCCAAAAGAGTTGCTAAAACTGGAGTAATGCAAGGTGAAGAAGCTAGTCCAAAAGTAGTCCCTATGGCAAAAGGCGCTATAAATTTTGGTATTTTATCTTCAATTATTTTTATATCAGGTCCATTCGGAAACTGAATCTTTAGAATTCCTAATAAATTTAAACCCATTATTATTGCTATTAGGGCAACAAATGAAGTGTAATAGGATGGAATTTGCCCATATATTTTACCTAAGAATCCACTCGCAGCCCCCAGTGCAACAAGCGAAAAAACTATACCTCCTGAAAAACTAATAAGTTTAAATTTATTTTTCTCTGTTCCGCCTATATAGGCAATAGTCACTGGCAGTAATGATAATGAACATGGCCCAAGACTTGTTAAAAGTCCTGCGCTAAAAACCAAAAATATAGTGAAGGGACCAGGACTATTAAGACCATTCTGCATAAGCAGATTACCCTTTTGAGATAATTCTGAAATAACTAAATTAAATGATTCGATAGCTTGAATTTAATCCTTTAAATTCTAACTAATTAAGAGTCTTTCGTGTACTAATCATACCGATGAATCCTGTTGACTCTAATGAACATCTAACTAACATCCCTGCAATAAAAAAAGACGCCATTAATGAATTGCCACCATAACTAATGAAAGGTAGTGGTAACCCTGTAGTAGGCATTGAACCTGTTGCTACAGCAATATGCATTATTGATTGACCTGTCAACAACACACCACATCCGATAGCAACTAATTTTGTATAATTGTTCCTGCACTTAAGACTAATTCTTAGGCACATATAAGAGAATACTGCTAAAAATCCTAAGAATAAAGTACACCCCAATAAACCAAATTCTTCCGCAAAAATGGCAAAAATAAAATCTGTATACATGAACGGCAGATACTGTAATTTTTGTATCGACAGTCCAAAACCTTGGCCAAAAAGACCACCTGAACCTATAGCTAATAAACTTTGAACCAATTGAAATCCATTTTCTTGTTGATCTTTCCAAGGATTTATAAATGAAGTAACTCTCAGTTTTTGATATTCGTTATTAATGATGCTGATACATCCAGTAATTAATCCTATTGAAGCAAATGAGCAAAGAGAACCAAGTTTTACTCCTCCACATAAACCCATTACCCAAAGAAGAATACCAGTTAATGATGCAGTACTTAAATTAGGCTGTTTAAGTATTAATAAAATTAATAAACCAAAGGTTATAATTGATATTAATTTTTTATCATTTTTTACTAGATGCCAATGTGCGAAAAGATTAGAAGCTTCTAGAATTAGAAAAGGTTTAATTAATTCAGATGGCTGCAGACGTAAATTGCCAAGTACTAGCCATCTTGAAGATCCATTAACTGTTACTCCAGTAAGATTAGTAAGGAAAATCAAAAAGAATAAAATATAGAAAATAATTCTTGAAAACTTTAAAAGATTTCTAATGTTTGTATTAAGTACGAAATAAAATAAACCAATTCCTGGAATTGTCCAAATGATCTGTTTTTTTAAGAAGTAAGCCCAATTTCCCATTTCCCTACTAGCCACCCACCAACTTGATGATCCTAGTATGCATATTCCTAATATTGACCAAATTCCAATGGTCACAATGAGGATTTTTGCTTCATAAGGCCATATCGCCCAAGGTAAGGGAAATATAGACTCTGTTAAATTGCTGAAATTTTTTTTGTAATTAGAACTAAAGATTTTTTTTCTTTTAGAAATTCTTTTATATTTTATTTTTTCTTGACTTATCTCCAATTTTTTTGATGTATATTTACTATTGAGACGTTTAATTGAGATTTTGCCAAGTCTTTTATTAACGTTTTAAAGTGTAAACGCAATTAAAAAGATGACTTTCCATAAATTTTATTTTTGAAGAATAAAGTAAAAAATGGCCTACAGATTCAGTATAAATCTTAAGAATTAATTTTTTATAAAAAAAAACTAGCTAAAAGGCCCCTCTCCGTGATAGATTCCGTGAGTTTATATACTTACTTAAAACCATTCAGAGGGGCTTCTAAACTATGTTCACATCAGTGGACTCAAATAGAAAAAAACTTGAGCATCCTTCTAATGAGAATGTTCAATTTCCTCAATCCCTGAATAATGCGATCATCAAAGAAAGTAAATCTGGCATTGCCAATCAAATAGATCATTTGCTTTCCCAAAATGATGAATACACAAAATTGCAATTAACAATTTTTGGAATTACTTTTATTGTTTCTATTTTATTAGCATCAATAACTGGAATTTTTCTAGGCTTTACTTTTGGTTTTAGTATTTTTATAGGTGCAATTGCCGGCATTTTTTACCTACGTTTGCTTGCTAAAAGTATAGGGAAACTTGGTAAAGAATCATCAGGTGTATCAAAATTGCAACTATTAGTTCCAGTTTGCCTCTTTATTTTTGCGAGCAAGCTAGGATCTTTGGATATTTTTCCTGCGATGATAGGTTTTTTCATTTATAAACCTTCACTCATTATTTATTTTTCACGTTCTTAAGTAAATTTTTTTATTCAAAACAAATGTTTTTTAATTCCTTGCTAACAAATTTTGCAGCATTAGAAGTTGGTCAACATCTTTATTGGCAAATTGGAAATATCAGACTTCATGGGCAGGTATTTTTAACATCTTGGATTTTATTAGGAGCGTTATTAGTTTTTATTTCTTTAGGAACTAAAAAAATGGATAATGATCCTAAAGGCCTTCAAAACCTGCTTGAGTTCCTCTGGGATTACATAAGAGATCTTGCTAGGACGCAAATAGGTGAAAAAGTTTATAGAGATTGGATGCCATTTATAGGGACTTTATTTTTATTCGTCTTTGTTAGTAATTGGGGAGGGGCTTTAATTCCTTGGAGATTGATTAAGTTACCAAGTGGAGAATTAGGAGCACCTACTGCAGATATCAATACAACTATAGCTTTGGCTTTATTGGTTTCACTTTCTTATTTCTATGCTGGTTTAAGCAATAAGGGTTGGAGATACTTTGAATATTATGTTCACCCAACTCCGATTATGCTTCCTTTCAAAATTCTAGAGGACTTTACGAAACCTTTATCACTCTCTTTCAGGCTATTTGGAAATATTTTGGCTGATGAACTTGTTGTTGGTGTTCTAGTCTTTTTAGTTCCGCTAATTCTCCCAATACCTGTTATGTTCCTAGGATTATTTACTAGTGCAATTCAGGCATTGATTTTTGCAACTTTAGCGGCCTACTACATTGGAGAAGCTGTTGAAGAACATCATTAGCTGTTTTCTGATACATTCAGACGCTTTTACAAAGGGTCTGTAATCTGGCAAAATATCTAATCGCGTAGGTCTGAAAATATCAGACCCATTCTTAAAACAAAGGATGTCCAAGCGTGTATGACAACAAAGATTATCACAAGTATTAAGCTCTTTATTTCAAAATTATGGATTCGATTACTTCCGCTGCATCAGTTGTAGCTGCTGGTTTAGCAGTTGGTCTAGGTGCTATTGGCCCAGGCCTTGGACAAGGTAACGCAGCTCAAGGTGCTGTTGAGGGTATTGCCCGTCAGCCAGAAGCTGAAGGTAAAATCAGAGGAACTCTTCTTTTGTCTTTCGCTTTCATGGAGTCATTAACAATTTACGGATTAGTTGTGGCTTTGGTACTACTTTTTGCGAATCCTTTTTCCTAAAAGTTAATATTGCTTCTAATTCTTATTAGCAATATTTAAATTTAATTTTTTAACTTCAACTGAATCATATGTTGGCCTTTAATTTTTTTGGTGCTACAGAAGGTGGATTATTTGATATAAATGCCACTTTGCCACTAATGGCAATACAAGTAGTTGCGCTTACTTACATATTAAATTCTCTCTTTTTTAAGCCTGTTGGCAATGTTGTAGAAAAAAGAGAAAAGTATGTAAGTAATAATATTATTGATGCCAAAAATAAACTTTCTGAGGTTAAAAAATTAGAAGCTGATTTACTAACTCAGCTTCAAAGTGCTCGTGCAGAAGCCCAAAGAATTGTGAGCGAAGCTGAGAATGAGTCTGACAAGCTTTATAAAGAAGCACTAGAACTTGCTAATAATGAGGCAAATGCTTCAAAAGAAAAGGCGAGACTAGAAATTGAAAGTCAGACGTCCGTTGCTCGTGATCAACTTTATAAACAAGCTGATGATCTAAGCGAACTTATTGTTAATAGATTGATTCTAGAAAAATGAATTTAACTCTTTTAGCTACAGAAAGTTTTGGATTGAACTTCAATTTATTCGAAACTAATATCCTTAATTGGGCTGTAGTGGTTTTCGGTCTTTATAAATTTTTGCCTGGTTTCTTAGGTAAAATGCTTCAAAAAAGGAGAGAAGGAATCCTTCTTGAATTAAAAGATGCTGAAGATCGACTCATAAATGCAACTCAAGCTTTGGAAAAGGCTAAGAAAGATTTATCTTCAGCAGAAGAAAAAGCTTCTCAAATAAAAGCAGATTCTATTAAAAGATCTGAATCAATCAGAATGGAAAGTGAGAAAAAAGCGATAGAGGAGATGGCACGAATTAAACAAAGTGCAATTTCTGATGAGAGCTCTGAAGCATCCAGAGCAATTTCTCAACTACGAAAAGAAGCTGTTGAACTGGCAATTAAGAAAGCTTTAGAATCTCTCCCAAATCGACTTGATAAAACAACACAAGAAAATTTGGTAACTCAATCAATTAACAATATTGAGGTGAACTAATGCCACTTTTAAATTCAGTTACTACACCATACGCAGAGGCATTACTTCAAGTTGTGAATGAAAATTCGCAAACTGAAGAGATTGTTTCTGAGGTTAAACAACTTTTGGAATTAATAAATGATTCCCCTGAATTGGAGAAGGCATTATCCTCTCCCATTTTAGAGACAGATGCTAAGAAGAAAATCATTATTGAAATTTTTTCAAATAAGGTTAATTCTTCATTATTGAATTTCTTAAAATTATTAGCCGATAGGCAAAGAATTGGAATTCTCACTTCAATTCTTGATAGGTTTTTAGAGATTTACCGAGAAAATAGTAATATTGCTTTGGCAACTGTTACTTCTGCAGTCGAGCTTACTGATGAACAGAAAGGTTTAATTACCAAAAAGATCATCAATATTGCTGGAACAGAAAAATTAGAACTTGTAACTAAAATCGACCCATCTCTTATTGGTGGTTTCGTCGCCAGTGTAGGATCAAAAGTAATTGATGCTTCCCTTGCTTCACAAATTAGAAAACTTGGCTTATCCCTTTCCAAGTAACTTTTTAAATCAACCTTAAATTCTTAAATCCATGGTATCTATACGCCCTGATGAAATCAGTTCAATCTTAAAACAACAAATAACTGATTATGACCAATCTGTAAGTGTTAGCAATGTAGGAACTGTTCTGCAAATCGGTGATGGCATTGCAAGAATATATGGCTTAGATCAGGTCATGGCAGGTGAATTATTGGAATTTGAAGATGGTACCGAAGGTATAGCTTTAAATCTTGAAGATGATAATGTTGGAGCCGTTTTGATGGGAGAGGCACTTGGTGTCCAAGAAGGAAGTAACGTTAAGTCCACAGGTAAAATCGCATCTGTTCCAGTTGGTGAAGCAATGCAGGGGAGAGTTGTTAATCCTCTAGGACAACCAATAGATGGGAAAGGGGAAATTCCTACAAGTGATAATAGATTGATTGAAGAAATGGCTCCTGGAATAATCAAGAGAAGATCAGTGCATGAACCAATGCAAACAGGTATTACATCTATTGATGCAATGATTCCTGTTGGAAGAGGTCAAAGAGAATTAATTATTGGTGATAGACAAACTGGAAAATCTGCTATTGCTATCGATACTATAATCAACCAAAAAGGCCAAGACGTAGTTTGTGTTTACGTAGCTATTGGTCAGAAGTCAGCATCAGTAGCAAACATCGTAGAGGTATTAAGAGAGAGAGGAGCACTTGATTATACAGTCGTAGTTAGTGCAGGAGCTTCTGAACCTGCTGCTTTACAGTACTTAGCACCTTATACCGGTGCAGCAATTGCTGAACATTTTATGTATCAGGGTAAAGCAACACTAGTTATTTATGATGATCTAACGAAACAAGCTCAGGCTTATAGACAAATGTCTCTTCTTTTAAAAAGACCACCAGGAAGAGAAGCTTATCCTGGAGACGTGTTCTATTTACACAGTAGATTACTAGAAAGAGCAGCAAAACTTTCTGATGCTATGGGAGGAGGCTCTATGACAGCTCTTCCAATTATTGAAACTCAGGCAGGGGACGTTTCAGCTTACATCCCAACTAATGTTATTTCAATTACGGATGGACAAATATTCTTGAGTGCAGATTTATTTAACTCAGGATTAAGACCCGCTATTAATGTAGGTATTTCTGTTAGCCGTGTTGGAGGTGCTGCTCAGACAAAGGCAATTAAAAAAATTGCAGGAACTTTAAAATTAGAACTCGCACAGTTTGATGAACTAGCTGCTTTTTCTCAATTTGCATCTGATCTTGATGAAGCAACTCAGCAACAACTTGAAAGAGGTAAAAGACTAAGAGAATTATTAAAGCAACCGCAATTCTCCCCGCTTAACCTTGCAGAACAAGTTGCAGTAGTTTATGCAGGAGTTAAAGGTCTTATTGATGAGGTGCCTGTTGAAGATGTTACTAAATTTGCAACTGAACTTAGGGAATACCTAAAGTTAAATAAATCAGAATTTATAGAAGAAATTCTTAAAGAAAAGAAATTAAATGATGGATTAGAAGCAACACTAAAAGAGGTGATAAATGAAGTTAAATCATCAATGCTTGCCACAGTTTAAATTTATTTAAGGAGATACCATGGCAAATCTTAAAGAGATTAGAGATCGAATTGTTTCCGTTAAAAATACAAGAAAAATAACGGAGGCCATGAGACTTGTTGCAGCTGCAAAAGTTAGGAGAGCTCAAGATCAAGTTCTTAAGAGTAGACCTTTTGCAGATAAACTTGCACGGGTCTTAGAAAATATCCAATCTAGAGTTCAATTTGAGGCTATTGACTCTCCTCTATTATCCAAGAGAGAAGTAAAGAGCATCACTTTGGTTTGCATAACTGCGGATAGAGGTTTATGCGGTGGTTATAATACAAATATAATAAAAAAGGTAGAAATAAGATACGCAGAATTACTCAAACAAGGGTATCAACCAAATTTAATTTTGGTAGGGAAGAAAGCTATTGGATATTTTCAAAATAGAAAGGATAGATATGTAATTAAAAGTACTTTCAAAGAACTAGAACAGGTACCCACAGTCAAGGACTCTGAGGGAGTAACAAATGAAATTTTAGCTGAATTTCTCTCAGAAAATTCTGATAGGGTGGAAATTATTTACACGAAATTCATCACTCTAGTCAGCTGCGCTCCTGTCGTTCAAACACTATTGCCACTTGACCCTCAAGGAATTGCTGAGGAAAATGATGAAATTTTTAGGTTGACTACAAAAGATAGTAAGTTACTTGTTGAAAAATCAAATATGGAAAAAAGTGATTCAAAGAAGTTGCCATCAGATATTGTTTTTGAACAAAGTCCTGATCAACTATTAGATTCCTTATTACCATTATATTTACAGAATCAGGTACTAAGAGCTCTTCAAGAGTCGGCAGCTTCAGAACTCGCTTGCAGGATGACTGCTATGAATAATGCGAGTGATAATGCTAAAGAATTAGCAAGTACTTTGAATCTAACCTATAACAAAGCTAGGCAAGCAGCTATTACTCAAGAAATATTAGAGGTTGTAGGAGGTTCTGCAGTTTAACAATAAGATTTAGGATATGCCTGAATACAATATCAAAGTTCAATTTGAGCAAAAGATTTTTAGTTTTTTATGTTCTGAAGATCAAGATATTATTTCAGCGGCAAAAATGAATGGAATAGATTTACCAAGTAGTTGTTGTTCAGGAGTTTGTACAGATTGTGCATCCATGATATTGGAAGGTTCTGTAGATCAAGAAGATGCTATGGGATTAAATGATGATTTGAGGGAAAAGGGGTTTGCACTTTTATGTGTAGCATATCCCAAGTCCGATTTGAATATTGTTATTGGTAAAGAAGTCGAGGATGATTTGTATAATGATCAATTTGGTAAATATCAAAAATGAAATTAAGTTCAGTTGATTACTATTTAGATTGGCCAGCTTCAATAAAAGTAAAAAATTTAAGGGAATTCATCATTGCAAATTTAGAAAAAAAAGGTGATTTAATTCGATGGTCAATTGTTGATATTCAAAATTCTATTGACTCTTTTGGAACAAAAAAACTTATAATTAAAGCTGTCTTGGCTAATTAAGAAATATAAATTGAAATATTTTAAAAATGGAAAATTCACCAACAATATTCATAGTTCCAACTGGTATTGGTTGTGAAGTAGGAGGTTTTGCTGGAGATGCACTTCCAACCGCTAAATTATTAGCATCCGCAAGTGGCTGTTTAATTACTCATCCAAATGTTATGAATGGTGGTAATCTTTCTGAAAAAGACAAAAATATTTTTTATGTTGAGGGTTATAGTTTAGACCGACTTGCTAAAGGAGAAATCGCTTTAAAAAGGGTAAAGCAACAGAAAATTGGGATAATTTTTGATTCAGCCATTGAAAAAGAAATATTAGTTAGACATTTACAAGTTGCTGATGCATGTGTTTCTACTTTAGGAATTAATGTTCATTCTTATGTGATTACAAGAAAACCATTAAACATAATTATTGATTCTGATTCTTCAAAAATTAGTGGTGGCATAATTGAAAATCCTGATACTCTATTAGATGCTGGAAAATGTTTAATAGAAAAAGGAGTTACGGCAATAGCAATTGTGGCAAAATTTCCAGATGATCAAGATTCTTTAGAAACAAATATATATCGAGAGGGAAAAGGGGTTGATCCTATTGCTGGAGTAGAAGCAGTTATAAGTCATTTAATAAGCAAATTTTTAAAAGTTCCCTGTGCTCACGCACCTGCTTTAAATCCAATTGAATTGAATGAAAATTTAGATCCTCGTGCAGCTGCAGAAGAAATAGGATACACTTTTTTACCATCTGTACTGATTGGGTTAAGCAATGCTCCTGATATTGTTGAATTGCCTGCTAAAAATGAATCAATCTCACTACACCCTGATCAGATTGAATCAATTGTTGTTCCTAATGGTGCATTAGGAGGAGAAGCAGTACTAGCAGGGATTGAAAAAGGTTTAAATATTATCTCTGTAAAAAATCAAAATACATTAAAAGTGACAAATGAGTTTTATAATTATCCCAATCTTTTTAAAGTTGATAATTATTTAGAAGCTGCAGGGATAATTCTTGCTATCAAAAAAGGTATCAACCTTGATTCAGTTAAACGGCCTTTTAAAAAAATCCAAGAGTGTTCTTATAATTCATAAGATATTGCTATGGGAACTCTCCAGTCACTTCCCAATGATTGACTGCTTAGTTTTAAGATTGGAGGAGCCTGCTTTCTTTTAAATTCCGCTTTTTTTATGAGTGAGATAATTTTTAAAATTAAATCTTTTTTATAACCATCTTCTTCTAGTTGTTGTAAATCTTTTTTCTCTTCAATAATTCCTTTAAGAATTCTATCTAAAATAGAGTAAGGTGGGAGAGAATCAGTATCTAATTGATTAGGCCCTAATTCAGCACTTGGAGCTTTTTTACGTATATTTTCTCCAATTATTTCTACACTAGTATCTAACATATATAACTTTCTACTATTAATTGAATCTTCACTATCAAGCCAATTGCATAATTTAAAAACATTAGTTTTATATAAATCCCCAATTACAGATAATCCCCCATTCATATCACCATATAGTGTGCAATATCCTACAGCTAGTTCTGATTTATTGCCTGTTGAGAGTAACAAATGCTTTTCTTGATTTGCTAAAGCCATGAGAAGTGTGCCTCTTATCCTTGACTGAATATTTTGATTTGTTATTTCAGCCATCTCGGAAGATATGGTTTTTATAAATGATTCTTCAAAAGAGGTCATCAAGTTTTCAATTGGAATGCTCTTGAAACTTATCTTTAGTCTTCTTGCTAAATCTTTTGCATCACTCTTTGAATGAGATGAGCTCCACTTAGAGGGCATTGAAACGCAATAAACATTATCACTTCCTAGAGCCGCTGTAGCAATTGCTGAGACAAGTGCTGAATCAATACCACCACTTAATCCAACTAAAGCTGTTTTAAATCCACATTTTTTTGCATAATCTTTAACACCAAGGACTAATGCATCAAAAATTGAAGACATTTCGGAGTTTTTAAATTCATTTTTTTCAGGTTTTGTTTGCTCAATTTCCCAGCTGGAGAGATCTTCTGAAAAAGATTTTAATTGCTTAATTTTAGATCCATTCTTATCAAGAATAAAACTATTTCCATCAAAAATTAAATTATCATTTGCTCCAATCTGGTTGACATAAATCAGCGGTACTTGAAGATATTGTGCAGCAAAACTGGAAACCTTGGATCTTAGCTCTAACTTTTTCAGAGTATATGGGGAGGCTGATAAATTTATTAAAATATCAACTTTTTTTTTCTTTAAATCAATAATGGGATTTTTTCTATGGATTCCTCTACCTTCTATATCTTTGTTGACCCATAAATCCTCACATATAGTAAAGCCAAGTCGCCAAGTTTTATTTTTAATTTGTTTAATCAATACGGAAACTTTTTCTTCTGATCTAAAGTATCTTTTCTCATCAAATACTTCATAAGCGGGAAGAATAATTTTCCGAGCAATTATTTTCCATTCACCGCCCTCAACCAACGCAATAGAATTATAAAGATTAGGAAAAAAAGCATCATTTACCTTCTCAGCTATTCCGATTGAGATGCTTAAGTTGCCATATTTTTTATTAATATCCAAAGCTAATTGATCAAGAATTTGGTATTGATTTTTGATTAAATTTTTTTTAAAAAGTAAGTCATTTGCAGGATATCCCCATAATGATAATTCTGGAGTAAGAACAAAATCAGCAGAAATTGAGCTAGCTTTAGAAGCAATATTAAGTATTTTTTTTGCATTGCCCTCAAAATCTCCAACAACTGGATTTATTTGGGCAAGTAAAAATTTCATTCAACTAATTTGATGGATTCATATAAATTATTCCTCTTAACTATATCTACTAACGACGGCGGTAAATTAGAGCAATTAAAATTTAATCTAAACTTAGAACTTGAAATGTTTGGGGTTTTGATGGTTGAAATCTTAAATTTAACTCTATAAGTTTCTAACATTTTAAGAGTATTTGATTCAACAGGATATCCATCTCTTATAATTATAAAGAAACTTACCTCCAAAATAATTTTGTCGAAATTTTTCCAGTAGAAAATATCTTTAATTAAATCACTCCCAATTACAAAATCTAAATTATTAAATTTATAAATTTCTTTACATTTTTTGATTGACTCTATTGCCCATTGGCTACTTATTTTTTGATTAAATAAAATTTTCGGATTATCTAAATCATCAATAAGAGTTTTTAATAAATGACTACGAATTGAGATATCCTCAATGTGCTTTTTTTGGGGGTTGTTGCTCACATAGCTAATGGTAAAAGCATAAATTTTGGATAATTCTTCAAGAATTTTTTTGTGTCCAATTGTAGGTGGATCAGCACTCGTACCAAATAAAGCAATGCTTTTTTTCATTTTAAGTTTTAAGGCAGAAAACTAACAAAATTATTATTTAAATTTCTACTTGAAAAATAAATATTTATGTAGTTAAAAATCTCTGGGTCATTAAAATTCATATTTTGGATCAAAATAGCAGGTTCTATAAAAGAAGCTTTGCTTCTTACGAATATCTCTTTTGCTGCTAATTTCCCTAGAATTTTTGTAGAATAAATTGCGATTGCAGCTTGAATAATTGCTATGGGTCCATAGGGTAATAATGAAAGCCCGTTAGTAAAAGGTGCTGTTAAAAGAATTAGTTTCTTAATAAGGTTAAAAGAGGTATTAACTCCGACTTGAGTGATTCCCAAACATAAATTATTAATGGATATATTTTTAAATATTTTTCTTGTAGATTCACCTTTCAACTTTAAGCCGTAAATCTTACTTAATTCGTTAATCAATGCAGTATCTAGTGCAAAACTACCAGCAACATCAAATAAAATAAAAGGATTAAGAGCTACTGCGGATGCCTTTATAGTCGAAAATTTACCAATAGTTGATTGAGCTAATTTTTGCCTTCTTTTCAATCTTTGCTCTTTTATTTTCAGAAACAATTTGTCAGCTAATTGAATAGAATTTAGTGTTAATAGTATTTCACCATATTGATTGATTAATTCTGCTATGTAATTTTTAAGATTGTTTTCAATATTAATGATTATTGGAATATTTAAATCTTTTGGAAGCTTAAAATTTATATTTTCAATTATTTCTTTTAATTCATTTTTATTAAATAGATCGATTTTGTTTAAAATTAAAATAATTTTTTTTCCATCTTTTATAAAAGAGCTGATTTCGTTTAACTCATTTCTATTTAAATCTCCCGAAGTTATAAATAAAATAAGATCTGAGTGATTTATAGAGGAGTAAACTTTATCTGGGCATTTAATATCGCAGAAATCAAATCCTGGAGAATCTAGTAACTCTATAATGTTGAGTGATTGATCTTTAAATTTCCATTCTTCAGCCTGAATTTCTCTTGTGGTCCCGTTGATAATATCTGTTTTAAATATATCTTTTTCTAATAAAGAATTTAAAACAGAAGATTTTCCTACGCCTGATTTACCGTATGCGCCAATTCTTATTTTTTTTTCTTTGAGCCTAAAAAGTTGTTGATTAAAAGAAATTATGTCCCTATTAAAATAACTTTTTTCATAGTTGGTAAGATCAATAGTTTCCCACCAATTTTTTAAAAGTAAATAATTTTTTTTAATTTTAAATTGTTTCATAATTTATTTTTTCCACCAGCCAGCTAAAACAGATAGCACAGCTTCTGCACCAATAATGCCCACGAATCCTCCAAATTCATCTACTACTACTTTCACTCCTTTATGATTCTTGTCAAATCTTGTTAATAATTGATCTGCCTTAATCATTTCGGGAATGTAGTCCACAGGTTCGCAAATTTCTGACAATAATTTTTTATTTTCTCCATAAATTAATTCTGCTAGCATTCTCTCACGGGGAACTACCCCCTGTATTTTGTCAACTTTATCTCCCAAAATAACCCACCATGGAGAGTTGTCGCCCATTATAAGTTTTGAAATTTCTTCAAGATTCGAAGACCCATCAAGACAGGGTGCTGATACTCTAGGGATCATTAAATCTTTAGCTTTTAAATCATTTAACTGAAAAACCTTAAATATCATTGCTGCTTCATCAGCTTCTATCAAACCTTTTTGGCTTCCAATTTTTGCCATTTGTCTAATTTCTTCTTCATCTGTTGAAATTTCATTTTCTGCCGTAATAACTGGAAATATTTGTTCTATTAATACTAAAAATGGCCTCATTAAAGTATTCAATATTCTCAAGATAGGAACTGATAATAATGCTATTTGAACTGAGAATCTTGTACCAAGAGCCTTAGGTAGTACTTCTCCTACTAGTACGACTAGTATGTAAAAAGAGATTGAAAACAGGGTTAGGCCATAACTACTATTAATAACCAATGCTCCATATACACCTAAAATAAGACTTCCAATTATGTTAAATCCATTATTAGTAATAGTAATTACAGTTAATGTTCTTCCAAGATGTTTTCTAAGTTTAAGGAGTTGATTTGCAGAACTCTTTGGTTTTTGTTTAGAGGCTATTTCTAGAATTCGAATCGAATTTACAGCTAAAAATGCAGCTTCTACTCCCGAACAACATGCAGACCCAATTAAGATAATTATTATAAGAACAATTAAACCGTAAACACTTGGTTCCATTAAAATAGGTTAGTTACTAAATCTGTATTAATTCATTCTTCCATTTTTTTTTAAACACGCCAATACAAAATCTATGTTTAAACCTGAAAATAAAGTTTTTGAAGAAAGAAGAGAAATTTTCCTCAATAAATTAAATGGAAAAGCTGCTATTATCCCTGGTGCTAGTCTCGTAAAGCATCATGCTGATTGTGAATATCCTTTTAGACAAGATAGTAATTTTTGGTATTTAACCGGTTTCGATGAGCCAGATGCAATCGCTCTTTTCTTATCGCATAAGCCAAAGGGAGAGAGATTTATTATGTTTGTTGCTCCTAAAGATGTTATAAGCGAAGTCTGGCATGGCTTTAGATGGGGTTTAGAAGGCGCTGAAAAAGAGTTTAATGCTGATAGGGCTCACTCAATAAACGAATTAAAAGATTTACTTCCAGCCTATATAAATGGTTCTGACGAACTTGTTTTTTCTATCGGTAAGCATCCATCAGTAGAGGAAATAATACTGGAAATTTTTTCACAACAACTTGAAAATCGCTCAAGATTAGGCATTGGTGGAAATTCTATAAAATCTCCAGAAATTTATTTAAATGAGATGAGATTAATTAAAAGTGAATTTGAAATTAAGAGAATGAGAGAGGCTATTCAAATCTCAGCAGAAGCTCATGAATTAGTTAGAGAATCAATCTCATCAAAGAAAAATGAAAGACAAATTCAGGGTCTTCTAGAGGGATTTTTTCTGGAAAAAGGGGCGAGAGGACCAGCTTATAACTCAATTGTTGCATCAGGAGATAACGCCTGTATTTTGCATTACACTTCAAATAACTCACCTTTGAAGAAGGAAGATTTATTGTTAGTGGATGCTGGTTGCTCACTAATTGATTATTACAATGGAGACATAACAAGAACTATTCCAATTGGTGGTAAATTTTCGAATGAGCAAAAAGTTATTTATGAAATCGTATTGAGTGCGCAGAAAAACGCAATTAAAAGTGCTGTAAAGGGATCGAATTCTAGTCATGTTCATAATGTTGCTTTAACAATTCTCATAGAAGGATTAAAAGAAATTGGTTTATTGTCTGGCAGTACTGAGGAGATAATTGAGAATCAATCTTATAAACATCTTTACATGCATAGAACTGGACATTGGCTCGGCTTAGATGTTCATGATGTTGGAGCATACAGAATGGGGGACTATGAAGTGCCATTACAGAATGGAATGATTCTTACGGTAGAACCTGGGATCTACATAAGTGATAGGATCCCAGTACCTGAGGGACAACCCCCTATAGATGAGAAATGGAAAGGCATAGGGATAAGAATAGAAGACGATGTCCTGGTCACAGATACAAACCCAGAAGTTTTAAGTATTGCTGCACTAAAAGAAATTTCTGATTTAGAATTTTGAAATTTGACTTATCAAGTTAATAGATTTATTTTTTATTAAGTTTAAAGCTCAAAAATGAATAAGTCTGATTCATATGATTCGAAACTCTCTCAAGCAAGAGGATTAGCTAGTCAGCTTGGCATGTTCGCAGAAGAAAACGATATTCCCAAAGATCTTTGGGATTCATTGGAAGCCACTATTTATGATTTTTATGAAGTTTCTCATGATAGATAAAAATTCTGTTTAGAAGTTAGCGATAACTAAAATCAAGAAATTTCGAATAAATCAATCAAAATGTGTCCATAAACTGATAAATTATTTATTGAACCTAAATAAGTGAATGACCTCATCAGATAAGTTAAATCAAAATTCAAAAGAAAAAAACAGTGATGCACCAAACTCTAAAAATTCTCCTAATTCAGGAATGATGGGAGCCACAGCTGTATTGGCGGCTGCCACAATTGATGAAGATGGAGTACCTACTGGTTATACTCCTAAACCTGATGAAGGAAGGTTCATAATTAAAGTATTGTGGTTACCTGATAATGTTGCTTTAGCAGTCGATCAAATAGTAGGTGGGGGCCCAAGCCCTCTTACGGCTTATTATTTTTGGCCAAGAGATGATGCTTGGGAAAAATTAAAAAGTGAATTAGAAAATAAAGCTTGGATTACAGATAATGAAAGAGTAGAAATATTGAATAAAGCTACTGAAGTTATAAATTATTGGCAAGAAGAAGGTAAAACAAAGAAATTAGAAGAAGCTAAATTAAAGTTTCCCGAAGTAACATTTTGTGGAACGGCTTAAATATTAGTTTTTTGCAGCTTGAATCCTAGCCTCAGCCTTCGAAACCTCTTTTAAGGCTCTAATTTTTTCGGGATTTTTTTCATTTTCAGAAAATTTGCTTATTGCTAATTTTGCTTCTTTAAGATCTTGTTCAGCATTCTGAACATTTATCTCAGAACCAATTTCAGCATTATTTACTAAAACTATGACTTCATCTGATTCGATTTCAGCGAAGCCTCCCATTAGAGCTATTGATTTCCATTGGGAATTCATTCTTAGCCTTAATACGCCAATATCTATAGCAGTAACTAAAGAGATATGACCTGGTAGTATACCAAGTTGACCAGTTGTACTTGGAAGGATTACTTCTTCAGCTTCGCCTTGATAAACATTTTTATTAGGAGCTAAAACTTTTAGGGAAATTGCCATTATTTTAAGATTATTGAAGGTTAAATATATTTATATTCAAATATTTATTTTTCTGATTTTATTTTTTCAGCCTTTGCTTTAACTTCATCAATATTACCAACTAAGTAAAATGCTTGTTCTGGTAAATCATCCAATTCGCCTGACAGAATCATATTGAAACCAGCAATGGTATCTTCTAATTTTACGTATTTACCAGACATTCCTGTAAATATTTCTGCTACAAAGAAAGGTTGTGAAAGGAATTTTTCAATTTTTCTGGCCCTGTCTACTGTTAATCTATCTTCTTCAGAAAGCTCATCTAGGCCAAGAATTGCAATAATATCTTGAAGTTCTTTGTATCTTTGTAAAGTTGATTGGACAGCTCTGGCTGTTTTGTAATGCTCATCACCTACAACTGATGGTTGTAGCATAGTGCTTGTTGAGTCTAATGGGTCAACTGCTGGATAAATTCCCTTGGCTGCAAGAGCTCTGGCAAGCACGGTGGTGGCATCTAAATGGGCAAAGGTTGTAGCTGGAGCTGGGTCTGTTAGGTCATCAGCAGGTACATAAACAGCCTGAATAGATGTTATTGATCCCTCTAGTGTAGATGTAATTCTTTCTTGCAATTCACCAACATCAGTTCCGAGAGTTGGTTGGTATCCAACAGCTGAAGGCATTCTTCCAAGTAATGCAGATACTTCAGAACCAGCTTGAACGAATCTAAAAATGTTATCAACAAAAAGTAGAACGTCTTGTTTATTAACATCTCTAAAATGTTCGGCCATTGTAAGTGCTGATAAGCCTACTCTCATTCTTGCGCCAGGTGGCTCATTCATTTGCCCAAAACATAATGCAACTTTTGATTGAGTTAAATCATCTGCATTGATAACGCCTGATTCTTTAAATTCTTCATATAAATCGTTACCTTCTCTTGTTCTTTCCCCTACGCCGCCAAAAACAGAAACTCCTCCATGTTCCTTAGCAATATTATTAATTAATTCTTGAATAAGAACTGTTTTCCCAACTCCAGCACCTCCAAATAATCCAACTTTTCCTCCTTGTCTGTAAGGCGCTAAAAGGTCGATAACTTTAATTCCAGTTTCAAAAACTTTTGGCTTAGTTTCCAAATCAGTTAATTTTGGAGCAGCTCTATGAATTGGAGCAGTATCTTTTGTATTTACTGGACCTTGTTCATCTACTGGTTCTCCTAAAACATTAAATATTCGTCCTAAAGTTGCTTCTCCTACAGGTACAGATATTGGTGCGCCTGTGTCGATTGCTTCCATGCCTCTTACAAGGCCGTCTGTGCCGCTCATCGCCACTGCTCGTACTCTATGGTCACCCAGTAGCTGTTGGACCTCCGCAGTGAGCGCTATATCTTGTCCAGCAGGATTTTTCGCTTCAATTCTTAAGGCATTTAATATTTTGGGCAATTTTCCAGCTGGAAATTCTACATCTAGAACTGGGCCAATTACCTGACGAACTACGCCTTTTGTTTGTGAGGAAGTTGATGGAGTTGCTACCATTTTTTATTGATTGGTGATGATTAGCTGATTTAAAACAGCTCATAATCCGAAAATACTACCACCTCATGGGTCGTTTCGTTAAATGGGTTCGGCCACCCGCACAGTTTAAGTATGGTTTAATTGCCACTTCGCAGATTATGTTGTTGATGATACGGATGGAGAATTTCTCTTTCCATTTTTATGACGCAAAGCGTCTCAATCATGATACTCCATTAATTTATGGCAGCTGTTTCACTTACAGTCTCTACAGTAAAACCACTGGGAGATAGAATATTTATCAAAGTTTCCGCATCTGAGGAAAAAACTGCTGGGGGCATTCTTTTGCCTGATTCAGCTAAAGAAAAACCACAGGTTGGAGAAGTTGCTCAGGTTGGTCCTGGCAAACTTAATGATGATGGTTCTCGACAAACTCCGGAAGTGAGTATTGGCGATAAAGTCTTGTACAGCAAATATGCTGGCACAGACATAAAATTGGGAGGAGATGAATATGTCTTACTCTCAGAAAAGGATATTTTAGCTGTAGTAAGCTAAAATTTTTTTTCAAAAATTATTAAAACTTATTACTAAATTACTGCCTAAACATGGCTAAAAGAATTATTTACAATGAGCAAGCTCGAAGAGCGCTCGAAAGAGGAATTGATATCCTTGCTGAGTCTGTGGCTGTAACGCTTGGACCAAAAGGAAGAAATGTTGTACTAGAAAAAAAATTTGGTGCTCCACAAATTATTAATGATGGTGTAACAATCGCTAAAGAGATCGAATTAGAGGATCACATTGAAAACACGGGTGTTGCTTTAATTAGACAAGCTGCTTCAAAAACTAATGATGCAGCTGGAGATGGTACTACAACAGCAACAGTTTTAGCTCATGCAATGGTAAAGGCAGGTTTGAGAAACGTTGCTGCAGGAGCTAATGCAATTACCTTGAAAAAAGGAATTGATAAAGCTACTGAATTTCTAGTTGGTAAAATTCAGGAAAATTCCAAACCTATTAGTGATAGCAATGCTATAGCTCAATGTGGAACTATAGCTGCTGGAAACGACGATGAAGTTGGCCAAATGATTGCCAATGCTATGGATAAAGTCGGTAAAGAAGGTGTTATCTCCTTAGAAGAAGGAAAATCAATGACTACTGAATTAGAAGTTACTGAGGGGATGCGCTTTGACAAAGGCTATATTTCACCGTACTTCGCAACAGATACAGAAAGAATGGAGGCTGTTTTAGATGAACCGTATATTCTTCTAACTGATAAAAAAATTGCCCTAGTCCAAGATTTAGTTCCCGTATTGGAACAAATAGCTAAAACTGGCAAACCACTAGTCATTATTGCAGAAGATATTGAAAAAGAGGCTTTGGCAACTCTTGTTGTTAATAGATTAAGAGGTGTGTTGAATGTTGCTGCAGTAAAAGCTCCTGGATTTGGTGATAGAAGAAAAGCTATGCTTGAAGATATGGCCGTTTTAACTAATGGACAACTTATTACTGAAGATGCAGGCTTGAAATTAGAGAATGCTACCTTGGATATGCTTGGAACTGGTAGAAGAATAAATATTAATAAAGAGACTACAACCATTGTAGCTGAAGGTAATGAGCAAGCAGTTAAAGCTAGATGTGATCAAATTAAGAAGCAAATGGATGAAACAGATTCCTCATACGATAAAGAAAAGCTTCAAGAACGTCTCGCTAAATTAGCTGGAGGTGTAGCAGTTATTAAGGTTGGTGCTGCTACTGAAACTGAGATGAAGGATAAAAAGCTTCGTCTTGAGGATGCTATCAATGCAACAAAAGCAGCTGTTGAAGAGGGTATTGTGCCTGGAGGAGGAACAACTCTAGCTCATTTATCTCCAATTCTTAAAGAATGGGCTGATAAAAATTTAGAAGGAGAAGAATTAATTGGAGCTAACATTGTTGAAGCTTCACTTACTGCTCCTCTTATGAGAATTGCTGAGAATGCAGGTTCTAATGGAGCTGTGATTGCTGAAAATGTAAAGACTAAACCATTTAATGATGGATTTAACGCTGCTACTGGAGAATATGTAGATATGTCCTCTGCTGGTATAGTTGATCCTGCAAAAGTTACACGTTCAGGATTACAAAATGCAGCTTCAATAGCGGGAATGGTCCTAACCACCGAATGCATAGTTGCAGATTTACCTGAGAAAAAAGACTCAGCTGCTCCAGCAGGCGCTCCTGGTATGGGTGGCGACTTCGATTATTAACTAAACAATAGTTTTTTAATAAATTTTTAAAAAGGATCATACAAAAATGGTCCTTTTTTTTTAACTTTTATGAAATCCAACCAGCGCTAAGAATAATAGCGAGAGATAAAAATATCACTAAAAAAGTCCAAGTTATTTTGTTTAGTGAGGCCTCTGCACTACTTGCGCTATTGAACATAGAACTTCCACTGGCAGCTATTCCTCCCATTCCATCACCTTTAGGACTATGAAGTAAAACTAAGAGAATTAGAAGAATTCCAGAAAAAACCCATATCCAACTAATAATTTCAATCATTGCTTAAAAACTTTTATTAACTTTAAACGTGTTGGACAACCTTATTATAACCTTTTAATTCAATTTCTTGAATAAGAGATTTGCCTGTCATTTCACTTGGTATTGGGAGATTTAATAATTGCAATAAAGTGGGAGCAATATCTGCTAAGCCTGCATTATCTCTTAAATTAATTTCATTTCCCATATTTGGTATTTTTCTTTTTTCACCCTCAATCAAAATTAGTGGAACTTTATTTGTTGTATGTGCTGTCCATGGTTCTCCTTCAGCTCCTCTCATTACCTCTGCATTGCCATGATCGGCTGTAATAAGAATGCTTCCACCCATTTCTCCAGTTGCATTAACTATTTGACCTACGCACTTATCTACTTTTTCTATAGCTTTAACTGTTGCATCCATGTTGCCTGTGTGACCAACCATATCAGGATTGGCAAAATTAATTACAACAAAAGCATAATTCCCACTTTTAATTGCTTTAGAACAACTAATAGTTAGTTGCTCAGCAGACATTTCGGGTTCCATATCATAAGTTGCAACTCTTGGAGATGGGATCAAATGTCTCTCTTCTCCAGGTAACGGAATTTCAACTCCTCCATTGAAAAAGTATGTTACGTGAGGATATTTTTCAGTTTCCGCGGTTCTGTATTGTTTAAGTCCGTTTTCTGATACTATTTGACCTATAAAATTATTAAGTGATTCAGGAGGAAACGCAACTTTAACGGGAAAGCTTGGATCATATTGAGTAAAAGTAATTAAATCTAGATTTGGATAATTTTTTCTTTCAAAGTCTGAGAAGTTTTTGCTTGAAAGGGATTTGACTATTTGTCTTGCTCTGTCTGGACGAAAGTTAAAGCAAATTAAACTATCACCATCTTTAAGATAGTTTTCAGACATTCGTATGGGCTCTATAAATTCATCGGTTATGTTTTTGGCATAACTTTTTTCTATATAATCCTGAGGAGAAATACTTGATATTGGAATATCTGGATCAGTTAAATTAGAATATGCTTTTTGTGTCCTATCCCACAATAGATTTCTATCCATTATCCAGTATCTTCCACATATGGAAGCTATTTTTCCTGTATTAAATTTTTTTATACATGATTCTATTTGATTTAGATATTTTGAGGCACTTTTCGCAGGAGTATCTCTTCCATCGGTAATAATATGTATTGCAACTTTTTTGATTTCATTATCAGATGCCCATTTTATTAAACCTAATAAATGATCGATATGACTATGAACTCCTCCATCCGAACATAATCCCGTGATATGCAGAGTAGAATTATTTTTCTTTAATGAATCCGCCATCTCTTTTAACTCATTTACCAAGCCTAATTGATTATTTTTTACAATATTTGAGATCCTTACAAGTTCTTGTTGTATTATTCTTCCCGAACCAATTGTAAGGTGCCCTACCTCTGAATTACCCATTTGACCATCTGGGAGACCTACATCAGATCCACTGGCACTTATCAGGGTGTGGGGATAAGCATGCCACAATGAATCCATAATTGGAGTGTGGGCACTATTTATAGCATTATCTGATTTTTCTTCTCTATATCCCCATCCATCTAGTATTGCGAGAACTACAGGGCTCTGAGGAACACTTAATCTTTTTATATTTTTGCTGCTAATCTTTGACATACTTTAGATCAAATTCATTTTTAACTGATCCAACCTTAAATTTAGCCTCAAACGTTGCTCTTTAACAATTTATAATTAACATAGTTAGCTTTTGCTAATTTAAGAAAATAGTAGACGACTTTTATTTATTGATAAATCATGTCCAAGAAAACAAAAAAGATCGTAATACTTAATGAATTTGAGCTTAGAAAAACCATTTCACGTTTAACTTCCGAAATTATTGAAAAAGTCAAAAAACTAGATAACCTTTTATTGGTTGGTATCCCGACTAGAGGAATTGAGCTGACCGAAGTTCTAGAAGAGGAATTATTCTGTAGAACAGGTTTAAGAGTTAAAAAAGGAACAATTGATCCAACTTTTTATAGAGATGATCAAAATAGAGTTGGAACTCGCCTAATACAAGCTGCAGATATTCCAACTCCAATTGAGAAACAAGAAATTCTTTTAATAGATGACGTGATTTATACAGGTAGAACAATTAGAGCTGCAATGGATGCTTTATATTCATGGGGCAGACCCCAAAGAGTGATGTTGTTAGTAATGGTAGATAGAGGTCATAGAGAATTGCCTATTCAACCAGATTTTTGTGGTAAAAAAGTGCCAACTAGTAAAATTGAAAATATTAGTTTACGTTTAAAAAATGTTGATAATGAAGAAGGCGTTTTCCTTGAATAACTTGCTTTCAAAAGATATTTCCTAAATTATACTCTCCTAAAAATTGATCTTTAATATCAAAACACTTAACTAATAAATCAGCATTTTTCGTAATTTTAAAAAAAAGTTTTAAGTTATCGTCCCCAATATTAGATTCAATTTCTAGCACTATTTTGAGTGGTTTTTTTTTCCATTTTATAATTTCTTCTTCATTTTGAATCTCTGATAACTTTGGTAATCCATCTTCGAAAATAACATCATATGATCTTTCTTTTTGTGTCTCTCCAATTATTATTTCGAATATTTTCTGATTATTCCTACTGGCTTGAAGGATTAGTTTGAATGGGTTTTCTGTAGGCCATGTTTGACCTCTACAGAAAATAGGATGCCAAAAGTGTTTTTGTTCTCTTTTATTAAATAATCTTATAGATAATCCTTTGTTTAATATGTCTTTAATCTTTACCCCTGGAGTCATTGCTAAAGCTCCCAAAGCTATTGATTCGATTGGAGGCGGCGACTTTATTTGAATCTTTGGAATTGTTTTTGTTATCCATTCTTTAATCAATGGTATTTGAGTTCCTCCACCAACCAAAACAATTGAATTTAAGTCGTCAACAGTGCAAAATTTGCCTCTTGCTTGATTTAATAAATCTTTGAGTAAAGAATTAAGGTGATTTAGAAGATTATTTTCAATGAGTATTTTCTCAAATATTTCTTTACTTAGGTAAAATTCTTTTTCTTGATTTTGTTCAGTAAATAATTTTATTGGATATTTATTTTCATATTTGATTGCAGATGAACTGAGCTTACATTTTATTTCTTCTGCCTTTAAAAGATTAGTAACATAATTATTACCAGGAATAAAATAATCAACTATCCATTGATCAAAATCTTTTCCACCAATTTTTGAGCCTATTTTTCCAATTATTTCTGCACATCTTATTTTTTGTTTTGAAATTGAGCTTACATTATTACCTTTAAATTTTATTAGTTCAGCTATTGGACTAGATTTTCCTTCTCCACCCTCTATTTTGACTATATTCATATCTATTGTACTTCCTCCAATATCTAATGTCATAATTTTTGAGCCAAATGGTATATTTATTCCTAAACTTGCTGCAGTAGGCTCATCAACAAGGGCTATTTCATCTATAGATATTTCCTCGCAAAGGTTAACTAACCATTCTCTGTAACCCTTGTATGTGTCTATTGGCGCAGTTAAAACAAGCCTCTTAATCTCATATTTGTGAGGAATGTTTGCCCACAAAATTTGAAAAAATTTTTCGCCACATTCTTTAGGATCTAAAATATTTTTTTGGTTAAATTTTTCAATAGAATTTCCAATTAATCTTTTAAAATTATGATGAAAAAACACATCTGAATTTGAGTTGTCTCTCATCTTTAGAGCACTAATACCAATTTTAGGAATCTTTGAAGGCTCCTCGAACCAAATTGCTGTAGGAATAACTCCTGGAGATGATGTAATATTTGGTATTTCGACTAAAACTGAATTTATATCTTTTTGATCTTGAAAAGCTATTACTGTATTAGTATTCCCTAAATCGATAGCAAGTGTTCCAGTTAAGCTTTCTTCCATATGAAATTATTTGAATTAATTAAGTTCTTTTTGTAATTAATGTTTTGAAACGGTCGAATAAAATGTAAGATATATTTTATAGTAAAAAATTTTTTTTAATGAATATATCAAATAGAGCTGGAATTGATTCTAATGATCTAGCAAAGAGAGGTGAGAGCTTAATAAGAAAATCAACTAATAGATATTTAACTACAGTGAAAATTGCTTTCAGAGCCAAACAAAGACGTTTTGATGATTTTGATGGCTTATTAGAGGAGTCAACTATTAAACCAGTTCAAAGATCAATCATTGAACTAAGCGATGAACAAGATCAACCAGATTTACTTCCCGGCTAATTTTGGTAGAAGACCAAAAAAGATGGAAATTACTAAGAGATTTTAAAAAAGGCAAATTTTGCTTTTTGATAGGTGTTGATAATTGGTCAATAGAGTTACAAAAAAGCGAATTCTATTCACTTTACCTTCTTCTCTTAAAAATTAATAAACAACTATTAGTTATCAAAGATGAACTAATGGATGAAGAATCTATTACTCTAGAATTAGAACAACTACCTTGGTATATTCAGTTAGAAGGAAAAAAGAATGAATGGAGCTTAAGGTTTGTTTTTGAAAGTCAAGACCAAACTAGATCCTTCGAAATGTATTGGCCGATACCAATTGCACAAAATTTATTTTATGAAATAAAAAACGTGTGGGAATCAATGGATTAAAAGATAAATAAAATTGGAAATTTTAGAAAATATTTCCCCCTCAAAAAAAATTTTTTACACAATTTTTCCACAACATTTTTTCAAAAAATATCTATTGATCTAAAGCATGTGGAAAACTTCTGATTTTACATAAATCTTTATATTTCACTAAGATTTAATTCTACAAAATTAAATTCCATGACCCCCTTGTTTATGACTTGATTCTTATTATTCTATAACCTGAGACTGTTTCTTAATAATGCTTGTTGACGATTTATTAATTTTGGAGAAAACTAAATTTTGTAGGTTTACATTTCAAAAATTTTTTCAAAATGCAAGAGTTTGATTACGTCGAAAATTCAAAAGTTTTAAATCATAAAGACGAAGTAATAAGTTTTAAATGTGAACTTCAGGAAAATCTTCAAAAGGCTATGAAAGAATTTGTTGAGAAGCATCCTAACTGGGATCAATACAGGATAATACAAGCTGCTATTGCAGGATTTTTGATGCAGAAAGGATTTCAAAATAGGGAATTAACTAGACTCTATATTGGCAATATGTTCTCAATGAATTTTAAGGACTAGAAATTTTTTATATTTTTTCAAGCAGTATTTTTGCAATATCATTTCTAACGGGTAATATAGATAACCTATTTCCTTTTTTTACAACTAATAACTCGTCTTCATTAAATAAAATCTTCAATTCAGGTAAACTTAAAATCTTATTTGACTTACTTTTATATTTAACTTTTACACAATCCCATCTCGGATTATCAGGTTTCGATTTTGGATCAAAATATTTTGAATCTTGATCAAATTGAGTAGGATCAACAATATTTAGATCTATTACCTCCATAAGTCCGACAATACCTGGGGGTTTACAATTTGAATGATAGAAAAAAACTTTATCTCCTTTATTCATTTTTCTCATAAAATTTCGAGCCTGATAATTTCTTATTCCATCCCATAAAGTTACACCGTCATTTTTTAAATTATCTATGCTGTAAGCATCAGGCTCACTTTTCATTAGCCAAAAATTTTCTTCAGTCATAGCAAAGGATCTTAGCGATTTTTAAAGCTTGAAACAAGGTTTACTCAAACTTTTTAGGTTATAAATTCATTATCCATCAAAGTACCTTTTTAGGAAAGTGATGGGTGGTCTAGCTCATGTTCCAATATTAATCTTCATAGTAAATTTTGTTAAAGGTAAGTTTGAATCTATAGCAGCAAAAGTAGTTGAAGTTGATAAAGAGGAACTAAAAGCGGAAAAGTTAAACGACAGTTAAGTTTAAGAATAAGCAGAATAACGGTAAGAAAAAGTTAAAAAAAGGAGGATTGTCTATTCTCTAATGTAGATGACAATAAATTACTAGCTTTTTGCTAGGCAAGTAGTAAGCGTTTAATAAAAAAACAGCTAATGAAAATAGATTTTATTTAGGATATAAAAACAAAATTTAGGGAGGATTAAATGTCTATCATTACCGACAATACAGTTTTAGTACATATATACAGCGGTTTAGAATCCAAAAATAAAATAACTTTAGGTTTATTGGTTGCCCTTACTGCAGAAAAAAACGATCATAAAGTAACACTTTTTCTAGCAGGAGACGGAGTTCAAATATTAAATTGCAAAAAAGCTGGTGAAATAGTTGGTCAAGGTACTGGAGATTTATACGAACATCTTCAAAATTTAAAGAATTCAAAAATTACCATATATGTCTCAGGAATGTCTGCTAAATCTAGGGGTTACGATGAGAAGCTTCTAGATGGATATACTGCAGAGTTTGTTATGCCAGATGTTCTAGTTGAAGAATCAATTAAAGCGGATAGCGTACTTTGCTATTGAAAAAAGGAGCTAATTGATCCTTAATGTTGTTTAACTGAAAATCAAAAATAATTGATTCAAGGTTCAAATTTATCCCTCTGCGGGAATTAAAATTGGAACATCTTTTGCTCCTATTGCGGCAAACCAAACTATTGCATTATCAGTTTTTGCATTACCCATCGTATGTTTTGGTGTCTTTGGACCAACTATAAAAGTATCACCTGCTGTATAGATAAGATCTTCCATCCCTTGTCTTTTGACAACTATCGTACCTTGCTCAACATTGCCTAATAATGGAATTGGATGCGAGTGGAGCGGAACTATCCCTCCTTCAGCCAACTCGACTCTTTGTAATCTTATTTCTGCTTTTCCTTTTGGGTATTTAAGAGAATCTCCATCCATAGTCTCAGAACCTACAAAGACTTCTTGTACATCAACGGGAGATTCTGCAGCTATAGAAATACCAGGGTTGATAAGCATTAATGCAAAAACAAATGCTATTAATAAATTTTTCATAATGAATTTGAATTTCTAGAAAATTATTTAGACTTATAGTATTTATTTTTTTCATTTTTGGCAGTACTTGAGTTGACTTTTTAAGTTATTTAATCTAATACCATTTTTACAAAATTTTTATAAAGGTATTGAATTTTTATAAATTATTAGTGCAGACACTGACCAAAATCATTCTCATTAATTTTATTAATTTAATTCTTTCATCAATAAATCCCAACCAATTGATGATGCATCCTTATTGAAGGATTCTCTTTCCTCGCACATAAAACCATGATCACCTCCTTTAACTTCGACATAAATAAATCTCTCTTCTAATGGATCTATTTTTTTAAATCTTTTTTTAATTATTAATCTATCTTCAATGGGAATTAAATCATCTAAAGAACCACAAATGAATTTTAATTTTCCAGAAACTTTTTCAAGCAAGTCTACAGGAGCAAAATTAGTATCGGGTCTTGATGCTGTGACCCCAGCTCCATAAAAACAAAATGTACTTTCTATTCCATTTAATGAAGCAGAAATAAGTGCTGCATGACCCCCAAAACAAAATCCAATTATTGAGATTTTTTTTTGGGGATATTTTTCTTGAACCCAATTTATGGCTGCAGAAACATCTTCAATAATATTTTTCGAAGTGGTTAAATTTTTATGATGCCTTCCTAATTTCAATTCTTTTTCGGTATATCCCAAATCTAATTTTGGAGCTGTCCTTCCGTAAAGAGGTAATGCTAATACAGGTATGTTTTGTGAAGCTAATTTTTCAGAAAAACTTCTTATCCAGTGATTTATCCCAAACACCTCTGGTAAAACTATAGATATATATTCACAGTCGCTATCTGAATCTACCCACCAAGATCTAAGAGGTAAATCACCACTATAAATGTTTGTCCATTTTCCTTTCATTTGTTTTAAGTAAAAATTTTTGTCGAAAAAAGAAGTTTTATTCCTCTAAGTTTAAATCTACTTTTAATGTAAATTTTGCTTATTCAAATTTTATAAATTAAATCTTAAATTAAGTAGAGAAACTTATATAGGAGTTATTTATGTATAAGTTATATAAATCAAATTAAGTAGTCTTTTTTACCAATTAAATGTACCTGTTGCTAAATAGATATATTTGTCCTTGAAAAGCCTTTAAAAATCAATTTTTCTTGAAATAAAGATTGACAAGACATTCATTAAAAAAACTTTTATAAAACATTAACTCCTTTTATAGATATGTTTCTAACCAACAAGACTCGTTTAAAAATTAAGGATATTGTAAAAAGGATTTCAATAGATGAACCTGTTGCATTAGAAGAAAGAATTTATGTAGAAAAGTTCGCAAAACATAATTCAACTATATGGACATGGCTTAAGAAAGCCAATAGCTTGAGGAGATATGGCAAGCAAAAATCAGATGGTATAAATGGACTTATCCAAAATCTTGGCCTTGATGGTATAGAGACTGAAAATCATTTTGATCCCAAAAATGATGATCTTGCTGATTGGTTTAGTGGATCTCCTGATTGGGTGAGGAGGAGCTAATTGACCTTCGTTTAAAAACAATTGAAATTAATAATGAAAAAAGGGAACTTCTTCAACTTGTCTTGGAGCATAATCACAAATACCGAATTGCATACATTCCATTTGGGCATCAGTTAGTTTTCTCTCAATTGATAACGTATCAAATAAACCACCAAATGCATGTTGAATTTTATTTTTAATTAGATTTACGTAAGTCATAATTAACCCCTTTTTTAGAACTTATTTAGTATTAGTAATATACAAGAATCAAGAGTTTTAATACCTAAAATACAAATTATAAATTAATCGTTTTTAAAATATTTCACTAAATTCATAAACAGTATTTTTGCTCTAGGAAATTTGAATCATCACCTTTAAATTAGATCCACTGATTGGAGGTTTCACTTCATGAGTACTTACAAAACAAAATACTTTAAAAACACAAAAAAGATCAATAACACTCTTTGGTTGGATAAATTAATTAATCAACTTGAAAAAAAATTAAAGGGAGTTTGATCATAAATACTTTTAGAAATAAAAGATTCAAAAATGAATTAGATCCCAAGTATGCCTTCTATAATTGTCTTCGTAGTTGCGAAATTAAGAGTAATTCTGAAAAGTCTTTAGAAGAATGCATCCAAAATTGTGAACCTAGTCCAGTACCAAAGAATCTCGATAGCTAAAAATAGGAATTCAACTCTATTCAATACCTATTCTGCCGTTATAAGATTTTTATATAAATTTAAGGAGGGTAATATTATGACCAACTTTGTAATTGAGCTACTTCTTCTAAATTATAGTTTTAGTTAATTTTGGAATGATACTTACCGCTAAAATTTATTCAAAATCAGTAAAAGAAATTCAACGTAAGAGATTATTTTGTAGTGAATCTATAAGTAACCCATATTGTGTTTTTTAATAAATTAATTCCAAACTAATAACTCTCAAAATAGAGATCTAATATTAAAAGTTAAGTTCCACCAAAACTAAAAATAGGGTGTATAGGGTACTTCTGTTTTTAATGAATCTCCGTAGTAACTTTCAGCTGACTTTAATAGAATCCAATACATGAAATTTAGAAATGATTTTTCCATAGGAACATCTATACCTTTACTAATTCAAATCAGAATTTCAAATAAAAACATCGTAGAAAATACTTAACTGAAGAGATTGAGATTTTCTTAGTTAATTTGTAATGGTTAGGTTTGTATGAAATGCTACTAAAGCTTGTTTTATCAATCGATTTAGTAATATTGCTTATTGATTCCTTTGATTTCTGAAGATATATTAAAAAAACTATAAAAGTAAGAAATTTATGAGTACTCAAAAAAGCCAAAACAATAAAAGACAAGAGCAAAATAATACAGAATGGTTAGATGAATTAATCAATAAGATTGAAAGCATGAAAAACAAAATATCAAATATCTATTAATCATTCTCCTACATTTGTTATCAAGTCAGCTTGTAGTTTTCTAGGCTGGCTTTTTTGATGATTTGATAATTTTCCATGCTTCTGATGCAGTATCTGCATATTGGAAAAGATTTAAATGTTCATCTTCAACTAATCCAAGATCAGCTAAATATTCAAAGTTAATTATCTTATTCCAATACTCTCTACCAAAAAGTATGATTGGGATTTTAGTTTTCATTCCCGTTTGACAAAGTGTCAATAGTTCAAATAATTCATCAAGTGTTCCAAAACCTCCAGGAAAAAATACGGCAGCTACTGATCTCATAACAAAATGGATCTTTCTTAATGCAAAATAATTAAATTTAAAGCAAAGACCGGGAGTTATAAAAGCATTTGGTATTTGTTCATTAGGGAGACTGATATTTAACCCTATAGATTTACAATTTGCTTCAAATGCACCTCTATTAGCAGCTTCCATAATTCCTGGCCCCCCACCTGTAACAATCACATGAGAATTACAGTTTTTATTTTGATTATTAATTGAAGCAAGTTTAGAAAACTCCCTTGCAGATTGATAGTAATTACTCATTAGAAGCAAATTTTCTAATCTATTTAAATTTCGTTTTAGAAGTATCGATTTATGATTTTTTTTAATTAATTCTTTTATATTTTCAATTCTCTTTTTTGTATTTGATTCTTCTACAATGCTTGCGCCTCCAAAAATAATTATGGTTGAAAGGATTTTATTTTCTTCAAGAATTAAATCTGGTTTAGTAATTTCAAGAAGCATCCTAACTCCACGCATTTCATTTCGGCTTAGTAGGCCAATATCTTCGTGAGCCAATTTATAATTATCAGAATTAATAATTAAATTTAGGTTTTTTAAATTATTACTGTGGGATATATGTTTTTTCATTTCAAACAAGAGTTTTAACTTTTCTTTCTAGAGGATTAGTATTGATTCTTTTGATTTTGTTATTTTCGTAAATCCAATAAACAGGGGGACTTTTTCTTGCCTTAATTAAATTAATTTTGTCTAATTTTTGAGGGATAAATTCTTTAGCAGGATCAAAAAATTTATCTCTTTTGGGTTGGTTTAAAACAATACTACCTTCTTTCCCTGAGAGAGATCTGTGATAAGTTCCTATAGGAATTTCTAATGCTCCCATAGATCTATTTAAATAAATCACATGATGAGGTTCATCCCAGTGAGGATTTATTAAAACAAATTTCCTTTCTCCAGTGATAACTAAATTGTGGTCAATTTGATGATTGTGAACGTAATATTGCTCATCCTTTAAATCATCTGGAGGAGATATAGCTTCCCCAGAATGGATCACAACATCAGAACCATTAGAACTATCTATGCCTGCATCAAAGAATGTGACTTTTGGAGTCTCTCTAAAAATATTTATTGGGAAGAATCTTAATTCCATAGTGCTAACTCCCTTTTAGAAAAATTATAAATACTAATAAAAATTTATTTACTTTTAAAAAACAGCTATTTTTTGATTTCTAATTGCAACAAACCAAGCAATCTTCTTGATTTGGATAATCTATACATTCTTTATTTAAAGTTTCTTCTAAGAAATCTACTTTCTTAACATAATCAAGATCGTTTAATTCTTTTTTTGGAACCGTGAACTGAGTTTGTAGTTTCATTTTCTATTCTCCCAATTAATACTGTTTTTTGAATCCATTCCTAGTTTGAGAAAACCTTAATCCCAGATAAGAAATTAAAATTGTCCAAAATAAAATTTCTATACCTAAATTAGTCATTTGCTTGGCCTCCTTTTTTATCTGATTATTCTTTAGTACGGGTATTATGTAAAAATCAAGCGTAAGAATACCTAAAAGTTAAAGTTTTAATCACAAAAAATCTTACAATTGTTGTTATTCGGATGTTCAGCACATTCTCTATTCCAATAAGCTTCTATTTCTTTGAGCCTATTATCATATGAAAGGTCTTTTTTATCCAAATTAAATTCTTGGATAGTAAATGTGTCATTTAGTGCCATAAGACTTACCCCTTGACTACACCTATGTTCTAATTCATTTAAATGGTAGATTTCAAGTTGTATGTGTGCGGTTAGAGGAACAAAATTGTACGGATTAAGGATCAAAAAAAAATCTCAAATTATAAATAATTGCAAGGAAAATATCTTCAAAAAAATTATTCCAAATTTAAAAAAATTTGTATAAATTTTGCTTAGAAATTATATTCTCTTAATACCTTCTTACGTCTGCATGTAGCTATCATTCATCTAATCTATCTGCATATTCTCTTAAAATCTCAGCCATCTTCTGAGGTGGAATTTCTTGTTGATATTCTCTACATAAATCAAAAAATTTATCTAAGAAATCTTTCATTGTAGATGACATAAAAATTAGCGTTTCATTTTAAAAGTAAAGTATGCAAACCCACCAAGCAATAAAAGACTCACAACCCCATAAGTAATTGCTATGCCGTACATGAACGTCATTTGTTTATAAAGACATAAGCAGAATATAAATAAACTAAGAAAACTCCAATAGCAATGGAACTTCCATAAATAAGAAAGTTCCAAAATCTATATAATTTAGGTTTTTTAAATTCTTTTTCTTCTTCTTTAGTAATCATTTATTTTCTTTTTCTTTTCTGGCAGCATTACCTTTTGTTCTTAAAACCAAAGTTATAGTAAGAGCAGCGCTTAATATCACAGCATCAATTAATAGGTGCGGGGAAATATTCATAAGCTTAAAAGAGAAATAAGAAGAGTCATTATCTTTTCAGCAATAAATCTATTAAACATTAAAAAAGAGGGGTTTATCCCTCTAAGTTTAGATAGACTATCAATAACTGTCTATTTAGCTTTTAAGTCTCTCTTAAAAAAAGGTATTTTATTTAGCCAGAGCAAGAGAAGGCACCTGCAAGTATATTTTTAAAAATTGGTGCTTGACCGAAGGCATACAAAAAGAAAGTTGATGATGCGATAGTAATAGCTATTTTAGAAGTCCTGTTAACTTTCAAATTTGAGACTTTTGCAAATGCAGAGTTCATTTGTTTTTTGATTTAATAATTTAATAATAGCTGCAAAAAATAAATATTCAGCATCAATTTTTATCAAAGAATAATTTTATTCCGCCTTTTTGTCAGCTTGCATTATTACAAGTTCAAATCCTTTTTTAGAAACATTTCTAATTTTGTATGCTGGATACTTTGTCTTAAACCATTTATTGATCGAATTAGCTACTGCTTCTAAATTTTGGATAAAAAATATTAACCGATAAAATCTTTGTTTCAACTTCTTTTTAGAATTTCCAAATCGTAGTTATAGCATTTATAAATTGCTAATGAAAAATCTCATATTTTTTTTGAAGAAAGTCTTTTAATTTAGATATATGATATGGCTCCTTAGCTCAAACTTTTCTTTTTTTATGAGATGAATTAGTTGAAGATATAGGTTTACCATAAAGAAGTAATAAAAAACTTTAAATAAAAGATTTAAATCACTTTTATCTTTTAAGAAAGTATTATTTTTTATTTTAGAACGAGTTTCAATTAATAAAGATCTCTGCAAAGAAGGGGTCAAAAATTGACCCCTCTTGGTGAAACTCTTCCAAAGAAACACCATCAAAATCTTACTCTGAAAGATGTAAATTTAAACAAATTAACAAATCAAGATTAATAATTTATGCGGCCTTTTTAAAAGGGTTAATATTTCTTAGAAATTTATTACTTTTGCGGGTACTCATTTTTCTATATCTTTGATTTATATCCAGGATATATTTCCTAGCTTTTTTATCACTTTCAATTTTCTTTTTTTGAAGACGTAAAGCCCTTAAATCTTCTATTGACATAAGGCCATCATCTTCGTTGAAATTCAAATGATCAAATTGCATCAGTTTAAGAAATTAAGTTGCTCCTTTAAGTGCAAGATTAACAACCTTATCTTTATTTGCAATAGAGAGAATTAACCAACTTTACTCAAATTAGTTATTCAATGTTCAGCTAGCTATGAATTTAAGTATTAAAAACTTTCTAAGATCAAGAAAAACTTTTGATCGAATTAGATGGAACTTCTAGAGATACAAATGATTCTCCATAATGAGATTCGGTTGATCTTATTAGTAACCAGTAAAAGAAATTTACTAAAGCTTTCTCCAAGATGATTTAATAACTAACTTAAATAACCTAATAATTTTTGAAAATGCAATATACAAAAAAATTTCATTAAGCAATCAAGATATTTATCTCATTCAACATAGATTCATATTAATCAGGGAAAATTTGTATTCTCTGGATTATGGAAGCGTACTAAATCCTCTGGAAGAATTGGACTTTATCCTTCTCTATTCTTTTAGCAAAAGAAAAATTGCAATGCAAGAGACCTTGATTACCAACTGCCATAATTTATTCTTATAAGCCTTTATTGGTTAATTGATCTAGAGTATCTGAGCATATGGAGGTGTAATTTATTGTATAAAATTGCTATAAAAATTTAGTTGTATCAATGGATTCAGTATTTTTGCTCATTGATATATTCATTCTTAAAATAATATTATTATTGATGCCCCAAGAAGGTTTAATTTTGAAAAAAATAATTAAATTTTTTAAAATACTTAAAAGAAGAATCGATATTCTCAATGCAGAGGCTGAATTAAAATTTATATTGGAAAAAAAATAATGGGATTTCTACATTGCCCCATTTGTGTAGTTCTAGCATTTGTTTCAGTTTTTATGGGAGTTACTCGTAGTTATATGTTCTTTATTCTTTTTAGGGAGTTTGTGAGAGTAGAATCTAATTTTAAATTGAAGTTTAGTCTCTATTAATTGTTGACATCTAAGTATAAATACTTTATAAATAAATTGTAGTTAATACTACAAAAT
>CABZHQ010000005.1 GCA_902525585.1 uncultured Prochlorococcus sp. | reverse complement strand
CGTTATTTTTTCTGGATTATATTGCTACTGGTAAGCTTGATAAGAAACAATTATTGAGGGTTGTTCAAGGAATTTCACATGGCTGCGGAGAAAATAACTGTTCATTACTTGGCGGAGAAACTGCTGAAATGCCAGGATTTTATTCAAAAAATAAGTATGATCTTGCAGGATTTTGTGTTGGAATAGTCGATGAGGATAAGCTTATTAATGGTAAAAAAGTCTCTGAAAATGACTTAATAATTGCTTTAAAAAGTAATGGAGTTCATAGTAATGGCTTTAGTTTAGTAAGAAAAATTATCCAAAACAATAATCAAATAGAAAAGGAATTTGAAAAAGTTTTTCACTTAAGTTTTTATGATGAGTTATTGAAACCTACAAAAATTTACAATAATGTGATTAACCAAATGTTATCTGAAAATATAGAAATTAAAGCAATGTCTCATATAACTGGAGGAGGAATTCCAGAAAATTTACCAAGATGTATTCCTTCTGATTTTATTCCTTATATCAATACTGGTTCTTGGGAAATACCTAATTTATTTAAATTCCTTAAAGACAAAGGATCTATTCCTGAAAAAGATTTTTGGAATACTTTCAATCTTGGAGTTGGATTTTGTATAGTTATTGATAAAAAATTTAAGGACGCTATATTAAGTATCTGTAAAGATTATGATATAGATAGTTGGGAAATTGGAAAGATAGCTCGAAAAAATAATTCAACAATTAGTAAATTTTTGCCAGAAATTTTAACTTAAATTTTTTTATCTTTTTAAAACGAGTTTTAAAAAATTATTTTTTATACCCAAATGAAAAAGTTAGATGTAATATAATAAAATTACCGCCGAATTATATCGGAAGTTTAAGTATTAAGATTTAACCTTTATTCAATGCCCTTTGCAAATAATCAAAGAATTACACGTAGACGTAGTTCAGCTGGCCCTACACCTCCAAAAAGACCATTAGGTAATAATACTGAATCAAATGGTAGACAGGCTCAAGGCCCAAGGCCAACTTTCTTGACACTAAGGGATCATGGGAAAGTTTTTGTTGCTGATTTACCTAATTTGTCTGATGGTCAATTAGCGCATATTAGTAAAGAAGCTAATGAAGTTTTGAATAGTTTGGAAAAAAGACTTAGTGATCTTGAAAATGAACCTAATGTTAGTAATCCCGAAAACGATACGCTGATAAAAGCTACTACTAAAAGAGACGTCACACTGAGGTTTATTAAATCAATAGAAGAAGAACAAGAACATAGAAAGAATAATCCTGCTTTACGAGATGCTGCATCTGAATCGTTACCGAGAACTTTTCTTGAGGTTGCTAGACATAGATTGCCTGGAGCAACTTTTGATTCACTTCTTCGAGAGGCTCTTGAAGCTTGTGCAGTTGATGAGGGTGCTGAAGAAAATCAAGTTATTGATGAGCCCAAAGAAACTGTAAAAATTATGGATATACCTTCTTCCAACGCTAATGCTTCACTTGTTGTTAGTATCGATTCAAATTCAGACACCAATAATGGCTCTATCTGATTCAAATCAAAATTTGATAAGTTTAGAACTTCAAATAAATTCAAAGATTAATCTTTCTTCTAATAAAGAAGTTATTTTATGCCAGCATTGCAAAAGAACAGCCTCTAATGGCATTAGGTGTTTGGGAATGTGTGTAGCAGATAACGATTACTAATCTAATGCAGCTTGAAAGAAAAAAATTGATAAATGCTAAAAAAAATAAAAATTTATAGCAATATAAGGATAAAAATTTCGTAATAATCAAATATTATTCTATGAATTCAAATACAAACTCTTGAACATTTTTTCTGAAATTAAATTTCTGGGAATACTTCAAATTAAATGCACTAACAGATTGAGTAAAGCAGCACAGGGATTCAAAGCTTATATAAAATTAGAAATGTTGATTTCAAACTTATTTAGTGCGGATTGTCTCATTAATAATCTACTCAATTTCCACAAATTGATAATAAATCCTTTATGAGGAGATAAAATAAGAATTACTGAATAGGTTAAACTCCATCTGTGCTTAAGTTGGAAAAATAATTTAAATTATATTTTCTCTATCCTTTCTCAGACTTCTTTAATGACAATGCTCGATTCATCCATTTTAAGAAGTCAAATTGCTTGTAATATGGTCGTTTTGAAAGTGGAATTTTTTCGAACCACTCTAATTCTTTATTAAAGAGTGGGAAAGATTGAGGGAATTTCCCCCTTCTGTCGGAATTTGTTATCACAAGTTTATTTTCAAATCCTGTATTTAGAAAATTTAAGATAAAAGCATCTTCGGTTTGATCGCGAACCATATAAATGAAAAATAATTTTGATCGATTGATTCTTTCAGAACGTTTGGTCCACGAGATATTCGCATCTTCAATAGATTTATAATGCTGCAAAAAAATTGTTAAATCACCAAGAATTCCTACGGGAAAATTTATGTTATCTCCCCCAAGCTTTTTGAATTCTTCCAATGTTGACGATGGTGTGGGATGTTCTCTGATTTTGAGATGTATGTAGTAATCAAAGTTTTTGCAAAATTTCACAAAATCACCTTGAGTGAATTGCAGATTGATCGTGGGTGAAGAATATTTAATGTTTAAATCTTTATAAAGATAAGTAGCTATACAATTATTTGAAATTATGGAAATATCTCTGTGTTTTTTTCCAAATTTTACATAGTCAGATGGTAAGAAATTTTTGAAGAATCTTAAAATTTTTTTTGCTTGCGGTTTTAAACACTTCTTGATTATTTTTAAAATTGAATTTTGAAGTTTTTGCATGAAAACAAACAAATTTTATATTGACTCTATCCCTCTGCAATTCGAATTGTAATCTTTAGTTAATAATATCTAACTTGGAAATTAACCCGATTTTTAACTCTGTATTTATATCAAAGTCAGCAAGTTTTCATAAGTAGAGAATATTATTTGAGAGAGTTAAAAAATAGAATCAAATATCTTCTGCTCCGATGAAAATTTACTTGGCAATATCATTCGGATGAAGATATATCTATTTACATTTTGTACATGCTCATAGACTTGTTGCTGGCTACATGTAACTACTTGTAATTGCCCACTCTCCAGAATTAAATAATGCTTTTGTTGGATTTCCCCATAAAAATATTTTTACGGTTTTTTAACCACATTTATAAAAAATTTTATTTCTTATTTCGTATACGTATACATACCATTTCTAAATGGAGGTAAATTTTCTATAAATTTAATCCCGAAAGTACCAAGTTTCAGAAATCTGTTTTCGAGAATTTTTTTGTCATTTTTCCCAAAGAATTATTAGAGAAATTTCTTTTGCCAATTTAGGAATTATTATATTTAATCTACGAGAAATCATAAGATTTCGTTTGAAAATTGATTAATCCTATAATTTTTCTTCATTATGTAAGAGGTAAATTTTCCTCTTTAGTCAACTAGTGAGATAATGAAATTATTACAATTCTTCCTTAATGAAAATGTATTCAAATTGCCGACCACTTACATACCAGTAATTCAATTAAATTTTCCTAAAAATGTGTAGCAAATATAAAAAACTAAAAGTATTAGAGGGGTTTATTGGGGAACTAGTATCAAAATTAAAGAAGGCGGCACCCAGATTCGAACTGGGGATAAAGGATTTGCAATCCTCTGCCTTACCACTTGGCCATGCCGCCGAAAAGAAATCAATTGATCTTTTTACTGATCTTAACAGTCAGGAGACTCATTCTTTATTATTTATATGTAATGGACACGGAGAAGATGTAATTACATCGGAAATAATAAAAAGATTATTAAAAAAAATAAAAAATAAAAATATCGAAGTTTTGCCTTTAGTGGGAAATGGTGATGTATTTAATACCATAAAATCAAAGAATTTTCGTAAAATAGGACATTTAAAAGAGCTCCCAAGTGGAGGTTTTAGTAATCAAAGTCTGAAGGGATTTTTGCTAGATTTATTTGCAGGATTTTTAATAGATAATTTAAGAAATTTCTTAATTGTAAAACGAAAGTCAAAATATAAATGCAAAATTGTTGCAGTAGGGGATTTTCTACCATTGCTTTATGCATGGAGTTCAGAATGCGAATTCAGTTTTATTGGAACTCCCAAAAGTGACCATACTTGGAATAGTGGACCAGGTTGGGCTTTAAGCGATTTTTATCATAAGATAAAAGGCTCTGAATGGGACCCATGGGAAATGTTTGTAATGACATCTCCAAGATGTAAGAATCTAATTATGAGAGATAAAATAACAGCTAATAATTTGAATAGAAAAAATATTCATGCAAAATACTTAGGCAATCCAATGATGGATTTTGTTAATGCAAAAAACGAAAAGATATCAAATATTGTTTCTTTCAAAAGGATAATTTTGTTGGTAGGAAGTAGATACCCAGAAGCATTTAAGAATCTTGATAATTTTCTTGATTGTTTGCAAGATTTCTGTTTATCTAAGGATTTGTTAATACTTTTGCCTTTGAGCATTAATTCGAATGTGATTCAAATTGAAAATTATTTAAATAAATACGGTTTTAAAAAACAAAGTAAAACTAAATTTTTGATTGATGAAGATTCAGTATGGAAATATAAAAAAAAATATATATTGATTGGAATAGGAAAATTCAGTCTCTGGGCCAATATGGCAAATGTTGGTTTGTCTAATGCTGGAACTGCTACAGAGCAAATTGCTGGCTTAGGTATTCCATCTCTCTCTCTTCCAGGCTCTGGACCACAATTTACAAAATCCTTCGCAAAAAGGCAATCAAGATTATTAGGAGGTAGTGTTTTAGTTTGCAAGAATAAAAAAATTCTTTTAAAACGTTTAAGTTTACTTTTAAAAGAAAAAGTTGAGAGGTTAAAACAAGCAAAAATTGGAAAAAAAAGAATGGGGGAATATGGAGCAAGTGATAAAATTGTAGATTCCATAAACTCTAATTTGTTATCTTAGTAAATGGCATTAGCTTTTTAAATTTTCATGTATCCAATAAATGATCGGCAATATCTAAAGATTTGTGCAGAGATTGCGAAAATAATGAGTATAAGCTTAGCCTCAGCTAAGAAGAAAGTAGAAATTCAAATTTCAAAAGAAGGATCGAAAACTATTCAAGAAAAAATACAAGTTGCGAAAAATATTTTAAAAATTTGTGAAAAAAATGATAAAGATAAATTAAGTTCTTCAAGAATACTTGATAAGCTTATGAAAACTCTTGATGGGGAAGATAATTTTTTAACTGAAGATTGATTCTTAATGTTCAAATATATTTGAAAATTTTAGTATGTCTAAATCAGCATGTACAGAAACTGTTTCGAAACATCTTTGAGCTAATTCATATCTATTCTCTCTTTCTAAGATAACTTTTAATTTATGCATAGCTTCAATTAAATATTTTACGTCATTTGCTGCATAATCTAATTGATATTTTGTTAAATCTTCGCTGCTACCCCAATCACTACTTTGCGAGCTTTTGTCAAGTTCTATTCCTAATAATTCATTAATTAAATCCTTTAAACCGTGTTTATTTGTATAAGTTCTTGCCAACTTACTAGCAATTTTTGTACAAAAAATATTTTTTGTATTAATTTCAAGATTGCATTTTAGAGCTGCAACATCAAATCTCGCATAGTGAAATATTTTAGTAATTTTGTCATCTTCAAGAAGTGCTTTTAAATGAGGTGAAGAAGATGTATTAAGTTCGATTTTTATACAGGATGTCCTTTTAAATTCATTGCATATTTGTACTAAACAGAGCCTATCTCTTCCATGAATTAAACCCATTGCTTCAGTGTCAATAGCTAGGTAAGATGATTTTTTGTAAAGATTGTATAAATCTACTGTTAAATCGCTATAAAGAAAATCAATATTTTTTTTTTCAATAGTCATTTTTAATAAGTATTTAAGGTAATTTAAAATTTAGTGTATTACTTAAGATTTTATTTAATTAAGAATTTTTATCTAATAGGAATATTTTACAGAATAATTCTAAAAAATTATAATATGATGTAACTTTAATTTTTATTCTCGAGTTACTAGCAAAAATTTTTTAATGTCATATTCCTTAAATTCAACATTATTGTTGACAATTCTCTTGGCCATAGGATTATTTTTTTTTCTTAGGGCTTCCAGTAAAGATAGAACAACCATCGTTGAGATTTCATCTTCTCAGCAGCCAATTAAGGTTTTAAATGGTTTATGTGAATGGCTTAATTTGAGGGGATGGAAGCAAACAGGAGGAGATTTTGAACAAAGAATTTTAATATTCAAGGGTCAAGTTGTTTCTAGTAAATTTTTAGCAATTTTTTTAGGTATCCTTGGCGGTTTTGGTTCTTGTGCTTTGGGATTAGTAATTATTCAAATATATCCTGAATTAGGTTGGTGGCCTATTCTTTTGGGATTAATTGGTGGCCCTTTGTCTGGAATTGTTTATTTTAAAAAATCAGCAAGAGAGGAGAAATTTGAATTAAGGTTGATCAACGAAAATGAAAATGATTCAACTTTTATGAGACTTAGAGCGCATAGGGATGAATTAATCTCTTTAGAAAATGAACTTGGAGAAAAACTTCAATTGAAAAGTGACGGTTCTTTATTTAAAACACCTATTTAAGATACTTGAAAATTTTATTCAATAATTTTTAATCAAAAATATTATTCTCTATACAGAATTTTTCTAACTCTTTATCATTTAACCAATCTTGGGGTTTTGTAAAAATTGATGTGAGGAATTCCTCTCGAGAACCATTTTTAGCTTTATATCCATATTCCCATCTGGCTAAAGGCGGCAAGGACATTAATATAGATTCAGTTCTGCCATTTGTTTGTAGCCCAAAAATCGTTCCTCTATCCCAAACTAAATTGAATTCGACATATCTACCTCTTCGATATAGCTGGAATTCTCTTTCCTTCGGTGAATATGTTTGAGAAGCTCTTTTTTCAATAATGGGCAAATATGAAGGGAGGAATGCCTGCCCACAGTTTTCTGCTAAAGAAAATAAGTTATCCCAATTTAAATTAGATCTGCCAATATTTTGTGAAGCTTTTGATGCTTCGCCATTTTGATTATTTCCTCTATAAATATTACCTGAACCATCTTGATAATCATAAAAAATACCTCCTATGCCTCGAGATTCATTTCTATGTTTCAAGAAGAAATATTCATCACACCATGGTTTGAAAACTTTATGCAAATCTTGATCAACTTTCTCACAAGCTTTTTTATGCTCATTATGAAAATTCCTTACATCAGAAAGATAAGGATAAAAAGGGGTTAAGTCTGCACCTCCTCCAAACCACCAAACAGGACCAGCTTCGAAATATCGATAATTCAGATGAACTGTAGGAATATAGGGATTCTTAGGATGCAAAACCATAGAAGTTCCCGTAGCAAACCATTCATGACCTTTTGCTTCGGGCCTTTGAGAGATTATAGATTGAGGTAATTCTTTCCCCTGTACTTCCGAGAAGTTTACGCCTGCTTGCTCAAAAATAGAACCATTTTTCAATACTCTTGATCTTCCACCGCCACCTTCGTCTCTTAGCCAGGATTCCTCTGTAAATTTTCCTTTTCCATCTACATTTTCAAGTCCTGAACAAATTTTGTCTTGTAGAGTTAATAAGAGATTTTTAGTTTTTTCTCTCGAGTTTTTAGGAGGTTCTTTCAACATGTATTTAGTAAATCTTGAAGAAAAAAATTTTTTGGTTAATTATAAGTTTCTCTTTATAATTTCTCTTAGGGGGACCTTATTGCCTATTATTTGATAGTTCGACATAGTTCTTAATCTTTTAAACAGTCGACTACCTTGTCAAAATATTTAAAAATTTAATGACCACAATAGAAGATGCGAATTTTGCTTTACAAAAAGTTTTAGATGCTGGATCACAGAAAAATGTAATTGAATTAGCTTGGATTAAAAATGTAAGAGTAACTATACCGAGAGTAATCGTAACATTATCATTACCATCGTTTGCAAATTCTCAGAGAGATAGAATTGTACAAGAGGTTAGAGGGGCACTACTGGATTTTGAAGATATTGATGATGTTCAAATAGAGATAGATAATAATCCTTCCAAAACAGAAGCTCATAATCAAAGTAGAGGGCCTGAGTTGCAGAAGATTGATGGGATTCAGCATATCATAGCCGTTAGTAGTGGTAAAGGTGGAGTTGGAAAAAGTACCATTGCAGTTAATCTTGCTTGTTCTCTAGCTAAATTAGGCTTAAAAACTGGTTTGCTGGATGCGGATATATATGGACCTAATACTCCATCAATGATGGGAGTTGCCGAACAGAATCCAAAGGTCACAGAAGGTAGTGGCAGTGATCAAAGGTTAATACCAATAAATAAATATGGAATTTCATTGGTATCCATGGGTTTTCTCATAGAAGAAGGTCAGCCAGTTATATGGAGAGGACCAATGCTTAATAGTATTATTCGACAATTTTTGTACCAAGTTGAATGGAATAATCTTGATTTTCTGGTTATTGACTTACCTCCAGGAACGGGAGATGCTCAAATATCTCTTTCTCAATCAGTTCCTATAACTGGAGCTATTGTTGTCACCACTCCTCAACAAGTATCTTTGCAAGATGCAAGGAGGGGATTAGCAATGTTTAAACAACTTGGAGTGCCGTTACTGGGAATTGTAGAAAACATGTCAGCATTTATTCCGCCGGATATGCCAAGTAAAAAATATGAAATTTTTGGTAAAGGTGGAGGTCAAATATTAGCTAAAGAAAATGATTTACCATTATTAGCTCAAATTCCTATTGAAATACCTCTCGTTGATGAAAGCAATAGAGGTGTACCAATTTCAATAAGCCAGCCCAATAAAGATAGTTCTATTGCTTTTAGTAATTTAGCTCAATTAATTAAGAGTCAATTTGTTAATAGATAATTTATGTTTAGGAGAATTTCTTTATTAAATAAGAGAGGATTTTTCCCAAAAAAAGACAACTTTAATAGAGGTTTTTTATTTTCTCCATTACTTATAATTCCCCTGTTTTTGGTTATTATTTCGGGTTTATTAATAAAAAGTATTCAGGGTGATTATTTAGTATCGAACTATTTGGGTCATATTCTTACTGGTTTTTTAGGTTATTTTTTAGCATTTTTTATTTCTTATATACCGTTAGAGAAACTAAGAAAGTATTTGATACCATTTTATTTGTGTACTTTAATATCCTTATTACTAATATATTTTTTTGGGATATCAGTTTCTGGAGCCCAAAGATGGCTAAACTTGGGCATCTTTTCTTTTCAACCTTCAGAAGTAGCTAAACTAAGTACTGTATTAACTCTTGCTTTAGTACTAGACAAAAAAATAATTTTAACAATAAAAGATTTAGTATTGCCCTTGTTAGTAGTATTTATTCCTTGGTTATTAGTTTTCTTTCAGCCGGACTTAGGTACCTCTTTAGTTTTACTTGTTTTGACAGGTGTGATGCTCTATTGGTCGCAAATGCCCATAGAGTGGATTTTGATATTAGTATTTTGTCTTGTCACTTCTATATTATATTTGACCTTACCAACTCTTCTTGTTTTCTGGATTCCATTTATAGGATATCTTGCTTATAGATCTTCGAGAAAGAAAATTATTTTTCCTGCTATCGCTATTTCTTTCCATTTATTAGTGGCAAAATTGACACCATTTTTGTGGCAATATGGCTTAAAAGAATATCAAAAAGATAGATTAGTTTTATTTTTAGATCCAAATAGAGATCCATTAGGTGGTGGATATCATTTGATACAGAGTCAAATTGCAATTGGTTCTGGAGGATTATTTGGGACTGGTTTGCTAAAAGGTAAGCTGACAAATTTGCAATTTATACCAGAACAACATACTGATTTTATATACAGTGCTTTAGGCGAAGAATTGGGTTTTGTGGGGTGCATAGTAGTTTTATTTTTGTTCTTTTTTTTGATTAAAAAACTTATTAATACTGCAACAATTGCTAGGACTAACTTTGAATCTCTAATAGTTATTGGAATAGCCTCAACTTTTTTATTCCAAATAATTATTAACTTATTTATGACTATTGGATTAGGACCAGTTACAGGAATTCCCCTGCCTTTTATGAGCTATGGTCGAACTTCATTGGTGACTAATTTTATATCTATTGGATTTGTTTTATCAATATTAAAACGTTCTAGATCACTAAAAATTTGATGAAATCACAAATAACTATAAAAAATATTCAAGAGCTTTTGATTAAAGGAGTTAAAAATATATATGTGGATGACGATACATCCAGAAGAATGTGGTGGGCTTCTTTAGAAGTTATTCAAAAAGATTTCCTTTCTCAGAATTATAAACAGGGGGGGATATGGGTTGCCTCCCCTTTGCCAGCTTTTAATGATAAAAAATTTTTAAATAAACTTCATGGATGGCTTTGGTCTCCTGAGGGGTTTCCATACTTTCAAAATGCGAATGCAGGTTTTTTACCGGTCAATAATTCAGAAAAGATAAAAAACGATTTCGATTTAATTAGTAATTATAAAGTCTTAAACCTTTGTCAAGAAGATGGCTATGAACCTTTTTTGATGATAATCACATCAAATTTTCAATGCGTATTATCAATTGTAGGAGAAAAAGATAAAAAAATTCTACTAATGAAGTGTGATGAAGAGAGCCTTAAACTTTCAATTGAATTAATGCATGCAAAATTAAATCAAGAAAATTATGAGGAAGGAGTAAAATTTCGAAATGCAATCAATAACTTAGGTAATCTTAATGTTAATAATCAATTTGAAAAATTATTTTGGCCAATATTATCGGCAAAATTAGCAAATATTACATCAAATCATAATATACACAATTCTGTGAAAAATGATGAAAAAAATGTGCAAATAACTGAAGCAAAATTATTACGTGCAATTTCTCATGAAGTAAGAACTCCTTTGGCCACAATAAGAACCTTAATAAGTTCTACTTTAAAAAAATATAAAATGGACGAATCAATGAGAAATCGTTTAATTCAAATAGATAATGAATGTAATGAACAAATTGATAGGTTTGGTTTAATCTTTAATGCAGCAGAATTAGTTGGTAATGAAGAGCCATCATTAAATAATTTGGCGAAAATTAATTTAGCCGAAATTTTCAAAAAGCTTGCTCCTTTATGGAATAAACAATTAAACCGACGTGGCATTTCTTTGAAGATAGATATCCCCAAGCAACTTCCACAAATTTTGAGTGATTCTGAAAAATTAGAATTAATGTTAAGAGGATTAATTGATAAAAATACTAGAGGATTAAAAGAAGGTAGTACATTAATTTTAGAATTAAGACCAGCTGGTCAAAAACTCAAACTTCAACTCAAAGTACAAAAATTAGATAACAATCATAAAGAAAATTTTAAAAAAGATAACGGTTCTGATATTGGCCCTGTTTTAAATTGGAACCCTCAAACTGGAAGTTTACAACTTAGTCAAAATGCCACTCAAAAGTTGTTAGCTAGTTTAGGAGGGCATGTCACACAAAGACGTGATGCAGGTTTGACAGTATTTTTTCCGATTTCAGATTCAAAATAAAATGAGAAATAAGTTTTCTATATATTAAATAATGTAGAAAATTTGCTATGAATTTTGAATTTTGCAAAATATGAATGCTAGTTTCTTATTAGAAATAACTCAAAATCTAGGATGACTGAAACTTTAGTTGGTCAATTTCCAAAGCATATAGGAAGTACTGGGGGTTTATTAAACTCAGCAGAAACCGAAGAAAAATATGCAATTGTATGGAAAAGTTCCAAGGAACAAGCATTTGAATTGCCCACCGGTGGAGCGGCCATAATGCATGAAGGTGATAATTTAATGTACTTTGCTAGAAAAGAACAATGTCTTGCATTAGGGACACAATTAAGAGCTTTCAAACCAAGAATTGAAGATTTTAAAATCTACCGCATTTTTCCAGGTGGTGATATTGAATTTTTACACCCCAAAGATGGTGTTTTCCCTGAAAAAGTAAATGAAGGCAGAGAGAAAGTAGGTCATAATCCTAGAAGAATAGGTGAGAATCCTAATCCAGCTGGTTTGAAATTTACAACTAAGAATACTTTTGATTAACTTCTTTAAAGTTGATATAAAAGAAGAAAATAATTATAATTTGGGCTGACATTATTAATATGATCAGCTCACAAAAAGATAGTTTTATAAAGGCTTATAAAGAAGGTAAAAATTTTATACCTATCGTTGAAACTTGGCCAGCAGATTTAGAGACTCCATTATCGACTTGGTTAAAATTATCTTCAAAAGATACCCATGGTGTTTTTCTTGAATCTGTTGAAGGTGGGGAGAATTTGGGTAGGTGGAGTATTGTTGCTACTCAACCTCTTTGGGAAGCCGTTTGTTATGGAGAAGAAATAATTAAAACTTGGAATAATGGTAAAACTGAAACACATAAAGGGGATCCTTTTGATATTTTGAGAAGTTGGACAAGAGAATACAAGTCAACCATGCTTGATGAATTTCCCTCAGTTGGACAGTTATATGGCTCTTGGGGTTATGAATTAATAAATCGAATAGAACCAAGTGTTCCAATAAATGAAATACCAGAAAACAATATCCCTTATGGTTCTTGGATGTTTTTTGATAAGTTAGTTGTTTTTGATCAAACAAAAAGATGTATTACTGCAGTGGTTTATGCAGATATAACTTCTTTAAAAGGGTCTTCGATTGAAGAGTTGTATATAAACTCAATCTCTAAAATTCAGAAAACTAGAAAATTAATGAGAGTTCCTCTTAAAGAAAATGAGTTTTTAGATTGGAATGAAAAAGAGAATTTTAATTTAGATTTCAAGAGTAATTGGAAGAAAAAAGATTTTGAGGATGCAGTTCTCTCTGCAAAAGAATACATAAGAAAAGGAGATATCTTCCAAATAGTTATTAGCCAGAGATTCCAAACTCAAGTCAAAAATGATCCCTTTAATTTATATAGAAGTTTGAGGATGGTTAATCCATCACCATACATGTCATTTTTTGATTTTGGCTCATGGTATCTGATAGGTTCAAGTCCTGAAGTAATGGTTAAAGCTGAAAAAAATAAAAATAGTCAGATTGTTGCAAGCTTAAGACCAATAGCTGGCACACGACCAAGAGGTATTGATAACCAACAAGACTTGGAATTAGAAAAGGATTTATTAAAAGATCCAAAAGAGATAGCTGAGCATGTAATGCTAATTGATCTTGGAAGAAATGATCTTGGAAGGGTTTGTGAAATCGGTACTGTGAAGGTCAAGGATTTAATGGTTATTGAGAAATATTCACATGTTATGCATATAGTTAGTGAAGTTGAGGGGATCTTAAAAAACAATGCTGATGTATGGGATTTACTAAAAGTATCATTTCCCGCTGGGACAGTAACTGGTGCTCCAAAAATAAGAGCTATGCAATTGATTAAGCACTTTGAAAAAGATGCTAGAGGACCATATGCTGGTGTTTACGGATCTATTGATATTAATGGTGCATTAAATACGGCAATAACGATAAGAACTATGATAGTTCAACCCTCAAGTGAAGGGACATATGAAGTCTCAGTGCAAGCAGGAGCTGGAATAGTTGCTGATTCTTTACCTGAAAATGAATATCAAGAGACGATAAATAAAGCAAAGGGGATACTAAAAGCATTAGCCTGTTTGGATAAATAAATGAGTCAAAATAATCTTTATAAAGGTTTTGAGGTGGAACTTTTCACAGGTTCTTTAAATTCTCATATTGGTGTTTCGGCTCAAATTGAGAAAAAATTTCCTGATTTTGTAAAAGAGCCAGATAACAGAAACGTTGAATACATAACAACACCTGAAAAAGATTACGATTTTTTATATGAGAAATTAATAACTCCAAGAAAAAAGTTAAGACGATGGCTAAACAATAAAGAGTTAACAATTATTCCTTCATCTACTCTTTGTTTTAAACATGATATTCAATTTCAAAGATCTGATATTGACAATGTTTATCATCAATTTATACAAGATAATTATGGAACGTCTATTGCAACTTCAAGTGTTCACATAAACCTAGGAATAGATGATTATGATAAACTTTTCGCGGCAATTAGATTAATAAGATCCGAGGCTGCTTTATATCTATCCTTAAGTGCAAGTTCACCTTTTTTAAATAATAAGATTACGGAGAATCATTCTCAGAGATGGATGCAATTTCCTAAAACACCAAGTAAGGTGCCTTTTTTTATAAATCATAATTCTTACATCGATTGGATCGAGGAAAATATAGCTAATAAAAATATGCAAAATATCCGACATTTTTGGTCTTCAATCAGACCAAATGGTCCCCAAAGACCTTTAATTCTTGATCGTTTGGAATTAAGAATTTGTGATTTTGTTTATGATATTAACTTGCTTTTAGGGATAACGGCCATGATAGAACTAAGGATTTTAAATCTTTTTGAAAATTTAAATACTTTAGATCCTTTGAATGCCAGTTTTTTTTCTATTGATAAATTATCAGAAATATGTGATCAAAATGAAATTAATGCTGCTAAAGATAGTTTGAATTCAGAATTAGTTCACTGGCAGGATGGCAAAAAAGTTATTTGTAGAGAGTGGATTCAAAACCTATTATCAGATTTGTCATCCACAGCAGAAAATTTTGGTATGACTCATCTTTTAAATCCTATCTACAAAGTCCTTGAAGAAGGTAATCAATCAATGAAATGGATAAATCAATATAAAAAAGGTCTTTCTATTGAGCAAATAATGAAAATTTCTATCGAAGATATGATTAGGAGTGAAGGTGAGAATGTTTGATTATTTAAATAAACATTTGATCTGAACATTTTCACTTGTGACATAATGATTATATGGATACTTTCCGACAGATAAAAAATAATAACGTGGATCTTACAAGTAATAATGATCCACTTGATAAAAATCGTCTTTTAATAGAAGATCTGTGGGAATCTGTACTCAGAGAAGAATGTCCAGATGATCAAGCAGAAAGATTGATACAGCTTAAAGAATTAAGTTATTCAAAACAAATTGATGGTGAGAGTTCCAAAACTTTTAAAAATGACATAGTTGATATTGTAAATTCTATGGATTTAGCAGAATCCATTGCAGCAGCAAGAGCTTTTTCATTGTATTTTCAACTCGTGAATATTTTGGAACAAAGAGTTGAGGAAGATAGATATATACAGAGCTTTACCAATAAGGATGTTCAAAAATCGCCCGAAAATCTTGATCCTTTTGCTCCAGCATTGGCTAGGCAAAATGCTCCAGTAACTTTCAGAGAATTATTTTACAGGCTGAGGAAATTAAATGTACCTCCAGGTAAATTAGAAGAGTTATTGCAGGAAATGGATATCCGTTTAGTTTTTACCGCACATCCGACTGAGATAGTAAGACATACTATTAGACATAAGCAAACAAGAGTAGCAAATTTGTTAAAAAAAATACAGATTGAGCAATTTCTAACAAAAGAAGAAAAAAATTCCCTAAAAACCCAATTAAAAGAGGAAGTAAGACTTTGGTGGAGAACTGATGAATTACATCAATTTAAACCATCAGTTTTAGACGAAGTAGATTATGCCTTGCATTATTTTCAGCAAGTTTTATTTAATGCCATGCCTCAATTGAGGAGCAGGATTACTGAAGCACTAACCGAAAATTATCCAGATGTTCAGTTACCCTCTGAATCTTTTTGTAACTTCGGTTCTTGGGTAGGTTCCGATAGGGACGGTAATCCATCGGTCACTCCTGAGATAACATGGAGAACTGCTTGCTATCAAAGGCAGTTGATGTTGGAAAGATATATTATTGCAACATCTAATCTTAGAGATCAATTAAGTGTTTCGATGCAATGGAGTCAAGTCAGTTCTTCTTTATTAGAGTCACTCGAAACGGACAGGGTTAAGTTTCCAGAAATCTATGAAGCAAGGGCTACAAGGTATAGATCAGAGCCCTACAGATTGAAATTAAGTTATATTCTAGAAAAATTAAGGTTAACTCAAGAAAGAAATAATTTACTAGCAGATAATGGGTGGAAATTTGACTTAGAGGGGGAAATGGATAAAAAAAATCTAGATAAAATTGAAAACTTATATTACAAGTCAGTCAACGAATTTACTTATGATCTCGAATTAATTAAAAATAGCCTGATTAGTACAGATTTAAATTGCGAGTCTGTAAATACTTTACTTACTCAGGTTCATATTTTTGGATTTTCTTTGGCAAGTTTAGATATTCGTCAAGAGAGTACAAGACATAGTGAAGCTATACAAGAGCTTACAAATTATCTTGATTTAGCTTTGCAATACGACCAAATGTCTGAGGAAGAAAAAATTAAATGGCTCATAAACGAATTAAATACAAAAAGGCCTCTTATTCCATCCGATGTTAACTGGACAAAAACTACAGAAGAAACTTTTTCAGTATTTAAAATGGTTAAGAGACTACAGCAAGAATTTGGAAGTCGTATTTGTCATTCTTATGTAATTTCTATGAGTCATAGTGCATCTGATTTGCTTGAAGTGCTCTTGTTGGCAAAAGAAATGGGACTTCTTGATCAAAACTCACAAAAGTCAAAATTATTAGTTGTGCCTCTTTTTGAAACTGTCGAAGACCTAAAGAGAGCACCAGAAGTAATGGAAAAGTTGTTTAAATTAGATTTTTATAGATCATTATTGCCAAAAGTGGGAGAATCTTTTAAACCTCTTCAAGAATTAATGCTTGGATATTCAGATAGCAACAAAGATTCGGGGTTTGTTTCTAGTAACTGGGAAATTCATAGAGCTCAGATAGCTCTTCAAAATCTTTCAAGTAGAAATAACATATTGCTAAGACTTTTCCATGGCAGAGGCGGTTCTGTAGGGAGAGGCGGAGGACCAGCTTATCAAGCAATATTGGCTCAACCAAGCGGCACTTTAAAAGGGCGAATAAAAATAACAGAGCAAGGCGAAGTTTTAGCTTCTAAATATAGTCTCCCGGAACTGGCTTTGTACAATCTTGAAACTGTCACTACAGCGGTGATTCAAAATAGTTTGGTAAATAATAGACTCGACGCTACTCCAGAATGGAATCAATTAATGTATAGGCTGGCAGAAACATCAAGGTCTCACTACAGAAAATTAGTGCACGAAAATCCTGATTTGTTAAATTTCTTTCAAGAGGTCACTCCAATAGAAGAAATAAGTAAATTACAGATATCTAGTAGGCCTGCTAGAAGAAAAAAAGGTGCAAAAGATTTGTCAAGTTTAAGAGCTATTCCATGGGTATTTGGTTGGACACAAAGTAGATTTCTTTTGCCAAGTTGGTTTGGAGTAGGAACTGCATTGTCTTCCGAATTAAATTCAGATCCACAACAAATTGAATTATTAAGAGTTCTGCATCAAAGATGGCCATTTTTTAGGATGCTTATATCTAAGGTAGAAATGACATTATCTAAAGTGGATTTGGAAGTTGCTAGATATTATGTTGATACTCTTGGCAGTAGAGAAAATAAAGATTCTTTTGATGATATTTTTGAAGTAATTTCTAAAGAATATAATCTTACAAAAGCTTTAATACTTCAAATTACTGGAAAAAATAAGCTCCTAGAATCTGATAGAGACTTGAAATCATCAGTGAGCTTGAGAAATAAGACAATCATTCCATTGGGGTTTTTGCAGGTTTCACTTTTAAGAAGACTAAGAGACCAGACAAGACAACCCCCAATCAGCGAATTTCTCATTGATAAAGATGAATCTAGAAGAGCTTATAGTAGAAGCGAACTATTAAGGGGGGCACTTTTAACTATTAATGGGATAGCAGCTGGCATGAGAAATACAGGTTGATAATTGCAATATTTTTCTAAAAAAAAACTTGTTCTTCCAGAGGGTTATTATGTTAACTCTTCTCAAATCCCATTAGGTAAAGAAGTTAACAAACTTTTAGCGAAATGTGGTTGTGAGACATTTCCAATTAAACTTCTTTCTCAGGCTATTCTGAAAAGTAATTTCTTTTTTACTATACAGAGTGAATTAAAAAATAAATTATATGGCTTTGTAAGGGTTACTTCAGACAAGGGATTGAATGCTAACTTGTGGAATTTAAGTGCAATGCCAGGCAGTAATCAGCAACTTTATTATTCAATATTACTTCAGGTTACTCTTGAGAAAATAAATAGAGAAATGCCTGGATGCAGTATTTCTGTACAGGCTCCAGTATCTTCGTTTTTAAGTTTAGAGGAAAATGGATTCATACTTGATCCAAATGGAATAAGAGTAATGGGATATAGACTTTGAAAATCATGTTACGAGCATGGAGGGATTCGAACCCCCGACTCTCAGAACCGGAATCTGATGCTCTATCCAACTGAGCTACATGCCCTTTAATTTTTCAATTTCTTTAAAGAAAATCTAAATATTACAAACTTAGCTAATTTAATTAATAAATGCACAAGAAAAATTTTTTTAAATAAATTAAAAATTAAAAATTTTCGGAACTATAAAAGTTTTGAAATTGATTTAAAAGAGCAAAGAGCAATTGTTCTTGGCTGTAATGGTATTGGTAAGTCAAATTTACTTGAATCGGTTGAATTTTTAAGTCAATTAAAATCTAATAGAGCACTTAGTGATAAAGATTTAATAGAGAACGGTAGTGATATGGCTGTAGTTATAGGACAGATAAATTTTAAAGACGATTTAAAGTTAAATTTATTCCGAAAAGGCCCTAAAAGAATTTATGTAAATGAATCAATCTTGAAAAGACAGAGTGAAATAAAGAATTATATACGTAGCGTATGTTTTTGTTCTAATGATATAGATATTGTTAGAAGTGAACCTAGTTATCGAAGATCATGGATTGATAAAGTCGTATCTCAGCTTGAACCAGTATATCTAGACCTGATAAGTAGATTTAATAGGCTTTTAAAACAAAGAAGTCATTTTTGGCGTTCGGAAAGTTTCTTAAAAACCCAATCCACAGATATTGTTGAAAGCTTTGATATTCAAATGTCAATAATAAGTACAAGAATTTTTCGGCGCAGAAGAAGAGCTTTATTAAAAATAAAACCATATGTTGAATATTGGCATAATCATTTAAGTAAATCTCAAGAGCAAATAGACATAAATTATCTATCGGGGATACAAAATATAAGTCCAGAAGAAGAAGAAGAAGAAGTTATTAGTAAAAAAATAGCAGAACAACTCTTAAATCAGCGTTCAATAGAAGCATTGACTGGTAAATGTAATTTTGGCCCTCATCGTGATGATATTGAGTTTCTAATTAATAATGTTTCAGTTAGAAAATATGGTTCCTCAGGACAGCAAAGGACTTTTATCTTAGCTTTAAAGATGGCTGAACTCGATTTATTAACTAAAACATTAAATGTTCCTCCAATACTTATATTGGATGATGTCTTGGCGGAATTAGATTTAACCAGGCAAAATTTATTATTAAATTCTGTTGGTAAAGATAGTCAATGTTTTATAAGTGCTACACATTTAGATAAATTTAATCAGTCTTTCTTAGGCTCTTCACAAATGATTCACTTATAATTTTAAAAAGCATGTTTTTTAGCTAATCTTAATTTCATATAAATTTCTTAAATGGAAATCTACAAAAACAGTCAAATTTTAAATTCGTTAAGTAATGAGCAAAAATTAATTCATCAAAGTAAACACCTTTTGTTGGAACTTTATAGATGCGATCGCGAAAAATTAAATGACGAATCCTTTTTGCGCTGTATTTTAAATAGAGCTGCTAAATTGGCAAATGCAACAGTTTTGAATTTGATAAGTAATAAATTTGAGCCTCAGGGGGTTACGGCAATTGCATTACTGGCAGAATCTCATATTTCAATACATACTTGGCCTGAATCTAATTATTCGGCAGTCGATATTTTTACATGTGGTCAAAATATGATACCTGAACTAGCTAGTCAATATTTAATTGAATCTTTGATGGCTAAAGAACATTCTTTGCGTGTCATTGAGCGGAATCCACCTTCAGAAGTCTCTAATCAGATCAGAACGGTTGTTTGACAATATTTACCTATTTAATTTTCCGCTTACAAGTCCCTCTAGATCTAAACTTGTGCAATTAAATCCTAAATTAGAAAAATATTGAACTAACTCACTAAAATTATATTTGTTAAAAAAATGCTTTAATTCATCTTGGGGAATTTCTATTCTTGCAGTTGAGCCTTGGCATCTAACTCTAACCTCCGATATTCCACATTCTTTAAGATATTCTTCTGCTTTCTCAACCATTTTTAGCCTTTCACTAGTTATTTCATGGCCATAAGGAAATCTTGATGATAAACAAGGTTGAGCAGGTTTATCCCACCAAGGAAAACCCAATGCTCTTGATATATCCCTAATGTCTTGTTTTGAGACTTTAAATTTTGCAAGGGGAGAGATAACTCCTGCTTGTTTTGAGGCTAGTATACCTGGTCTGTAATCTTTAAGGTCATCCAGATTGACTCCATCTAAAACTATCTTGTAATTAAGTTTTTTAGAAAGGTAGGTTGTATGTTTGTGGAGCTCTTTTTTGCATGCAAAGCACCTATCCTTAGGATTTTCACTGTAACTTGATTGGTCTAATTCTGATGTTTTAATCTCTACATGCTTTACTCCAATCCATTTTGCTTGCCTTCTTGCTTCTTCACGAAGAGTAGTGGCTAATGCAGGAGAAATTCCAGTTATGGCAATTGCTTTGCTACCTAATTGCTCGAATGCTAATGATGCTACTAATGTACTGTCAACTCCTCCGGAATAAGCAATACAAACACTCTCAAGATTCTTAATGTATCTTCTAATTGTATAAAGCTTTTCACTTTGTTCATCAGAGAGAATTTCTAGTTGATTGAACATGCTAATTACTTTAAAATTCAAATTACCTATGAATAGGTTGAATTTATTATTAAATTTTTAATAATATTCTTATCTATATCTTAGATTAAATTTACTAATTTTGTTCAATTGACGAATACGAGTAGAAATAGAGGAATTGGAATTGTCACAGCAAGTGACAGTCAAGAGAGATCAAAAGGTCAATTACATATTTATGATGGAGAGGGTAAGGGGAAAAGTCAGGCTGCTTTGGGAGTAGTTCTCAGGACAATAGGATTAGGAATATGCGAAAAAAGACAATCAAGAGTTTTACTTCTAAGATTTTTAAAAGGCCCTGAGAGACCATATGACGAGGATTCAGCTATAGAGGCTTTACAAAGAGGCTTTCCACATTTAATTGACCATGTAAGGACAGGAAGATCCGAATTTTTCACTGCTGACCAAGTTACAAAGTTTGATGTTGGTGAGGCCGAAAGAGGTTGGAATATTGCTAAAGGAGCCATTGCAAGTTCTCTTTATTCTGTAGTTGTACTAGATGAGTTAAATCCAGTTCTTGATTTAGGAATGCTTGATATCAATGAAGTAGTTGATACTCTGCAAAATCGTCCAGATGGATTAGAAATAATTATTACTGGAAGGGCTGCCCCACCCTCTTTGGTAAGAATATCTCAACTCCACTCAGAAATGAGACCACGTTTGATAGGAGACTTATCAGAACAATCAAAACAAAGTAGTTCTAGTGGTGGAATTGAGATTTATACAGGTGAAGGAAAGGGTAAATCCACAAGTGCACTCGGTAAGGCTCTTCAAGCTATTGGTAAAGGAATATCTCAAGATAAAAGTCATAGAGTTTTAATATTACAGTGGTTAAAAGGTGGAAATGGATATACCGAAGATGCTGCCATAGAAGCTTTGAGAGAGAGTTACCCTCATTTAGTAGATCATTTGCGTTCAGGCAGAGATGCCATCGTATGGAGAGGTCAACAACAACCAATTGATTATGTTGAGGCTGAAAGAGCATGGGAAATTGCTAAAGCTGCTATTTTGTCTGGCTTGTATAAGACAATTATTTTAGATGAATTGAATCCAACTGTTGATTTAGAGTTGTTACCTGTGGAATCAATACATCAAACGCTCTTAAAAAAACCAGCAGATACAGAAGTTGTAATTACTGGGAGGTGTAAAAATGAACCTTCATACTTTGAACTAGCTGATGTTTACTCTGAAATGGTTTGTCATAAGCATTATGCAAATGTGGGAGTTGATTTAAAAAGAGGAGTTGATTACTAACTTATTCTTAAAAAATTATTTGCACAATATTTTTTTTACGTTTTCGATGCCGCCTTCAATAGATCTTGACTGAATTTTGAATTTAGACAAGATTCTTGAAGCTTTTTCAGAGCGTTTCCCCGATTTACATATAGTGAAAACCTCTTTTTTTAAACTTTCTTTTTGAATAAATTTTAAGTCAGATTCATGCTTCAAATGACTAAGGGGAATTGAGATAGATCCCTCTATTGCGGATTTAGAAAACTCTTCATTTTCTCTAACATCAATTAAAAGAATTTTGTTAGGTTTTGCTTTGTATAAACTATTAAAGTCATTAGCATTAATACTTTTAATTTCATCGTTTTTCCCGCAATATTCATCACTATTATAAAAGCTCTCAAATTGAGACAGATTTTTTATTCGTTTATTTAACTCATCACTTTTTAGATGTAATTTTTTCATATTCATATTAAATAAATCAAAAATTAAAATTTTCCCATCTAAAATTTCACCTTTTTTCATAATGATTTTGATAATTTCATTAACCTGAAGAATTCCTATTAAACCTGTTGAAACTCCTACAACCCCGTATTCTGCACAACTAGGGACAGCATTTTTTGTAGGTGATTCTGGAAGTAAGTCTCTTAAATTAGGACTATTTTTATATAAATTGAAAACACTTACTTGCCCTTCAAAGCCTTGTACACTTCCGAAGACTAGGGGTTTTTTTAATATCAGGCATGAATCATTTATTAAATATCTTGTGCCAAAGTTATCCGAGCAATCACAAATAACATCAAACTCCTTTATTAATTCAAGAGCATTTTTAGGATTAATTCTCTCTGAAAAGGTTAATATTTCACAATTAGGATTGAATTTTTTAATTCTTTCCCGAGCAGAATCAATTTTAAGATTGCCAATAGTATTTGTTTCATGAATTATCTGTCTCTGGAGATTAGACTTTTCAACTTGATCGTTATCAACTATTCCAATTCTTCCAATGCCTGCTGCAGCTAGATAAAGCAAAACGGAAGAACCAAGCCCACCTGCCCCAATGCATAATACTGAGCTGTTTTTAAGATTTAGTTGGCCCTCATAACCTATCTCTTTGAGGGTCAAATGTTTTTGATATCTTTCTTCTTCATCAGAGTTTAAGAAATTAAATTTTATATCTTTGGACATTGAAATCCTTTAACTTTTGCGAGATAAACTATGAAAATATAATAATTAAAATAAAAATTTTAGACTTTAAAATTTTTCTTATTACTCTAATTTATTAATGTTTTTGTTAGAACTAGACCATAATGTGAAGTTTTTATAAATCAATTTTAAGTTTAAATATCTTCAGAAAGCAAATATACCAACGCCTCTAAAAAAATACAAAATGTTTCGGTTCGGAATTTTGCACAACAAAAAGGTAGTCAATAGACGTTTTTTCCGATACTGTCTGGTTCATATATTAAGTTTACTGAATTCATGAGTGATAACACTCCAGAGTCAAATCAAGACTCCGGCTCCGATACAAGCTCAGAAACCAAAAGTTTTTCAGAGAAGTACTCTGATGTTATGGGAAAAGTCAACGAAACCCTTGGTAATGTTGATTGGACTCAAATGGGCAAGTACGGCAAGGCGGCAGGCATAATTGCTGTTGTCGTAATAGCTCAGATAATAATTAAAGTTGTCATTGACACGATAAACTTTTTCCCAATTCTTCCTGGTTTACTAGAACTGCTAGGGGTCATTGTTGTCGGTCAATGGAGCTGGCAAAATCTTCGTACCAGTGAAAATCGTGAAGCTGTTCTAGATAAGGTACAAAATCTTAAGAAGACATATTTAGGGTAGTTAAAGATTACATATTAAGAATTGCTTTTACGTAATCTTCAACTTGGTTTAAGTACCCTCCTCCAAACATATTGGCGTGATTCAATATGTGATAAAAATTATAAATAATAATTCTTTTTTCAAATCCGTTTTTTATAGGAAAAATTCTATGGTATTCTTCATAAAATTCTTTTCTAAAACCTCCAAATAGTTTTGTCATAGCTATATCTACTTCATTATCTGCCCACCAAGATGCGGGGTCAAATATAACCCCCTTTCCATTTTTGTCCATTCCTACATTGCCTGACCATAAATCACCATGAACTAGAGCATTAATTGGTTTGTGATTTAGCAATTCTGATTGAATTTTTTCTTTAACTTTATTTATAATTTCTTTATCTAAAATTCTCGATTTAAGACTTAATAATTGAGGTATTATCCTTAAGTTTAAAAAACAATCTATCCAATTATTTTCTAAGCCTTTTTTCTGATCTGTTGTTCCGATAAAACCCTCAACTGGAAACCCAAACATTTTGGGGTTAGATTCAGCTGATTTCAAGTGCAATTCACCTAAACCTTTTCCAAGCTTTTTTTGGTCAAAGTTATGCATATCAATCCATTCAATTAAAAGAATCTCTATATTTTTTATATTTTTATATGCAATAACTTCAGGAATAACTAAGTTTTCTTGATTAATATATTTTCTCAAATTTTGGAGACAATATTTTTCAAATTCAAGAAATTTTTTGTTTCTAATGTTTCTTTTAAGGAATAACTTTTTGTCTGAGAATTCTATTCGCCATGCATTATGAATATCGCCACCATGTACTTGTTCAATACTTTTTGGATAGGTTTCACCTAATTCTTCACAAATTTCGTTAATTTCAATAGGAGATAATTTTTGCATTTTAATGAAAAAGTCTGAAGTTATTGTTGTAGGCGCAGGTATAGCAGGACTAACTTCTGCAGCGATTTTATCAAAACAAGGCTTATCAGTGACTTTAATCGAATCTCATAATCAAGCCGGAGGATGTGCCGGTACTTTTAAAAGAAAGAATTATACTTTCGATGTTGGCGCAACTCAGGTTGCTGGTTTAGAGAAGGGAGGAATACATTCTAGAATTTTTGATTTTTTAGATATTCCATCCCCAGAAGCCACAATTTTAGACCCTGCTTGCATTGTTGATTTAAATGATGGTGGTAATCCTATACCTATTTGGTATGAAAAAAGTAAATGGATTGCTGAACGAGAAATGCAGTTTCCTGGGAGTCAAAGATTTTGGAAACTTTGTACCCTAATACATGAAAGTAATTGGTTATTTGCTAATAATAATCCTGTATTACCAATAAGTAATTTTTGGGATTTTTCTCAACTTCTCAAAGCACTAGTGCCTTCAAACCTTGTCACAGGTATCTTACTTAAATCTACTATTTTTGATCTATTGCGGATATGTGGATTATCCAAGAATGAGCGCTTGATTAAATTCTTAAATCTTCAACTAAAACTTTATTCTCAAGAGGACGTTTATAGTACTGCAGCATTATATGGATCTACTGTTCTTCAGATGTGTCAACAACCACATGGTCTGTGGCATCTTAAAAAATCTATGCAGTCTTTAAGTGAATCATTAGAAAGTTCATTAATTAAAACTGGAGTTAATTTAATTTTTGGACAAGAAGTAAATTCTATAACTTTTGACGACGTAAATATGTGTTGGCAACTATCTGCTAATTCGAAAAAAAAATCATTTATTTACCAAACAAAAGATGTGATTTATACCGCTCCTCCACAATCTTTGCTCAAGCATTTGAAGGATCCTTTGGAAAGAAAAAAAAATTATAAAAATCGACTTAATAATTTGCCTGATCCAAGTGGAGCTGTAGTTTTTTATTCAGCATTAAAAAAGGAACATATTAAAAAAACATTCTCCAATCATTATCAATTTGTTTCAAAAGAATTTGGTTCGTTATTTGTATCAATTAGTGATGATGGTGATGGAAGAGCGCCAAAAGGTGAGGTTACTTTAATTGCCAGTATCTTTACCAAAACTAAAGATTGGTTTGATCTAGATAAACAAACTTACTTAAAGAAAAAAAATGGTTTCATGAAAAAAATATCCCTTGAATTAGAAAGTCAATTTGATATTGATCCTGAAAAATGGCTACATAGAGAATTAGCAACTCCATTGGGCTTTGAAAAATGGACAAAAAGACCTAATGGAATAGTAGGCGGGCTTGGTCAAAATCCAGATATTTTTGGTTTATTTGGATTATCAAGTAGGACACCTTTTGAAGGTTTATGGTTATGTGGAGATTCGATTTATCCAGGAGAGGGGACTGCAGGAGTTAGTCAGTCTGCATTAATGGTTTCAAGGCAAATTTTAGCTTCCAAAGGTATAGAAAATTTTAGTTTATAAAATTTTGCCTGTTTTCTTTTGCTTCAGCAAGTTTTTTAGAAAGTAAATCCCAATTTTTTTCTTTAATAAGAGATTCCAGTATATTCAGCTTATTTTTAAAATTATTTATGGAATTTAAAACATTAATCTGATTATTAATAGCTAAATCTAGGCCTAGTTGTTCATTGCCTCCCCCAACTCTCGAAGTGTCAGCAAATCCTGTAGCAGCTAATTTTTGCGAGAGATCTAATAAAGATTGATTATTTTTTGTTTGCGCAGTTTCTATGAGGGCAGAAGCTAAGAATATAGGCAAATGAGAAATTAGAGATACTGCTTCATCATGCTCTTTTGGCGAAGCTTGGCAAATTTCACAATCCATTGATTTTATGAGCTCGGAAATAGTTCTGACTGAATTTAGATCACTATTTTGTGTTGGGGTAATAATCCATTTTGCATTTTTAAAAAGACCTTCAAAACCTGAATCAACTCCTTTTTTTTCTGTGCCTGCCATTGGATGAGATCCAATAAATAGAGGATGTGAATTTTCCCATGTATTTACAATTGGTTCTTTTACAGACCCTACATCAGTTAGTATTGTTTCCTGAGGTATTGATGCTACTAATTGTTGCGACGGACTGATCAAATCTTTGATAGGCAATGCCAAAATTATTAGCTCACATTTTTTTAATAAGCTCAGATCACAGCTAACAAAATTTGCAAGTTTTTTATCCTTAGCTTTTTTTTCATTAAATTCATTATTTGCTATTCCATAAATTGTATGATTTAGACTTTGGAGTTTTAATCCTAAAGAACCACCAATTAACCCTAATCCTACTATTCCAATTTTCATAAATTAATTAATTCAAGACCCTCTTTTATTGATACCAATTTTTTGTATATTAGATTCATAAATTTTGCATGTTTTTAAAATTAAATTAATTATAAATGCTTGAAATTTTAAGTCATCAATATTTGAAAAATTTTTTGAGAGATCAAAGTGTTAGATGGGAACACATATATTCTTTTGGGAGGATAATTTCCAAATGTATTGAAAATGATTCTACATATTTAATTAATTCAGAAATTTTCTATAGCTATGAGTGGTTGTCTCCAATTTTGATTTCTCTATTTTTAAAGGAAGAGGATTCGACTTTTATTTTATCTAAAGAAAAAATTAAATTTATAAGCCAATTTCAGATGGATTCATTGAAAAATCTAGGTTTTGATTTCATTTTTAAAAATGATCAACTTATTTTTGCTAATCATCATGTTCGCTTGATAACAATCCAAGATTTACTTAATGATCCCAATTCCCGTAATCTTAGAAATCATCGAATAGTGTATTCCGGAATTGAGGATATAAAACAGGATTTAAAAAATCATTTCAGAATTTCTTTACTCAAAAAGGATTGGACAAAAAATCTTAAAGAATTTGAATTAATCAATCAAAAATTTATAAAAGTATATGATTCGTTAAACAAAAAATTCTTCATGAGAAAGGTCTTAGGAAATAGTTATATTAATTTAGATGAAAAAGAAATTAGTTTCTTTTCAAATTTTTTTCATGATAATTCTTTTTTTTCTGATAAATTTTTAAGCATTTACAAAGCATTATCTCAAGGCTGGGCATGCTGGATAAAATTAAACGATGCAAATTTAGAATGGAATTTGTATTTGGAGCCAATAGATGAACTTTTTCAAATTAAGGAATTTTTTTTAAATAATAAATTTGTTTTTTTATCAGCATTGAGAAAAGATAATTTTTTCCAGATGTATTTTAAAAAGCATAGTTTAGAAATTGACTTAGTTATTAATTTTAAAAGTAATTTTGAAGAGAAAAAAATTTTATTATATATGCCTTCTAAACAGTTGCTTCCTAATAATCCTCTTTTTACTAATTCAATCTTGGATAAATGCAAAAAGTTAATACTTTTTAGAAAGGGTTTAACTTTAGTTTTGTCTGATGATATTGATTTAAAAACTAATATTGCTACAGAATTAGCTTCTAAGTACGGGAAGAGGGTATTACTAGAGACAATTCCCTCTGGTAAAAATGAAGTTCTTTGCTCTAGTTTTGAATGGTGGATTATGAATTCTTATTTAATTGAAATTCCAGAACAAATTATCATTCCTTTACTTCCGATTCCAAATATGTCAGAACCTATTAATGCAATTACAGTCTCCCATAAAAAGAAGCTTTCTGAAGATTGGTTTAGAGACTTCCTTCTTCCTCAAGCTAGAATTAAGCTTGAAAGATCTATTTCTCCTTTAAGAAGAAATTCAGGTAAGTTAATAATTTTAGATGGAAGAGCAAATAAAAGAAACTGGGGAAGATTACTTTTGCAAAACATTCAACCCTCAAAACAAATCAACTATATGCTACCTTTTGATTAAGTTATGATTTTGTAAATAACTAAAGAAATATGGGAGAAGCAAAAAGACGTAAAACACTTGGTTTACCTCCAAAAAAAAACAATAGTCAAACTAAAATTGATGAGTCACCAAGATTATTTGAATGGCTTCCCTTTACAATCAATCAAAGAGATAACCTAATTAAATTAAGTATTAAGGCCAGTTGGTTTGGAATCGGAGGGTTAATAATCTTATGGATTGTAGTGAGATTTATAGGCCCTGCTGCTGGGTGGTGGACTTTAGCTGATTCCTTATAAATCTAAGCTACCGTTTTTATATCATTAACAGCGATTGTATTAGCAGGATTGCTATTTAAAGCTTTCATTGAATTAGAACTGACTTCAGTTCCTTCTGTTAACTTATCTTTAACCATTGATTCTACTTTGTTCCTGATTTCTAAGTTTTGATCAAGCCAAATAATTGTATTATCTCTTCCTTGTCCAATATTTTCTCCTTCATAACTATACCAAGCACCTCTCCTTATTATGATATTAGTCTCTTCTGCTAAATCTAATAAACATCCTGTTGTACTAATACCTTTTCCGAAGAGAATATCAAATTCTGCAATTCTAAATGGTGGCGCAACTTTGTTTTTTGCTACTTTTACTTTTGCTCTTATGCCATATTCTTCAGTACCTCTTTTAAGAGTTTGAATTCTTCTGATATCAAGTCTCACTGAGGCATAAAATTTTAATGCATTACCTCCTGTGGTTGTTTCTGGATTTCCGTATGTAACGCCAATTTTTAGACGTAATTGATTCAGGAATATTACCGTACATCCAGATTTACCAATATTTCCTGTTATTTTCCTCATTGCTTGGCTCATTAGCCTTGCTTGGCTTCCAATTACGTGATCTCCCATCTCTCCTTCTATCTCAGCTCTTGGGGTTAGTGCTGCGACCGAGTCAACAACTACAAGATCTACTGCACTTGATCTTATAAGTTGGTCAACTATTTCCAGAGCCATTTCACCTGTATCTGGTTGTGAAACTAGCAAATTTTCAACATCAACTCCTAAAGAGGCTGCATAAACTGGATCGAGTGCATGTTCAGCATCTACAAATGCTGCTACTCCTCCATTCTTTTGGACTTCCGCGATCGCGTGCAGCGTTAATGTAGTTTTTCCTGAACTTTCTGGTCCATAAACTTCTACTACTCTTCCTTTTGGATAGCCTCCTCCTAATGCTAAATCTAAGGTGAGTGCTCCAGTAGATATTGTTTCTACTTTCATTCTTGAGGCGTCACCAAGTCTCATTATTGATCCTCGTCCAAAATTTCTTTCTATTTGTCCTAAGACAAGACTTAATGCCTTGTCTTTTTCTTTAGATTCAGTTTTTTTCTTTTCTTCAAGGCTCATTGTTTGATTTATCGGTTAAAGTTCTTGTAATTATTCTAAATTTGGAAATTTTTATTTAAACCAAACTTCATAAATACAAATCATAGTACATCTGTACTCTAACTGATTATCTTTAAATTGCAACTGATTCCTCAAGGTTACCTAATTTTAATAATTTGATTTCATTATTTAAAGTATCCTTATCTGATTTTTTCAAATATCCCCAATCAGCTAGGAAGCATGGAATGTGAGACGTTTCTGAATTTTGTTTAATATCTATTAAAGTTTTTTTTCTGTCTTCTATAAAGCCTAAAATTTCATAAGTTTGTGTAAGCTTCTCAGCTATTTTGACTTTAGTTCCGGATTCATAACCAAAAATAAATTCTGGAAAAATATTTAATTGTTTAAGAATTTTTTCTGCAAATATTTTACCTTTAGTTGTTATAACTCCTGTTTTTATGTCTCTTTTCCTTAATTCTTTCATAAAATTTATAATTTCAAAAAAAGGATTATGTAAATTTACCCACGATTTAAAATCTTTATCAATTTGGTACTTACGCGACTGATCTAACATTTTTTGTAAATCTTCGGCAATCCAGGAATTTTCGTTTAATATCCTCTGGCAATTTTGATGATAATTATTAATGAAATCATCTTTATTATCATTTTTTAATGGATTTTCTGTTTTTATAATTTCGTGAACAATTAGAATCATTTCCCAACCATACTTAACCCAAGGCCTAATTTCTTTGAAAGAATTTGGTACTTTTTTATAAAGTTTTTGATCAACAGAGATGCAGGGTGAATTTAAATATCTTTCACAGGCCAGCAAGGAGCTATGCCAGTATTCTTGCATTCCATCGACTATTACTCCATCGAAATCAAATAGAAAAATTTTTTGAGAAGACACCTATTGCAAATTAGAACTGGGCCGCTAGGATTCGAACCTAGGAATGTCGAGACCAAAACCCGATGCCTTACCACTTGGCGACGGCCCATTGATTTTTTATTTTAATACATGAAAGGTTTTTTTCTATCCAAAAAATACAAAGTTTTTATAAACATGGCGTTAGTTTTGAAAAATAAAAATATTATTTGAATGAGCTCGATTTCCATGGCTCTAGAAATTTCTTAGCTTTTTTGATCGCTAAAGCCATTCTTTCAGGATACTCATAGAGTTTTTTGTTATTTTTGTGAGCAAATTCAATAAGGGGCTGCATAATTTTTCTTGCAGCACTTCCAAATGCTATTCCGTCTGGGAGATTGTTTGAATTCAAAAATTCATGAGTTTTTTCATTTGTTCCTCCTGCCAATTGAATTAATCCAGGTGGAAGATCTGAACCGATTTTTTTAAACAACTTAACAGCATCTCTACTTGTTGAAGGAGCAAGATCTCCAGACATTGGCCTTCCATCTAACTGCCAAATAAGGGGAATATCAAGTTTTTTAAGAATTTCATATCTTTCCCAAAAAGCTTTCAAAAGATCTTCGGGCTCTTGTGATTTTTTGAAAGATTGATTTAATCCACAACTGATAGATATCTTGTCTAATTTCATTCCAGAACTTTTAAGTATACTGACAACTTTTGCAAAAGAATCTAAGCGATTGATTTCTGTATGAATTTCTACTGCATTCGGCTTTATTTTCTGAAGTGTTGATCCTAAATCATCTTTTGACAAATTATATTCATATTCACTAATTAGATTTAGGGGGCAGCTATTCAAGCATCTTCCACATCCATAACATTTACTCTTTTTGATCCCAGAATGATCAATTGCAAAGGTGGGGCATACTTGTTCGCACGGTCTTGGACAATTAGGGGGACATTTCAATGGATCAAATTTTGCTTTACGAAAATGGATATCATTTCCATCACTAATACTTATCATTAAACCAGGAGAGTTTTTAAAGACTTTTTTTGCCCACTCGATTCCTTTTTTTGCTGCGTGGACTATAGATTCTTCTGCGGCAACATCTATGTAGTCAACACCAGCAGCAGTATAAATTGCACATAAATCTTCTATGGCAACAATATCTTCATTACTGGCGCCACAAATTAATTTAATCCATTTATCTTTTTTATTCTTAGTTGTAATCAAACAATTTAACTTTCAAATTCATCTAAAATATAATTACTTAACGGCTTCCATTCAAGTTTTCTTGAACCCCCCATTTCAACAACTATCGTTAGTTTATTATCGTTAGTGCAAATCTCTATTAAGCTCTCTAATTCAGATTGAGATAGTACTTGACCTTCTAATAACCAAAGTAATTTATTTTTATCATTTTCATTAAATAACTCAGAAGCTTGCGGGATAACCTGTTGAACTTCTCCGAGTGCTCCATTTCTTCCTACGTTTTGATGACCAAGGTGCGGTGGCCTAACGCCATGCAATTTGAGCAAGAATACTTCTGGATCTCCAAGCCCTCTTGCTGAGGTTATAAAAGTTTTAAAGCCCTTGGCCCTCATTCTCCTCAAAAGACGAGTTTCATAACCACCTTCAAGAGGAGCAAAGATTGCAAGACATTTGTCAGTTTTTAAATCTTTATGAAACTTTTTCCCTGTGAGAAGTAATGGCATAAAAAATTCCTTTATTTCTATTTTATTTTATTTTATGGTACTTGATGATGTACAATTGTAACTCAGTGAATTTTTTAAGCTCGCAAGCTAGCCGAGCCTCTGAAAATTTCACATTTTTTAGCGTTTCGTTAAAAAACACAGGTGGGTTTATCCCAAGAGAAACTATCTAGATTTTCAGATAAGTCTCAACCTTATTAATTGTTTTTTTATTAACTTCACCTTAATAACTAAAGGTTTTAGATAATTTAAAAATTATTACGAGCTAGCCTAATTTAGTCTTATGTCTATAGGAATTTTAGGAAAGAAATTGGGCATGTCCCAACTTTTCGACGAAAAAGGCAATTCGGTACCAGTTACTCTTATTGAAGCTGGTCCTTGCCGGATCACACAATTGAAAACAACCGCTTTGGATGGTTATACTGCCGTTCAAATAGGTTATGGCTTGTCCAAAGATAAGCATATAAGTAAGCCTGCAAAGGGACATTTGTTGAAATCAGGTGAAGAACTTTTAAAGCATTTGAAAGAATATAGGGTTAAAGAAACTTCATCTTATGAAATCGGAAATCAAATAACTGTAAAAAACTTCGAGGTTGGTCAAAAAGTTGATATCAGCGGCAAATCTATGGGTAGAGGTTTTGCTGGTTACCAGAAAAGACATGGTTTTAGCAGAGGTCCCATGAGTCATGGTTCAAAAAATCATAGAGCACCTGGATCTACAGGTGCAGGAACAACTCCAGGCAGAATTTATCCTGGAAAAAGAATGGCTGGAAGATATGGAGGAAAACAGATTACCACTAAAGGTTTGTTAGTTCTAAAAATTGATGATCAGAAAAATTTGCTTGTGGTGAAGGGTTCTGTTCCAGGTAAGCCAGGCTCAATAATAAACATTAAGCCAAATAATGTCGTAGGCAAAAAAGGAGGAGAAAAATCATGACAACACTCGAAACTCTTAAGTGGGATGGCAAAAAATCTGGCAAAGTTTCTCTTGATTTAGCAGTTGCTAAAGAAACTTCATCTGCAGACTTAATACATAGAGCAGTCCTTAGGCAGCTAGCAAATAAAAGACAGGGGACAGCATCAACTTTGACAAGATCTGAAGTCCGTGGGGGCGGTAGAAAGCCATATAAACAGAAAGGTACCGGAAGAGCCCGTCAAGGATCAATAAGGACACCCCTAAGACCTGGTGGGGGAATTATTTTTGGACCGAAGCCACGTTCTTACAATCTTGATATGAATCGTAAGGAACGTAGGTTAGCTCTTAGAACTGCACTTATGTCTAGAGTATCTGATATGAAGGCCGTTGAAGATTTTGGATCTACTTTAAAGCAACCTAAAACAAGTGATATCATCAATGGCCTTGCTCGATTAGGTATACAAAAAACTGAAAAAGTTTTGGTTATTCTTGATAGCCCGTCCGATGTTATAAAAAAATCCATCAATAATATCGAAAAAGTAAAATTAATTGCCGCCGATCAATTAAATGTATTTGATATTCTCAATGCTAATAAATTGGTAATAGGGCAATCAGCGATAGATAAAATTCAGGAGGTTTATGCATCATGAGTAAATTATTCGATTCTCGTTTAGCCGATGTAATAAGAAAGCCAGTTATTACTGAGAAAGCTACAAATGCGCTAGATCTTAACCAATATACTTTTGAAGTAGATCATAGAGCGGCAAAACCACAAATAAAGGCAGCTGTCGAAGCCTTATTCAGTGTTAAAGTCATAGGAGTTAATACTATGAATCCTCCTAGGAGAACAAGAAGAGTCGGGAAATTTTCCGGTAAACGTTCTCAGGTCAAGAAGGCAATTGTGCGTCTTGCTGAAGGAGATAAAATCCAACTATTTCCAGAATCTTAAGGAGTATTAATCATGGCAATCCGTAAATTTAAACCTTATACACCTGGTACTAGGCAGAGAGTAGTTACTGACTTTAGTGAAATAACAAGTGCAAAACCCGAAAGATCACTATTAGTTTCAAAACATAGAGTTAAAGGCAGGAATAATCGTGGAGTTATCACTTGTCGTCATCGTGGAGGTGGTCACAAAAGGCAATATAGATTAGTTGACTTTAGAAGAGATAAAAGAAACATCAACGCTAAAGTTGCAGCTATACACTACGATCCTCATAGAAATGCAAGACTGGCACTATTATTTTACGAAGATGGAGAAAAAAGATATATTATCGCTCCAGCAGGAGTAAAAGTCGGACAAAATGTCATATCTGGAGAAAGTGTTCCGATTGAAGATGGTAATGCAATGCCACTTTCTGTTATGCCATTAGGATCTAGTGTTCATTGTGTTGAGTTATATGCTGGTAGGGGTGCTCAGATGGTTAGATCCGCTGGAGCTAGTGCTCAAGTTATGGCAAAAGAGGGAGATTATGTTGCTTTAAAACTCCCATCTACTGAGGTAAGACTTGTAAGAAAAGAATGCTACGCAACTCTTGGTGAAGTTGGTAATTCTGAAATAAGAAATACTAGCTTAGGTAAAGCAGGAAGAAGAAGATGGCTTGGAAGAAGGCCTCAAGTAAGAGGTAGTGTAATGAACCCATGTGATCATCCACATGGAGGAGGAGAGGGAAAAGCACCAATTGGTAGAGCAGGACCAGTTACTCCATGGGGTAAACCAGCTCTTGGATTAAAGACACGTAAAAAGAACAAACCAAGTAATAAATTAGTTGTTCGAAGACGCCGTCGCGTTTCTAAGAGGAGTAGAGGAGGAAGAGACTCTTGATTACTTCATTTATTATTTCAATTTCTATTACATAATCATGGGACGTTCACTAAAAAAAGGACCTTTTATAGCAGATAGCCTGCTTAAGAAGGTAGAAAAACAAAATACTGATAATGACAAGTCTGTTATCAAAACTTGGTCAAGATCCTCTACGATTTTACCTTTAATGATTGGTCACACAATCGCTGTACATAATGGCAAGACTCACATTCCAGTATTTATTACTGAACAAATGATTGGTCATAAACTTGGTGAATTTGCTCCTACACGCACTTACCGAGGCCATATAAGAGATAAGAAAGGAGCAAAATCATGACAAAAACACCTGAAACAACCAAAACAGCAATTGCTCATGGGAATTACGTTCGCGGATCAGCCTCTAAAGTTAGAAGAGTTTTGGATCAGATAAGGGGTAGGTCTTATAGAGATGCATTGATTATGTTGGAATTTATGCCTTATAGATCTACAGACCCCATCACTAAAGTTTTGAGATCTGCGGTTGCCAATGCAGAACATAACCTTGGAATGGATCCATCCACCTTAGTTATTTCCTCTGCATGGGCTAATAGTGGTCCAGTAATGAAAAGGTATAGGCCCAGAGCTCAAGGTCGAGCTTTTTCAATTAAGAAACAGACTTGCCACATCAGTATTTCTGTTGAATCTGCTCCTACTCAAACTAATGCGGAGGTACAAAACTAATGGGACATAAAATACATCCTTCTGGACTAAGATTAGGAATTACACAAGAGCATCGCTCTAAGTGGTTTGCTACGCCTAAAACATATCCAGTTCTTCTCCAAGAAGATTTTAAAATTCGTACCTTCATACAAAAAAAATATGGAGCAGCAGGAATTAGCGATGTTTTAATCGCTAGAAAAGCTGACCAACTGGAACTTGAATTAAAAACAGCAAGACCAGGAGTTATAGTTGGAAGACAAGGAAGTGGGATTGAAGAATTAAGATCTGGCATTCAAAAAACTATAGGGGATAGAACAAGGCAAGTCAGAATAAACGTTGTAGAAGTTGAACGCGTTGATGCTGATGCCTTTTTACTTGCTGAATATATTGCGCAACAACTTGAAAAAAGAGTCGCCTTTAGAAGAACTATAAGGATGGCCTTACAAAGGGCTCAAAGGGCTGGAGTCTTAGGTCTTAAAATTCAAGTAGGGGGAAGGTTGAATGGTGCTGAAATAGCTAGAACTGAATGGACCAGAGAAGGTAGAGTTCCATTACATACATTGAGAGCTGAAATTGATTATGCAACACGTGAAGCTAATACAACTTACGGTGTTCTAGGCATTAAAGTTTGGGTTTTCAAAGGTGAAGTTCTGCCTAAAGAAGAACAAACTATCCCTGTGGGTGCTAGCCCTAAGAGGAAAGCTAGTAGAAGACCTCAGCAATTTGAGGATCGTTCAAATGAGAATTCATAGGAGGTATAAAAATGCTTAGTCCAAAACGTACTAAATTCCGTAAACAACATAGAGGCAGAATGAGGGGTGTAGCCTCAAAAGGTAACACTATTGCATTCGGTCAATTTGCACTCCAAGCTCAAGACTGTGGCTGGGTAACTGCACGTCAGATTGAAGCAAGCAGAAGAGCTATGACCAGATATATCAAACGTGGTGGTCAAATCTGGATAAGAATATTTCCTGATAAACCCGTAACCATGAGACCTGCCGAAACCAGAATGGGTTCTGGTAAAGGTAATCCAGAGTTTTGGGTCGCAGTTGTAAAACCTGGAAGAATACTTTTTGAAATGGGTGGTGAGGATATCACCGAGGAAATTGCAAAGGAAGCTATGCGTCTGGCTCAATATAAACTTCCTGTAAAAACTAAATTTATCTCCATTGATAAAAATCTAGAAAATAACTCCCAAGAAAATACAAAAGATAGTAAAAAATCGCAAGAGGAGGTTAAAAAATGAAAAACTCAGAGTCACTTAAGGAATTTAAAAAATTAAATTCTGAACAAATTACAGAAAAGATTGACCAATTACGAAAAGATCTTTTTGAATTGAGATTCAAGCAAGCTACAAGACAGCTCAATGAAACTCATAAATTTAAAATTATCAAGAAACAAGTTGCGCAATTACTAACTCTCAGTAAGAGTCAATCTGCTTCTAAAACAACTTCTGATTAATTATTAGTTATGGCACTTAAAGAAAGAATTGGTACTGTTGTCAGCGACAAAATGGATAAAACAGTTGTTGTTGCTGTTATTAACAGATATCCACATCCCACTTATAAAAAAATTGTAAGTAGAACTACTCGATATAAGGCGCATGATCCAGAAAATACATGCGTTTTAGGTGATCGAGTTAAAATTAGAGAAACTAGACCGCTTAGTGCTCATAAAAGATGGGCTATAGCAGAGATTCTCAATAAAACAAGTCAGGCTAGGGAGGTTAAAAAATGATTCAACAAGAAACTTATTTAACAGTTGCCGATAATAGCGGAGCAAAAAGACTCCAATGTATTAGGGTTTTAGGTTCTAATAGAAGGTATGCACACGTCGGGGATGTAATCGTAGCAACTGTAAAAGATGCTCTTCCTAACATGGGAGTCAAGAAATCTGAAGTAGTTAAAGCTGTTATCGTCAGAACTAAAGCTACATTAAGAAGAAATACTGGTAATTCAATCAGATTTGATGACAATGCGGCAGTATTGATTAATGAAGATAAGAATCCAAAAGGTACTAGAGTCTTTGGTCCTGTAGCTAGAGAACTGCGGGATAAAAATTACACAAAGATTGTTTCTCTTGCTCCGGAGGTGATTTAAATGTTGGATTCATTAAAGCAAAAGAAAAATTTTCAGAGAATAAAAATGAGAATCAAAACTGGAGATTTGGTAAAAGTAATTAATGGCAAGGACAAAGGGAAAACAGGTGAGGTTTTAAAAACTATCCCTCTTGAAAATAGAGTAGTTGTAAAGGGAATTAACCTTAGGACTAAACATGTAAAACCAACTCAGGAAGGAGAAACTGGAAGAATACTTACAGAAGAAGCATCTTTACATGCATCAAATGTAATGTTCTTTTCAAAGGATAAAAATCTTACTAGTAAGATTGAATACTTTATTGATAAAGAGGGGGTTAAGAAAAGAAGATTGAAGAAAACTGGTGAAGTAATTGATTAATTTTTCATCAGAAACCAGATTTCAATTTTCCTAATTTATCAATTCTGACAAAGACCAGAATTAACAAAAAAAATTATGACTCTAAAAAATCGCTACAAAGAATCAATAAGACCAAAACTTCTAAAGGACCTTGGTCTTAAAAATATTCATCAAGTACCTAAAGTTGTCAAAGTCAACGTTAATAGAGGTCTTGGTGAGGCAGCTTCAAATTCGAAAGCTCTAGAAGCCTCTTTAAATGAAATGGCAACAATTACAGGACAAAAGGCCCTTGTAACTAGAGCTAAAAAAGCTATCGCGGGTTTTAAAATTCGTGAGGGCATGCCGATTGGTTGTACTGTTACTTTGAGAGGAGACAGGATGTATTCCTTTTTGGAGAGATTTATAAATCTCGCTTTACCAAGAATAAGAGACTTCAGAGGAGTTAATCCAAAAAGTTTCGATGGGAGAGGGAATTATACCGTTGGAGTGAAAGAGCAATTGATTTTTCCTGAAATCTCTTTTGATAAAATAGATTCAATAAGAGGAATGGATATAACTATTGTCACTAGTGCAAAAACAGATCAAGAAGGTAAAGCTCTTTTGCAGGAGTTAGGAATGCCTTTTAGTAAGAATTAAATTAAAACTATGTCAAATCACGATCCTATTTCAGATATGCTTACTCGAATTAGAAATGCGAGTCAAAAAAAGCATACAACCACAACAATCCCAGGTTCAAAAATGTCCTTAAGTATCGCCAAAGTGCTTCAAAAAGAGGGTTTCATTTCTGAAATTAATGAGGAAGGTGAAGGCTATAAATCACAAATAATACTTGGACTGAAATATAGTGGTAAAAATAAATTCCCTACTATTCGATCAATGCAAAGAGTTAGCAAACCTGGTTTGAGAATTTATAAAAATACTAGAGCTTTACCAAAAGTTCTTGGAGGTCTTGGGGTTGCTATCATATCTACTTCTCAGGGTGTCATGAGTGATCGTGATGCTAGGAAGCAAGGTATAGGTGGCGAAGTACTTTGCTATGTTTATTAAGGAGAATTAATCATGTCAAGAATTGGAAAAACACCAGTACTAATCCCAGATAAAGTAACGGTTGATTTTGATGGATTAACAGTTACGGTTAAAGGCCCTAAAGGTGAGTTAAAACGTCAAATGCCTGAGGGAGTTAGTTTTGATAAAAAAGATAATACTGTTGTAGTAAGTCCCACTACTACCAAAATATTCTCAAGGCAAAGACATGGTTTATGTAGAGCATTAATTGCAAATATGGTTGAAGGGGTAAGTCAAGGTTTTTCAAAAAAACTGGAAATTGTAGGAGTTGGATCAAGAGCTCAAGTAAAAGGTAAAAATCTAGTTGTTAGTGCAGGATATAGTCATCCTATAGAAATGATCCCCCCTGATGGTATAACATACAAAGTTGAGAGTAATACAAACGTTACCGTTTCTGGAATTGATAAGGAAATTGTTGGCAATGAAGCAGCAAAAATCAGATCAATTAGACCTCCAGAGCCATATAAAGGAAAAGGAATTAAATACCATGATGAGAGAATTCTCAGAAAAGCTGGTAAATCTGGCAAAAAATAATTCGAATTAAAAAAATGACCAAACTTTCCAGGAAATTACAAACCCAAAAAAGACATAGAAGATTAAGAAGATTCTTAATTGGAGATGCAACGCGTCCTAGATTATCTGTTTTTCGCTCTAATAACCATATTTATGCCCAGGTCATAGATGATAGCGCTCAAACAACTATTTGCTCAGCTTCGACTGTTGATAAGGAACTGAGAGAAAAATCTGAGAATTTATCTGCTGATTGTAATTCTTCTTCCATTGTTGGAAAATTATTAGCAAAGAGAGCGATAAAAAAAGGTATTAAGCAAGTAATTTTTGACCGTGGAGGTAATTTATATCACGGCAGAGTAAAGGCACTTGCAGACGCTGCTCGTGAAGCTGGCCTAGAATTCTAAATCTTAATTTTTACTATGACTGACACTCCAACAAAACAAGAAATTCAATCCAAGAACGATAACGTTCCTGGAGCTATGCCCGTAGAACAAAAAAAGAATAATCGTAATGATCGAAAAAGAAATAGAAGAGGTGATTCAAAAAATCTTGAGAGAGACTCTGATTGGCAAGAAAGAGTTGTTCAAATTCGACGTGTCTCTAAGACTGTTAAAGGTGGAAAAAAAATGAGTTTTAGAGCAATTGTTGTTGTAGGTAATGAGAAAGGTCAAGTTGGGGTTGGAGTTGGTAAAGCAGGGGATGTCATTGGAGCGGTGAGAAAGGGAGTTTCAGATGGTAAAAAGAATCTTGTAAGAGTTCCCTTAACCCCAAATAATTCAATACCGACTTTATCAAAAGGTCGAGATGGTGCTGCTAATGTACTAATTAGACCAGCCGCCCCAGGAACAGGTGTAATTGCTGGTGGTTCAATAAGAACAGTTTTAGAATTAGCCGGCATAAAAAATGTCTTAGCAAAAAGATTGGGTAGTAAAACACCTTTGAATAATGCGAGAGCTGCTATGGTAGCTCTTTCTCAATTAAGAACACACAAATCTGCCTCAAGGGAGAGAGGCATCTCACTTGAACAGCTCTATTCTTAAAATTATGACTTCAACATTAAATACACTTAAATCAAACTCTGGCTCGAGAAAGAAAAAATTAAGAAAGGGTAGAGGAATTGCAGCCGGTCAGGGTGCATCATGTGGTTTTGGAATGAGAGGACAAAAGTCACGTTCTGGAAGACCTACACGTCCAGGTTTTGAAGGTGGCCAAATGCCCTTATATAGAAGAGTTCCAAAATTAAAGCACTTTGAAATAATTAATCAAAAGAACTTTTCCATAATTAATCTAGAAAAATTAAATGATTTTAAAGATAACGATACAGTTAACCTTGACTCACTAGTTAAGAAGGGATTAATCTTCAAACCAAAATTTCCTTTAAAAATCCTTGGCAGTGGAAAAATTAATGTAAAGCTAAAAGTCCAAGCTCATGCATTTACAAAAGCTGCAAAACAAAAAATTGAGGACGCAGGTGGATCCTGTGAGTTTATAAATACTAAATAAATTTACTAAAAATTTAGGTAAGCTTCAAAATGTTTGTCAACAAAAGTAGAAATCCTAGAGCTTCTGAAATACTTTCCCAATTATTTTTAAATAAAGAGTTAAGGTCTAGAGTTTTAACTACTTTAGGTCTTCTCCTTTTAGTAAGACTTGGTATATATATCCCTATGCCTGGTATAGATAGGATAGCTTTTAAAAGTTTTATAGATCAAGGGGGGCAATTAATAGGTTTTTTAGATATTTTTACTGGAGGAGGAATTTCAACCTTAGGAATATTCGCATTAGGCATACTTCCCTTTATTAACGCATCAATTATTATTCAGCTGCTCACAGCTTCATTGCCTGTGCTTGAAGATTTGCAAAAAAATGAAGGAGAAGCGGGGAGAAGAAAAATTGCTCAAATAACTAGATATGTTTCATTAGGATGGGGTTTTTTGCAAAGTATAATTTTTTCCTTAATCCTTAGACAATATGCTATTGAGGGTATAAGTGAAACTACATTTGTTTTGCAAACCTCCATTGCCTTGGTTACTGGCTCAATGTTAGTAATGTGGTTTAGTGAAATTATTACGGAGAAAGGGATAGGTCAAGGAGCTTCACTGGTAATTTTTTTGAATATTGTTTCGACTTTACCTAAGGCTCTAAGTTCAACCATTGAAAAAGCCCAAACTGGCGATAGAGGAGATGTTTTAGGTATAGCAGTTTTACTTGGAGTATTTTTACTGACAATTGTTGGGATCATTTTTGTCCAGGAAGGAGCAAGACGTATTCCTATTGTTAGTGCAAAAAGGCAGATAGGAAATTCAACATTACTCCCTACAAGGCAAAGTTATCTCCCTTTGAAATTAAATGCTGGAGGGGTCATGCCTATTATATTTGCATCTGCTTTAATCTTTTTACCTATAACTATTGCTAATGTTACTGGTAATCCAGTCTTAATCAAGTTAGCCAGTAGCTTAAACCCGGGATCTTCTAATCCATGGCCATATGCTCTTACTTTCTTCTCCTTGATTTTGGGGTTCTCTTATTTTTATGCATCTCTTACTATCAATCCAGTGGATGTAGCTTCAAATTTAAAGAAAGGAGGAGTAGCGATACCAGGAGTTAGACCAGGAACTAATACAGCAAACTACCTATCAGGTATACAAAATAGGTTGACATTATTGGGAGGATTATTTCTGGGTTCAGTAGCTATAATCCCAGCTGCTGTAGAAAGAGCTACAAATGTTCAGACCTTCCAAGGCTTAGGAGCTACTTCATTACTTATTCTTGTGGGTGTCGCTATAGATACTGCTAAGCAAATTCAAACTTATGTTATTTCACAAAGGTATGAGGGACTAATTAATAATTAATGAAGAAACATTTACTATTTTTAGGAGCTCCTGGAGCAGGAAAAGGGACTCAAGCGGAATTGCTAAGTCAAACTAATTCTTACTTACACCTTTCTACTGGTGAATTATTAAGAAAAGAAATCGAAATGAATACTACCCTTGGTATCCAGGTAAAAGATATTATGAATCGAGGGGAACTTGTTAGTGACCAACTTGTATTAAAGATAGTAAGACATAATTTAGTTAAGGATAATAAAGGTTGGATATTAGATGGTTACCCAAGAAATTTATCTCAAGCAAATTCATTGAATGAAGTCCTAAATGAAATTAATCAACCTTTAGAAGTTGTTTTTTATTTAGATATTCCAGAAGAAGTGCTAATTAAGCGTTTGCTTTTAAGAGGGAGAAAAGATGATACAGAAGAGACTATTAGAACAAGAGTTGATATTTATAAAAAAACTACAGAACCACTGATTCAATATTTTAAAGACCTCTCATTATTAGAATATATTGATGCTGATAGAGATCTTAAAACCGTTTCCTCTGATATCAAGCAAAAAATGGCTTGATGATGATGTAGAATATAATATTAACGTTTTATTTGTTAAACCCCTATGAAGGTCAGATCTTCAGTTAAAAAAATTAGTCCTGACGATCAGATCGTGAGGAGAAGAGGTAAAATCTATGTTATTAACAAGAAAAGACCTCGCAATAAACAGCGTCAGGGTTAAATTTCAACCCTTTAATTCAAACTTTTACTTATTCAAAACACGTGGCCAGGATTGCAGGAATTGACATACCTCGCGAAAAGCGAGTTGAAATTGCACTAACATACGTCTATGGGATTGGTTTAACTAGATCAAAGTTAATTCTTTCTAACACGGGAGTAAACCCAGATACTCGTGTCAAAGACCTTTCAGATTCTGATGTGCAAAAACTTAGAGGTGCTACAGAAGAATTCACTTTAGAAGGAGATTTGAGAAGAAAAGAAGGAATGGCTTTAAAACGTCTACAAGATATAGGGTGTGTAAGAGGAAGAAGACATAGAATGAGTCTTCCAGTAAGAGGTCAAAGAACTAGAACAAATGCTAGAACAAGACGAGGTTCTAGGAAAACAGTTGCTGGAAGAAAAAAATAATTAACTAAATCTATCTACAAATTGAAGTATTAAATTAAAACATCATGGCAGCTACAGTAAAAAAAACAGGTTCAAAGAAATCTAAACGTAATGTACCTAATGGTGTGGTACATATCCAAAGCACATTTAATAATACTATAGTCTCAATTACTGACACCTCTGGTCATGTAATTTCTTGGTCTTCTGCAGGCGCAAGTGGATTTAAAGGCGCTCGCAAAGGTACGCCATTTGCTGCTCAAACAGCTGCTGAATCTGCAGCTAGAAGAGCACTTGATCAGGGTATGAGACAGATAGAGGTACTTGTTAGAGGGCCTGGCGCAGGTAGGGAAACGGCCATAAGAGCTTTACAAGTGGCCGGATTAGAAATAACTCTAATAAGAGATGTAACTCCATTACCTCATAATGGATGTAGAAGGCCTAAGCGGAGACGCGTTTAGGTCTTAAACATTCTCAACCCCCCCCCCCAAAAAAAAACTCTTAACCTCATTATTTTCCGTGTTGCAATACCAGATTGACAGAATCGACCATCAAATAGCAGATGATCGCTCCCAAACAGGAACTTTTTTAATTGGTCCTCTAGAAAGGGGACAAGCTACAACTTTGGGTAATTCTCTTAGAAGAGTCCTTATGGGAGGACTTGAAGGGAGTGCAGTTACTGCAGTAAGAATAGCAGGAATTAATCATGAATATGCAACTATTCCTGGAGTTAGAGAAGACGTTTTAGATATTCTTCTCAATTGCAAGCAACTATCAATAAATAGCTCTAATCCAGAGCTTGAAATTGGTAGGCTTGTAGCTAGTGGTCCAATGGAGGTAAAGGCGAATGACATTCAATTCTCCTCTCAAGTTGAAATTGTTGATGGCGAAAAACCTATCGCGACTATTCAGGAGGGTCATAATTTAGAGTTGGAAATCCATGTTGAAAGAGGTGTTGGATATAGACCCGTCGACCGAAAGAGTGAAGAGACAACTGCAATTGATTTGCTTCAAATAGATGCTGTATTTATGCCGGTTAAAAGAGTTAATTTTACGATTGATGAAACCGCTGTAGCAGAAGGCGGAACAGGAAGAGAAAGATTAAAAATGGAAGTAGTAACAGATGGCTCAACAAGTCCTGACGATGCTATTGCTGAAGCTGCAAATCAATTAATAGAACTCTTCCAACCCCTTGCTACTGTCACAATGGTTGAGGAAATTCCTGAGGAACCTGAACCATCTCCTGAAGCTCAAATTCCACTCGAGGAACTAAACTTGTCCGTTAGAGCATATAATTGTTTGAAACGGGCGCAAGTTAACTCAGTTTCGGATTTAATGGGCTTCAGCTATGAAGATCTTCTTGAAATTAAGAACTTTGGCTCTAAATCTGCAGATGAGGTAATTGAGGCTCTCGAGCGCATAGGCATTTCTATTCCACAAAGTAGAACATCTGTTTAACAACTTTTAAGATTATGAGACACCAACTAAGAATTCCATTATTAAGTAAACCTGCTGACCAGAGGAAAGCACTTCTAAGAGGTTTAACTACACAATTAATTAGGGAAGGTAGAGTAACGACAACAAAAGCTAGGGCAAAAGCTTTAAGAAATGAAGCTGAAAGAATGATTTCACTCGCCAAAGATGGAAGTTTAGCTTCTAGGAGAAGGGCTATTGGATATATTTATGATAAAAAATTAGTTCATTCATTATTTGAAAAAGCAAAGGAAAGATATGGAGACAGAAATGGTGGTTATACACGCATAGTTAGAACTGTATCTAGAAAAGGTGATAACGCTCAGATGGCCATCATCGAGCTAGTTTAAGTTAGTTAATAAAGGGGCTTTTGCGAAAAAATAACTTTTGAAAAGGGTAGCTTTACTAGTCCAATATGATGGATCTCATTATTCAGGTTGGCAAAAACAAAAAAATGCAACCACTGTTCAAGAAGTTTTAGATAGAGCTCTATTAAAGATTACAAATCATACAGTAAAGACTTTTGCAGCTGGCAGAACTGATGGTGGGGTTCATGCATCCGGTCAAGTAGTACACTTTGATGTTGATTGTGTTATTCCAGGAGATAGTTATTCTGATGTCTTAAATAATTTTTTACCCTCAACAATTAGGATCTTGGAATCAGTTGAGGTTATAGATAATTGGCACGCATGCTACTCAGCAAAGTATAGACATTATCGATATGTTATTAATAACAGTAAATTCTCAAACTTGTTTATAAATAATTGGTCATGGCATAGATATCAAAAAGTATTAGATGAAGATTTAATGTTAAATGCATCCAAGACATTGGAAGGAGAACATGATTTTTTTGCTTTTCAGAAAAGTGGTAGTAAAAGAAGAAACTCTATTACAAAAATAATAAATATAGATATTAAAAGAATAGAAGATTTGATTTTTATTGATATTAAAGCTACTGGTTTTCTATATGGAATGGTCCGTTTAATTACTGGTCAACTAGTTTTAGTTGGAGAAAAAAAAATATCGCCAGAAATTTTTACAGATAGATGGGTAAACAAAAAGAAAAATGATGTTAAAGAATCTGCTCCAGCTAAAGGGTTATGTTTTGTAAATGCTGTTTATGAAGAAAATGTTTTTAAAAAGATTAATTACGATGATTTTTTCCCAATATTTTTAATTAAGGGTTTTTCTTAAGTAAAGTTTAATTAAGCGAAATCTTTTTTGTAAATCATCCAAAACTGTTGTTTAATATTCCTCCAATAAGGTAGAATTTAGAACTAACTTTAAATTTATTTTCATAAATTTGGTAAATGAATAAAACAATTACTCCATCTTTAGAAACCATTGAAAGAAATTGGTTTTTAGTTGACGCAAAAGATAAGACACTTGGTAGACTTGCTACAGAGATTGCAATTGTATTGAGAGGTAAGAACAAACCAACATTTACACCTCATCTAGATACCGGAGATTTTGTCATTGTGGTAAATGCCGAGAAAGTTGAAGTAACAGGTAAAAAAGCATCGCAAAAGTTGTATAGGAGGCATTCTGGAAGACCAGGGGGAATGAAAATTGAAAAATTTGAGTCTCTACAAGAAAGAATTCCTGAAAGAATTATCGAGCAAGCTGTTAGGGGTATGCTGCCACATAACTCATTAGGTAGACAGCAATTTAAAAAACTAAAAGTTTATAAAGGTGCTGATCATCCTCATGCTGCTCAGAATCCTGTATTATTAAATAGTTAATTTATCAAAATGAATAGTCAAATAAAAAACAAAGCTGTGTATTGGGGAACTGGAAGAAGAAAAACTTCAGTAGCCAGAGTTCGATTGATTCCAGGAAATGGACTAATAAAAATTAATGGTCGTTCTGGAGATGATTACTTAAACTTTAACCCACTGCACTTGAATTCAATAAAAGCACCTTTGCAAACTTTAGGTCTTGAAAATTCTTATGATATTCTGGTAAATGTTTTTGGTGGTGGATTGACAGGTCAAGCAGATGCTATCAAGCAAGGAGCAGCAAGAGCACTTTGCGAATTATCTCCTGACAATAGGAAACCGCTAAAAACTGAAGGCCATCTCAGTAGAGATCCTAGAGCGAAGGAAAGAAGAAAATATGGTCTTAAAAAAGCAAGAAAAGCTCCTCAATTCTCTAAACGTTAAAGGAATTTAAATCATGCCAAAATCTGAAATACACCCAAAATGGTATCCAGATGCAAAAGTTATTTGTAATGGAGAAGTTGTAATGACAACTGGCTCAACGCAGCCTGAATTACATGTTGATGTATGGAGTGGTAATCATCCTTTCTTCACTGGAACTCAAAAGATTCTTGATACAGAAGGTAGGGTTGATAGGTTTATGAAAAAATATGGAATGGGTTCAACTAATTCGGCTACATCAAAAGATCAAATAGAAGAAAAAGATTCTAAAAAATAAAATTTTCAAAAATTAAGCATAAGTTCATTTGGAATACTCAACATTAATTACAAGGTTGAAAACTGCTTCAGAAAGTTTTAAAAATTTGGAAGTACAGCTTGCAGATCCTGATATAGCTAATGATCCAAAGAAATTAGAATCAATAGCAAGAGAAAGGTCAAAATTGGAACCTTTGGTGATTGATTTTAACAAGTTGCTTGCTACTGATAAAGAAATCGAAGATTCAAAAAATCTACTTAGAGAGAATAGAAATGATAAAGAAATGGAATCTTTGATTTATGAGGAGTTAATAACTCTAGAGGAATATAAGAATGAACTGATTCAAAAAACCACAATCGCCTTATTACCAAAAGATCCAAGAGATGAGAGAAGTGTAATGTTAGAAATTAGAGCCGGGGCTGGAGGTAACGAAGCTTGTATCTGGGCGGGTGATTTAGCAAGAATGTATGAAAGATATGGACAAAAAATTGGATGGTCCGTAAAACCTGTAAGTGCTTCGGAGTCAGATATGGGAGGATTTAAGGAGTTAGTTATATCAGTTAAGGGAGATTCTGTATATAGCCAACTTAAATTTGAGGCTGGTGTCCATAGAGTTCAAAGAGTTCCAGCTACTGAATCTCAAGGTAGAGTCCACACCTCTACTGCTACAGTAGCCGTAATGCCTGAGGCTGATCCTGTTGAAGTTAAGATTGATCCAACTGATCTAGAGGTTGGTACAGCAAGATCAGGAGGTGCAGGGGGACAAAATGTTAATAAGGTAGAGACAGCTATTGATCTTCTCCATAAGCCTACAGGAATAAGAGTTTTTTGTACTCAAGAGAGATCACAATTGCAAAATCGCGAACGAGCAATGGAAATTTTAAGAGCTAAATTATTTGAAATTCAATTAAAAGAAGCTAATGCTAAAGAAAGATCTCAGAGGCTTTCTCAGGTTGGGACAGGGGATAGGAGTGAAAAAATTAGAACTTACAATTTTAAAGATAACAGGACAACTGATCATAGATTAGGTTCCAATTTTTCACTAGAGCCAATTCTTGCTGGTCAATTGGATGAAGTTATTGATGCATGCATTGCCCAAGAACAAAAAAGAATGATGGAAGATTTTAATAACGAAGTAAATTAAGATTTTATTTTTATTGGATTGAAACTCCTATTACGTATTTACTCCATTCTTTATGTCTGCCAGAGTCAATTTGTCTTGTAGCCTCAAAGTTGAGATTACTAAGTGGACGATAAGGCTTGCGCCTTAAAGGCATATTTGCCTCTTCTGGAGTGCGGTTGCCTTTTTGTACATTACATCTAAGGCATGCTGTAGTAACGTTTTCCCAGTTATCTGTTCCACCTCTGCTCCTAGGTAAAACATGATCTATTGAAAGGTCGCTACCCCTATAGTTACAGTATTGGCAAGCATTATTATCTCTTAGAAGGATATTTTTTCTTGTTAAAGAAACCTCTCGAAAAGGCACTTTAACGTAGTAACGAAGTCTTATAACTGTCGGCAATTTTCTTCCGCTATGTATTGAATATGAATTATCTTCCTCTAAGCTTTCTGCTTTACCTTTGATCATCAAAATGACAGCTCTTCGCCACGAAGTAATGTTTAAAGGTTCATAAGATGCATTTAAAACTAGAGTATGGCCCATGCCAAAATACAATTTACATGTCATGCTAACTGTATATTTCAATAAGCGCATATTTATTGTGCAAAGTTAATGCAAACTCGGCAAACAGATCAGGGATTTAATTTTGATCAATATCCAACTTTTAAACAAGATATAGATCCAAAACAAAGGGCATGGATAGAAGTTAAAGGCAAAGCGATAGAGAGAAATGTAAGGCAGTTAAGAACGAAACTAAGTAAAAATTGTCAATTTATGGCGGTTGTCAAAGCTGATGGATATGGACATGATGCAAAATTGGTATCTGATTTCGCTATAAAAGGTGGAGCTTCTCAATTAGGCGTTGCCACTTTAAAAGAAGGGGTTAAGCTTCGTGCTTGTGGAGTTAAAAAACCGATTCTTATTCTAGGAAATTTATATACAAAAAGAGATTTAATAATATCCTTTAAAAATGAACTTATGCCTACCATCAGTAGTATAAGAGAGTGTTTAATTTGCAATCATATAGGGAAGCATTTTGGGTTTAAATTTTCTTTACACCTTAAGGTTGATACGGGAATGTCAAGATTAGGTTTTGAATTTGATAATTTTTTTCAGCAATTTGAGAAAATAAAATCTTTTGAGAACATTTTAATAGAAGGAATATATAGTCATTTATCTTCTGCAGATGAAGATAACGCATTAAATCCTAAAAGTATTACACAATTACAAAGACTGAAGTTTGATAAATTATTAAAGCAAATTAATCTTGATAGAAATAATAAAATTAAGATTCATTTGGCTAATTCTGCGGCAATGCTTCTTAACAAAAATTTTCATTTTCACATGGTACGTGTTGGGCTTTCTATGTATGGATATAGTCCTCTAGCAAAAATAGATAAAAATTTATCTCTTGAACCAGCTTTATTTTTAAAAGTTAAAGTAGCTTTTATTAGGACAATTGAACCTGGCGTAAGTGTAAGTTATGGAGGAAAATTTGTAAGTTCTAGAAAAACTAAGTTAGCTGTCTTAAGTATTGGTTATGCAGATGGAGTCCCGAGAAATCTTTCAGGCAAGATAAAAGTTATTCATAAAAATAAACTTTTCCCCCAAGTTGGATCTATAACAATGGATCAAATGATGGTTGATATAACAGGCTCAAATGAAATTAAAGTTGGTAGTACAATGATATTACTAGGATCTGACGGGGACAAAACCATTTCTCCTATTGATTGGGCAAAAGAATCCGATACTATTCCATGGGAAATTCTTTGTTCTTTTAAAAATAGATTGCAGAGAGTTCAAGTTGATTAGACATTTCGATTAAATAAATAATTTTGAATGTTTGCAAAAAAATTGATAATCTATAAGAACTGGAGAGGTGGCTGAGTGGTTGAAAGCGGCTCCCTGCTAAGGAGTTACAGGAGGTAACTTTTGTCGAGGGTTCGAATCCCTCCCTCTCCGTAATTATTTGGTTCGTGGAAGTTTTAAGAGTTAGCTGAGGCTTAAGATCTACTGCTACTACTTCAGATACCAGAAAATGATGTCCTTACAGGTTCGTAAAAGTTAAATATCACGTCAACCAAGTGGCGTGTAAATTGATGTGTAAACTGTGGTAAGTATAGGTATTTCATTGAGCAGTTCAATAGAGAACTCTTTGTTTGAATACATCGGATATAAATCTCTATGGTTTGAGGTTTGATTGAATTGTTTATAAAAGACTGGTTTGAGTTTTATATACAGTAGATAGAAAATTGCGGGGAAATCAGGAAGATTCATAAATTATGATATTAATACCAAAGTCTTTTGAGTTCTTTTTGGTACGTGGGTCCAATATGGATATCAGAAAATAGAATAAATGAAAGGCGCAACTACTGACCCCTGAGTAAATACAATAAGTGCTCCCATAAGGACGATCGTGATAATCAAGGGCGCTAACCAATATTTCTTTCGAACTTTAAGAAAGTCCCAGATGTCTTTAATAAGATCAAGAAATGCTTCCATAGTTAAAAAATGCGAGTAAGATCAGTTTGGCGATTTTGTATATTTTCACGATAAGTTTTCTCTCCTTTACGAACTCTTCTTAATGGATCATATCCAATAATACGCATTATTACCGCAATAGGTAGAAGGACAATAACGAAAACAAGACCAAGAATGATTCTACTATTTACCCATCCAAGTGCTAAACCGAGAGCCATCCAAAACTTAAATGGATAGTGAAGTAAGCGTGGTGCTGTTACTCCAAGGATTAATCCTGGAATCCCTACCCAAAGAGTCCATTCCCTGAATGCATGCCCGAAGAAAGAAGGCAGCAACCAACCAATCAGAATAGGGAATCCAAATCCAATTAGAAGTCCGAATTCTCTTAGTTGTTTTTTTGAAATTATTTCTTTCATGATCAATCGAGTTCAAACTCCTGCATCCAAGTTTCGTCTTTTTCGACCTTTGGTTGTTCGCCCTTGAAAAGGATCTGGTTTTGAAGAACTAGTACATCCATTTCTGTCCTCATGAAGCATCTGTAAGCATCCTGAGGAGTGCAAACTATAGGTTCACCTCTCACATTGAATGAGGTGTTAACGATGGTGGGACAACCAGTCTTTCGCTTAAAAGCACTGATCAAATTGTAATAGCGGGGATTGGTTGTTTTGTTTACTGTTTGAACTCTTGCAGAGTAGTCTACATGTGTTATTGCAGGCAGCGATGATCGTGGAATATTGAGTTTCTCGATACCAAAGAGTTTGTCTTCTTCCTCTGTCATAATCTTACATAGTTCTTTCTTAACGGGAGCTACCATAAGCATGTAGGGACTCTTGGCATTCATTTCAAACTGATTGGTCACGTCTTCCTCGAGAACTGATGGGGCAAAAGGACGAAAACTTTCCCTGTACTTAATTTTTAAGTTCATCACACTTTGCATCTTCTGATTTCGTGGGTCCCCAATGATGGAGCGTCCACCTAATGCTCTTGGACCAAACTCCATAGGACCATTAAACCAACCAATCACGTTACCCTTTTCAAGTTCCTCTGACAAACGATCAAACAATGTGGAATCGCTTTCAGTGTGAAATGGGGCATTGATTTGTTCTAAATAATTGGTGATCTCATTGTTACTAAATTCGGGACCCAAGTAAGTTCCTTTCATGGAGTCGTTTGTGTTGATAACTCTCACTTGTTTTTTATGCTGATGCCATCCCACCAAAGCAGCTCCCAGTGCTGAACCAGAGTCACCACTGGCAGGTTGAATCCAAATATCATCAAAGATATTCTCTTGAAGCAATTTACCGTTTGCAACGCAATTCAGAGCAACGCCACCAGCAAGACAAATATTTTTAATGCCCGTCTCTTGCCGCAGTGATTTTGCAAGTTTCAAGACGATCTCTTCTGTTACGACTTGGATTGATGCTGCTAGGTCCATGTGGAACTGGGAGAGTTCTGTTTCTCCCTTCCGCGGGGGTCTACCAAATAGTTTGTGGAACTTCTGTCCTGTCATACGGAATCCACGGTGGTATTTGAAGTAACTAATGTCGAGACGGAATGTACCATCATCTTTAATATCAATAAGATTATCTTTGATCTTTTCTACAAACCTGGGGTTCCCATAGGGAGCCAGACCCATTAGTTTATACTCACCAGAATTGACCTTGAATCCACAGTAGTAGGTGAATGCTGAATAAAGAAGTCCGAGAGAGTGGGGGAAACTGATTTCCCAAAGAGGATCTATATTCCTACCCTTACCAATCCAAGCAGTAGTTGTTGCCCACTCACCTACACCATCCATACATAAGATGACCGCTTCATCAAAAGGACTTGGGTAGAAAGCAGCAGCAGCATGAGAGAGGTGATGCTCTGAGAATAAAAATTTTGGAATATAAGGTTTAATATTTGGAACAAGTTCTTCTTGTAAGGATTTGAATTTACTTTTAAGTTCTGATTTTAAAAATAATTTTTCTTTTAACCATACTTGCATTGCAGCAATAAATGAACGTAATCCTCTTGGAGCAACAGCAAGATATGTTTCTAATAATCTCTCAAAAGTTAGAAGTGGTTTCTCATAGTAGACAATCATCTCAATATTTCTTAAGTCAATATTTTGCGATTTAAGAGTATATTTTATTGCGTTTATAGGAAATCTTGAATCATGCTTTTTCCTGGAAAATCTTTCTTCTTGAACTGCTACAACTATCTCTCCGTTTTTTATCAGTACAACAGCACTATCATGGTAATAACAAGATAAGCCGATTATATAATTGCTCATTAAATTTAATTTAAAAAAATTTATTAATTTATTATACTCTTGATCATTAAGATCTTAAATCTAATGGGTAGTTAATCAAATTTAAAAAAATGGTGGGTAAATTAGTGGGTAAATAACCTCATTCTGATCTCATGTTTGGTCGTACTAGTTCATCCTCATTCTCTAAAGATCTCTTACTAGTGACTCCCAATCCTTATTTACATTTAACAAGAATCTTCTAAAGAATATTTTTTAGAATAGAGATTTTTTAGAATAGAGAAAGATTAATAGATTTTAGGTCATTTATAGAATTTAAAATAAAGTCAGCACCTGCATCTTGCAGATTTTTTTCGTATGAATTACGTTCTTTTAATCGAGACTGTAAGTGTAAATGAGGGGGAGCTATTCCAAAACTTATGAATTTCTGAGTAGGTATTTCCTTTCTAGCGTTTATAACTGTATTTACATCTGCAATAGTATCTCCTACATATGCAATGGGAATATTTGATTCGCCAAGTTTATCTCCAAGAAGCTTTTTTGATAAGTGAATAAAACCTTTAGGATCAGGCTTATCTGGAGCATCTCCCATAGATATTAATGGAGGTGATTTTAGTCCAAGCCTTTTTTCTAAAACAAATTTTGCAGAAGCATGCTCTGCACCACTTACAAAACCCCAAATTATTCCATTGCTATTTAATAAATCAAAAAATTCTTTATCAACTAATAAATCTTCATTTGTTATGAAGCCAGACCAATATTTACTATCTACATTTGGATCTCCTCCAAAGTAAAATTCTTCAAAACACTCAACTATTTCCTCTCTAAGAGGAATTTTAAGATTTAAGTTCTCTTTTTTTATACATCTTTTTATAAGTTCTAAACTTAGATCCCAGTCATTATTCCAGATCCCTTCATTTTTTGCATTATCAATATCTACATAACTTGGCTCCCATCCGGAAAATTTATAAACTGTTTTTTTTAATGAAAGTCTGTAACTATTTTCTACGCTGCGGATTACACCATCAATATCAAATAAAATTAAACCTATTTTTTTCAATGAATTTATTTAATCCTTTATAAAAGATTAGTATTCTTGTAAAAAAAAAGCAAAGAAAAAATCTTTGGATAACTTATTTATTACCTAAACTTAATTTTGTAAATATCCTCTTGGAGTAAGGAATATTTCATCTATTAAAGTGGTTTGAGAATTGCCAATAATTATTATTGATAACATGTCTACTTCTTTTAAAGGGATTGTGTTTAAATTGAAAAATTTTTTTGATTGATTTTCTCTTCCAACTTGTCTAGCTATTAAAACGGGAGTATTGCCTGGCCTAGATTTTAAACATTGATCTATTACACTTTTTAGCTGCCAATTTCTCTCAATTGATTGAGGATTAAATAAAGCTATAACAAAATCACCTAGAAGAGCCCCTTCAATTCTTTTTTCTATTAAAGACCATGGAGTTAACTTATCACTTAAGCTAATTGAACAAAAGTCATTCATTAATGGTGCCCCACTAAGTGCAGCCGCTAATTGAACACTACTTATACCTGGATGTACTTCAAAGTAAGGTCTATATTCTGGGTTGATTTTTTGAAGTAATTCTAAAAGTAAACCAGCCATGCCATAGAATCCAGATTCGCCTGAGGAAATTAAAGCCACTTTTATTCCTTCCTCGGCTAATTTAATTGCTTTACTGCATCTCCCTTTTTCTTCAGTAAGTTTACTTTCAATAAAAACTTGGTCACTCCTTTTTAAGGACTTAATTAAATCTAAATACATTTTGTATCCAATCCAAACAGTACATCTTGAAAGTGCTTTTTTTGCATTACTGGTAAGGAAGGAGATATCACCAGGCCCACTTCCAATAATATGTATTTCGCCATTGGTTGGATTATATTGATTTTTTGATTCTGCTACAGCGATACTTACTGCCCCAGATTGATTTTTAAAAATTCTTTTTTCTTCTAATAATTTTGATTCTTCTCCTGCTGCGAGTAAACAAGAAGCTTCCGCTACAGAAGGGGTGCCAATTTCCTTTTCTACAACACTTGAAGGATTTGGAACAATTTTTGTCGAAAGATCGTCTTTACTAAAAAACTTTATAGGCAAGTTTTTTTCTTCAGCAAGTTCTAAAATTCCTTTCTCATCTTTTTTTATATCAATCGTTGCAAGTCCCGCAATTGAATACTTGGATAAATTTTTTGACTCCAATAAACTATTTAAAGAATTTGCTATTAATTCTTTGCTTGTATTTCTTTCACATCCAATGCCAACCCATAATACGGGCGGGTGCCAAGTTGTTTCATGATTTTCAAATATACTGACATGAAATGTTGAATCTGGTTTTTCAATTTCTTTTTCATTAATTTGATTAATTAACTCCCCTGATTCTGAATTTTTCCATAAGCTATTGCCAGAAAATTGTTTGCAAAATATTTCTTCGTTCTTGGCTTGTTTAATTACTAGTTTTGACCAATCCTTTACGTTGCCAGATCTTTCCCAACCCCATTGATTCCCAAATGAATCAAGACTTAAGAAGTTTTGATCATTGGAGTTATTAGTTTCTATTATTTCGCCACCAATTAAATTAGCAATTTGACATGCAATATTTTGCGTATTTGATTGATGTAAGCCGATTAAAGGAACTATCTTGGAACATTTGTTATCTATAACTATTACACCAGGATCTTGATCTTTAGAGGTTAAAAAAGAATTTATTATGCGTATCGAGGCAGCAATTGATCCTATAAAAATTATTAAATCTATCTCAGGCCATTTTTTAAGTAAGATTTCTTTAGGTTTTTGTACTTGAACAAGTTCATTTTCCTTCTCATCATCTTTTGAAGAACCTGCAATATATATATCTTTGACAAATTCGGTTTTTTTAAGCCTTTTTAAAATTTCTTTTGAATTATTAGATAGACCTATAGCAATTCCTTCCAAATCAGAAACTATTGATAATTATGTTGAAATTATATCCTGTCACTTGATTTAAAAAATTTTCTTTGAAATATAAAAAAAAATTTAAGAAATTTATTAAAAATTTGGGTAAAAATACTCATAATTATGTCATAGACTAGAATTTAACAAAATATTCATATAGTAACAATCATTAGAACATTTGTTACGTTAATGCATAACGAAAGAATCTTTGCCTTATTATTTTTGAAACGAATATCTAAAGTTCCGAAGGATTCGTTTTCTTGAACATTATCATTAAAAATAGGTTCAAGATCCGATCAATCGGCTTTAATGTCAATTATTTTCGAGGTGCTAGATGACCATCAGCCCACCAGAAAGTGGAGAAAAAAACAAAAAAGTTTTGGAAGATCCTGTCAAGGCCGATCCAAGACCTATTGATTTTGCCAAATTAGATAAGCCAGGATTCTGGTCAAGTAAATTATCTAAAGGTCCAAAAACTACAACTTGGATCTGGAATTTGCATGCTGATGCACATGATTTTGACGTGCATACAGGCGATGCTGAAGAAGCAACAAGAAAAATCTTTTCAGCTCATTTTGGACATCTTGCAGTCATTTTTATATGGATGAGTGCTGCATTTTTCCATGGAGCAAGATTTTCTAATTACTCAGGTTGGTTAGCTGATCCAACTCATGTCAAACCCGGAGCTCAGCAAGTATGGGCAATCGTTGGTCAAGAAATGCTTAATGCTGACCTTGGTGCTAACTACAACGGTATTCAAATTAGTTCAGGAATATTCCACATGTGGCGAGCATGGGGAATCACTAATGAGAGTGAACTTATGGCTTTAGCAATAGGTGCTGTAGTTATGGCGGCACTTATGCTTCATGCTGGAATTTTTCATTATCACAAAGCAGCTCCAAAGATGGAGTGGTTTCAAGATATTGAGTCTATGCTTAACCACCACATAGCTGGTTTAGTAGGTTTAGGATCCTTAGCATGGGCTGGTCATTGTATTCATATTGGAGCTCCTACAGCAGCTCTCTTAGATGCAATTGATGCAGGCTCTCCTTTAGTTATTAATGGAAAAGAAATAGCAACTATTGCAGATATGCCTATGCCTCATCAACTCTGTGATCCACAAATTATCGGTCAGATATTTCCAGGATTAGCAAGTGGCACAGGTAATTTCTTTAGTTTAAATTGGTTAGCTTTCTCAGACTTCCTTACTTTCAAAGGTGGACTTAACCCTGTGACAGGAAGCTTGTGGATGACTGATGTTTCACATCATCATTTAGCTTTTGGTGTAATAGCAATAATCGGTGGTCATATGTATAGAACCAATTATGGTATTGGTCATAGTATGAAAGAAATATTAGATTCACAACAAGGAGACCCAATATTATTCCCTGCGCCTAAAGGTCATCAAGGTCTTTTTGAGTTCATGGCAGAAAGTAGACATGCGCAGCTATCAGTTAACCTAGCGATGCTTGGATCAATAAGCATACTTGTATCTCATCACATGTATGCGATGCCTCCATATCCCTATATAGCTACTGACTATATGACAGTTCTTGGATTATTTACCCATCACATGTGGATAGGTGGATTATTCATAGTAGGAGCAGGTGCGCATGCTGGAATTGCAATGGTTAGAGATTACGATCCAGCAAAACATATTGATAATGTATTAGACAGAATTCTTAAGGCAAGAGATGCTTTAATCAGTCACTTGAACTGGGTTTGTATGTGGTTAGGATTCCATAGTTTTGGACTCTATATTCACAACGACACAATGAGAGCTTTGGGTAGACCCCAAGATATGTTTAGTGATTCTGCTATCCAACTTCAGCCAATCTTTGCTCAATGGGTACAGAGTATTCAAGCATCTGCTGTTGGGACTTCCCTTTTAGCAGGTACAGCAGAAGCTTTACCTCACAAAGCTTTAAGTGAAGTCTTTAATGGAAGTTTAGTAGAAGTTGGTGGAAAGGTAGCTATAGCTCCAATTCCATTAGGGACAGCTGATTTAATGATTCATCATATTCATGCTTTCCAAATCCATGTAACTGTTTTGATACTTCTTAAAGGAGTTCTTTATGCAAGAAGTTCAAGGTTGATTCCTGATAAAGCTTCTTTAGGATTTAGATTCCCTTGTGATGGTCCTGGAAGAGGTGGTACATGTCAAGTTTCTTCATGGGATCACGTTTTCTTGGCTCTCTTCTGGATGTATAACTGTTTATCAATAGTTATTTTCCACTTCTCTTGGAAAATGCAGAGTGATGTTTGGGGACTTACTGGAGGTAATTTCGCACAAAGTTCAATTACTATCAATGGTTGGTTAAGAGATTTCCTCTGGGCTCAAGCTTCTCAAGTATTAACAAGCTATGGTCAATCAATAAGTATGTACGGTTTGATGTTCTTGGGAGCTCACTTTATATGGGCGTTCAGTTTAATGTTCCTCTTCAGCGGAAGAGGATATTGGCAAGAATTGTTCGAATCAATTGTTTGGGCACACAATAAACTAAAGGTTGCACCAACCATTCAACCTCGAGCTCTATCTATTACTCAGGGACGTGCAGTAGGTGTTACACACTTCCTTGTAGGTGGTATTGCTACCACATGGGCCTTCTTCCATGCTCGCCTTTTCGGGCTGGGCTAACAACCTGAACTTCACCTTTTTAATTCAATGGCAACAAAATTTCCATCATTTAACCAGGGTCTAGCTCAGGACCCCACAACCCGACGAATATGGTACGGAATAGCTACCGCTCATGACTTTGAAAGTCATGACGGTATGACTGAAGAAAAACTTTATCAGAAGCTATTCTCTACACATTTTGGACATCTAGCGATAATCGCTCTCTGGGTAGCTGGTAACTTATTTCATATTGCTTGGCAAGGTAATTTTGAGCAATTTGTACTCGATCCAACTCATGTCCGCCCGATAGCTCATGCTATTTGGGACCCTCATTTTGGATCTGGCATAACAGAAGCAATGACACAAGCTGGAGCAAGTGGACCAGTAAATA